>JACQVL010000290.1 GCA_016209865.1 Candidatus Latescibacterota bacterium | reverse complement strand
TGCTCTGCTTCTGCCCGGATTCAACCTCCGTCATCCGGGAGATGCTCCGTGTCTGCCGGCCCGGCGGGACAGTCCTCCTCGGGGAGTTGAACCCCGATGTCCCCTGGCAATGGTGGCGACGCCTCAAAGCTGCCTTCAGGAAAGGCTCCTTTCAGGGTGCCTCCTGGCATCGACCCCGTGACCTCCTCACCGCCCTCGCCGCCAGCGGCTGCCAGCCCTACTGGATTGGCCGGGCGATCTTCGCGCCTCCCCTGAATATCCAGAACAGGCTGCACTGGCGAACGGCCACCGAATGGGTAGGGGCGCGACTCTGGTCGTGGGCCGGCGCGTACTATGCCGTGAAGGGAATAAAGATGCCCCGGTGATTCGGGAAGATAATATGCATGCGGCCTAACCCCCCGACCCCCTTCCCTGCGAGGGAAGGGGGCCAAGAGGCCCTGGTTGCTCCCCTTCCCTTCAGGGAAGGGGCCGGGGGTTAGGATCGTCCCTGATTTTATGGTTTTAACCGACCACCGACCACCGACTACCTCCCGACCACTGTCTTGCCCGCCCGCGCCATCGCGCGGACATGCTCCGGGGTCGTCCCGCAGCACCCGCCGAAGATGCGGACTCCCGCGTCGATCAACCGGGGGACGCGTGCCGCCATCCACTCCGGCGTCTCAGGGTACAGCGCCTGTCCGTCGTTCCACTGCGGCAGCCCGGCGTTCGGCTTGGCGACGAGCATCGCATCCGGCACTGCCGCGCGCATCGCCCGGATGATCTCGACGGTGTCGTCGCTCCCTAAGCCGCAGTTCGCGCCGACGCAGTCCGCCCCGGCATCGAGAAGGCACCGAGCTGCCTCCGTCGGACTCACTCCCATCATCGTATGATAGCCTCGTGGACTCCGCTCGAACGTCATCGTCGTGATGATCGGGAGCTGGCAGGTCGCTTGTGCGGCGGTGATGGCCGCGCAGGCCTCCGTCAGGTCGCTCATCGTTTCGATCCAGATGAGATCGACTCCTTCTTCGGCCACAGCGGCAATCTGCTCGGCGAACACCAGGATGAATGTCTCGACACTCACCTCTCCGTAGGGTTCGGGTAGCTCCCCCGTCGGACCGATGGACGCGGCGATGAGCGCCTCCGGCCGGGCGGCCGACCGGGCAAGCCGGACGCCCGCTCTGTTGAAGTCGCCAACTCGATCGCCGAGGCCGAACCGCCGTAATTTGAGCCGGGACCCGCCGAACGTATTCGTCAAGATGATATCGCACCCCGCATCGAGGTACTGCCGATGGATGTCGATGATTCGCTCAGGGTGCGTCACGTTCCACGATTCAGGACACTCGCCCGACGGCAATCCGGCCGTCTGCACCATCGTGCCCATCGCCCCGTCCGCCAGCCAGGCCCATCCGGGCAGTCGCGCGAGCGTCGGGCGTCGCGCCTCAGACCACTGCGCCATTGTATTGTCCGTGCTGTCTGACCAGCTCCATGACCCGCAGGTATTGCGAGAAACTCACGTTCTTGGGCACGGAGTGGTCGGAATGGTAGATGTACCCCCCGCCCTGTTTCGCCGCCTCGATCTTCGTGCCGATCTCCTCCTCGATCACCGCCGGGTCGGGGTGCGCCATCGCCCGGACGTCGATGCCGCCCATGAACGCCATCCGGTCGCCGTACTGCTCCTTCAGCTCGATCAGGTCCATCCCGGCCTTCACCTCGAGCGGCTGGAGACAGTCGAACCCCGCCTCGATCAGGTGCGGGATGAGTTCCTTCACACCCCCGCAACTGTGGAGGATCACGGGCATGTCGTGACCGTGGAAGAAGTCGCAGACGATCTGATCCGTCTCAAGGAGGAGGGAACGGTATGTCTCAGGGGAGAACAGCAACCCATTCCGGTAGCCCATGTCGTTGTATAGGAAGGCGCCGTCAAATTTATACCCCTTTTCCATCATTATCTTCGCCATCTCGACCAGCAGGTCGGCATGGGTGCGGAACATCTCACGCATCCAGTCCGGTTCGGTGACGAGCGCGATGAGCTCCTCCTCGCTCTTCATGTACGACTGAAACAGGTCATACCCCATCGCGGCGCCGAACGTGATGAACTTTCCCTCCTCGACCGCCCGCTCGTAGTTGACCCGCGTGCTGACCCAATCCAGCCGGGTGTAATCCGGCACCAGCCGGGGCTTAATCCGATCCCAGTCCTCTTTCGACTGAATCGGCCAGCCGATCACTTCCGGGGTGGTCGAGTAGTCCCGGAAGTTCTTCCTCACCCCGCCGTAGGGGGTGGTCTCGACGATATACGTTTCATTCTTCTCCAGGATCTTCACCGGAAACCCGGGCGAGAGGTCCGCGCCGAACGACGCCAGCTCGTACTCGAAATACTCCGCCGGGGGGATGTCGTCCGGCATCCCTTCCTTGCGCCACCGGTTGATGGTCGATCCCCAGGGACTGTCGTGGATGGGGATACGGTCTGCTTCCTGATGCTTCAGGGCGGTGAGTATACGCTCTCGTGAGGTCATCGTGGGCTCCTTTTGCCACCCCTCACCCCTCCCCACCGGGCAGATGGGCAGTAGGCAGATGGGCAGTAGACGGGGGAACGGCTTCTACTGCCCACTGCCCATTGCCTACCTGCCCGGTGGGGGGATGGGATAGGGAAGATTAGTCATCCAGCCGTTCCTCGTGCACAAGGTCGATCAGTGGCCTCCGTGTCGACGGGGGCGGGCTCTCCGCCGGGTAGCCGATCGGCATGATCGTCACCGGGACGAACTCCGCCGTCGCGCCGAGGGCTTCGCAAACCTTCTCGGTCTCGAACGACCCGACCCAGACGCTGGCGAGGTCGAGGGCGGTCGCGGCCAGTTGGGCGTACGCCGCGGCGATGGCTGCGTCCTGGATGCAGTACAGTTCCGCTCCTCGTCGCTTGTACCGTTCCGCAGAACGTCCAGGGTTGGCGCAGAACACGAGCACCAGAGGAGCCTGGGCGATGAACGTCTGATCCCAGGCGGCGGCCGCCAATTGCTGCTTCCGGTCCTGGTCGCGGACGACGACCACGTCGTAGGCCTGCAGGTTTCCCGCCGACGGCGCGGCGTTGATCGCCTCCAGGATTTGGTACAGCTTCTCAGGCTCGACCGTCCAGGGCTCGTAGATCCGGATCGACCGCCGGCTCTTGATCAGACTGAAGAAATCCACCCTACCGCTCCTCTCGCACGGGTTCCGGAATCCCGAACGCCTCGCGTTTCGTCTTCAAGTAATACCGGTAGTTCTCGAACGTGACGTCGGGCGGGCACCGATGATCGACGTGCGGGATGTAGCCCCCGGCCGCGACGAGCGGGGCGATCCGATCGATCTCCCGCCGGATGGCCGCTTTCCCCTCGATCAGTTTCGTCTTGTCCACTCCCCCCATCAGCAACACCTGGTTCCCGTATTGTTCCCGCATCGGAATAGGATCAGAGCCGCTCTGAATCTCAAGCGGGAACATGCAGTTGACCCCACCTTCCAGCCACAATTCCACCAGTTCGTTGATGTTGCCGTCGCAGTCCACGTAGATGACATCCACCCCGTGCGCCCGCAGGAAATCCGTAATCCGTTTGTACCTCGGCACCATGAATTCCTTGAACATCGCCGGAGAGATCATCGGCCCCATGTTGAAGCACATGTCCTCCCAGAATGACGCGAAATCCAGGTCGACCTCCCGGACGGCCTGGTCGATGATGGTGAGGATGAACTCGGTCAGATGCTCCATCATCTCATGCACCCAGTCCGGGTCGTCGATGCACGTCACCGTGATGTGCTCAAACCCCATCCAGTCCCGCAGCCAGCCGAACAGACTCCCGACGCTGACGCCGAGTGGGTAATCGCGCGTCGCCCACTGCGCCTTCAGTTCATCCCAGTTGGCGGGATGCCGGCGCGGGTCGTGCGAGTTGAGCCGTTCTTTGAACCACGCCCAGTCGTCCCGCGTCTGGATCGGAAACTTGAGGTATTTCGGGATGGAGGACGTGCCGTCTTTCTTGATCAAACAGGTGACCCCGGCGTTGTCGATGACCACCCGATGCTGGTCGGTCTCCTCTAAGACCCGGTACTCGAAGCTGGGGATGAGACCCAGGTGGAGCGGGACGTGCTCGCGCCGGGCAAACCCGAAATACCGGTCGGCTTGCGGGTCGTTCAACACATGCGCCGGGAGTCCCTGCTGATGCCAGGCGGTCAGGGTGTCCGTCCAGTACCCGAACTCTTCGTCCGGCACATGATCGACACGCTGGAAGTGCATCGTGCGGACCCAGCGTTCACGATCAATCATGCACACCTCGATAGAAAGAAATAAGGTTAAGGTTGAGGTTAAGGTTAAGAAAGTTCGGTTGTTACTCAACCTTAACCTCAACCCGCTTTATTTTCCACCTTTATGATGCTCGCATCATGCGTCTCGGCCATGCGCTGTCCGGGCGGGACGATGAGAAAACTCTCCGGGTCCCACTCCCCTTCGAGGAACCGCTCGATCAAACGGGTATCCCCCTGAATCTCCTCGTATTCCCATCCGTGTGTCTCTGCAACACCCTGAACGAACGTCTGGTAGGTTTCCGTGTTCCCGATGCCGAGGTCGATGAACGCCGCGCGTTTGTACTGGCTCAGCCACTGGGTCTCCATCTCGATCAGATACCGGGCGTTGTCCTCGCCGTACCGCTCGACGTACCGCTCGAACCGGGCCTGCCGTTCGATATCCTTCAGCGCCCTGGTGTGCCCCTGCTCCGCATGCCCATCCTTGCGCTCGATCCACCCTGAGGTATAGTAATACGTCCCCGGATGTTCGGTGAATTGGTGGATGTACCGTTCTTTCGAGCCGAGGAAGAAGGTGATGCAATCGTGCGCGCGGACGAAGACGAGCGGGGTGTCCCGCGCGACCAGCCCGGCTGTTCCCCGGCAGCACAGGCCATAGCCGATGAGAATGTAATCGTACCGGCCGGAGGGGACCGCATCGATCGCCTCCTGGAGCCGCTCGCGGAGGACTTCCGGCGTGTCGTGCAGCCCGAACGGCTTGAAAACGGTGTCGATCAGATGCCGCGACGCCGACGCAAACACCTGGAACTCGCGGCAGAAGACTTCACAGGAGATGATGTAGAGACGCATACGACCCTCTCAATCAGTGACAAGTGACGAGTGACAAGTGACGAGTAAAACATACTCCCTGGTGCAACTGTTTCTCTACTGTCATTCCCGCGAAACTGATCCTCGCAAAAGCGAGGAGCGAGAATCCACATGATGGCGTATGCGTGACTTTCAGAGAGAATTGGTCTTACTCGTCACTCGTCACTTATCACTCGTCACTGCCTTTCAAACAGCATCGCCTCCGCAAACCGGGACTGGAAATCCGCCGTCTCGGCGATCTGGAGATGCTCGGTCGTCCGCGCCACTCGCTGCGCTCGCCGCCGCATCTCTTGAGAGATGAGGACGAGTTTGGCCCCGACCGCCGCCGCATTGCCGATGAACCGGATGCGGTCGAGGGGCATCTCAGGGATCATCCCCAGCCGGACCGCGTGGTCTTTGTTGAGATAACTGCCAAACCCGCCCGCTAAGTAAAGGGTCGAGATGTCGGTGGGGCGGAGGCCGGCCGTGGCCAGCAGCGCGTCGATCCCGCTCCGGATGGCCGCTTTCGCCACCTGAAGCTCCCGAATGTCCCGCTGAGTTAAGGTAATGAGCTGTCCCGTCTCGGAGTGCGCGATCAGAAAATGCCGCTCGTTTCCTTCATCGGCAAGACGATCCCGCAACGCCTGGCTGACCTGTCCGTCTACTTCCTCAGCCGACAGCAGCCGGCCGGTTTCGTCCATCAACCCGACCCGGAGCAGTTCGGCCCCGATGTCGATCAGCCCGGACCCGCAGATGCCCTGTGGACTCGTCCGCCCGATGACTTTGTAGACACACTCCCCTTCCAGGCTGACCTGCTCGATCGCGCCGGGGGCCGCGTACATCCCGTGCTGGATGCGCGCACCCTCGAACGCCGGACCGGCCGGGGTCGAACAGGCGATCAGTCGGTGGCCTAATCGGAGCACGATCTCGCAGTTTGTTCCGACGTCGGCTAACAGCCTGACTCCGTCGTCCGGCTCGTCCAATCCAGCCGCCAGTAATGCGCCGACCGTGTCCGCCCCGACGAACCCGGCGATGTTGGGCAGGACGTGGACGTTGGCGACCGGGTTGATGGCCACTCTTAACATCTTCGCGTCCACGTCGACGGCATGACTGATGACCGGGACGTACGGCAGAAACCCCAACGACCGGGGCGGGATGCCTAAGAACAGGTGCATCATCGTCGCGTTGCCGACGACGGTCATCTCGTAGATGTCGTCTGCTCGCACCCCGGCGCGCGCGAGCAGCTTGTCGATGATGAGGTTGACCGTGGTGATGGCCGCCTGCTGGAGGAGCGCCAGGCCGTCCTCCCGCTCCAGGGTCAGATGAATCCGGGAGATCACGTCGTGGCCGTATTGGGTCTGCGCGTTGATGGCGGATGCGGATTCGACATCCCGGCCGGTGGTCAGGTCGACCAACGTCCCGACGACGGTCGTCGTCCCGACATCGAACGCAAGCCCGTAACACTGGGCGGCGGTATCCCCCCGCTCGACCGCGATCAACCTCTCCCCGCAGACGACGGCAGTCGCCTGCGCGTCCGACCCGTGCAACACGGCGGGCAAGGCCTGGATGCACGCCAGGCCCGCCGTCAGGTCCGCCCGGATGTCTAAGGTCCGGCCGAGATGATCGAACTCCGACACCGCACTACCGAGCGTCTGCTGAGTCAACGAGAAGGTTTTCTTCACCACGCCGGGGTCGAACGTCACCTGCCTCGGCGTCCCGCCGATGAGGACGCGCATCTCTGCCGCGCGGGATGCCGGCGGGACGATGACCGTGGCTTCGTCGATCAGCCGGGCCTGGCAGGAGAGCCGGACGCCATGGGCGATCTCGTCCGCAGTCAGGACGACTGTTTCCACCTCGGTCGGCGGCAGCACCCCGGCCGCGATCACGACGCGGCATTTCCCGCAGTGAGCCATCCGGCCGCACGGCGCGGTGATCGGGATTCCGGCCTGGGCGAGCGCGTCCATGACCGTCGTCTCGAACGGCACCTGAACGACGATCTCGTCCGGCTGGATGGTGAGGGAAAGAGAAGAATGAGGCATAATTTACGCCGCCAGCAACTCTTTCGCCTTATCCGCCGCGCTGGCCGCATCCCGCGCGTAGCCGTCTGCGCCGACCTCTTCCGCGTACGCCTGCGTCACGGGCGCGCCCCCGATTATCGTCCGAACCTGCCCTTCGAGCCCCGACGCTTTGATCGCCTCGATCGTCGTCTTCATCGACGTCATCGTCGTCGTCAACAGGGCGGACATCCCGATGATCTGTGCGCCGTGCTGTTTGGCGGCGTCGATGAATTGTTGAGGAGAGACATCGACGCCTAAGTCGACCACCTGAAACCCGGCCCCTTCGAGCATCATGGCAACCAGGTTCTTCCCGATGTCGTGCAGGTCTCCCTTGACCGTCCCGATCACAACCGTCCCGACGGGTTCCACGTGAGCCTCGGCGAGCAGCGGCCGGATGATCTCCATCCCGGCCTTCATCGCCCGTGCCGCGATCAAGACTTCAGGGACGTAACATTCGTTGTTCTTGAACCGTTGTCCGATGACACTCATCCCTTTGATCAAACCCTGCTGGAGAATATCGCCGACGTGCGTCCCTTCCTGGACCGCCTGCTCGACGAGCGCCTTGACTTTCGGGGCCTGACCGGCGATGAGGTTGTTGGCGATAGCATCGAAATCAGCCATGTGTGTGCCTCCCTGTTGGATAATTCCCTACGGTAATGGGGACGACTTCTTCGTAAGACACAATACTACACCATTCTTCCACTATATGCAAGATTCTCTAGACAAATTTCAAGAGTTGCAGATAGTATTCGTAATTCTCCAGCGGGACTTCAGGCGGGAGTGGATGGTCAGGGGCAGGAATATACCCGCCTTCTTCGAGCAAAGCCGGCACCTTCGTCCGCACTTCATCGGCAATATCACGCTTCGCCTTGCAGAAGGCGTGATGATCGAGATTACCGATGAGGACGAGCGCCCGGCCGTACCGCCGTCGGAGGTTCAGCGCATCAACCCCCGCTCCTGCCTCCAACAGGTACACCCCGTTCATCCCACTCTCAACCCAGAGATCGAGGAGCCCGTCAAGCTGCCCGTTACTCTCGACAAAGATCGTTCGTACCCCATGGTCATGGAACAG
>JACQVL010000282.1 GCA_016209865.1 Candidatus Latescibacterota bacterium | reverse complement strand
GTTTTGATCATCAAATCTCATTAGCACGCGTACAGGTCGAAATCCCTTTTCGCCTTTTTCCCTCTTTCGCCTTTTCGCCCTTCTTACCCCACCTCATACCCCAACCCCTTCAGCGCCTGTTTCACCCCAGCCCGTTCGTCGTCCGTCAGGTCTGGCATCGGACTCCGCACCGGCCCCGTCCGGAAGCCTAACATCCGCAGGGCTTCTTTGCAGGGGGAGACGTAGCCGGGGTCGTATTCGAGGAACCGGTTGAGGGCCTGGACGCGCATGTGCAGGACGGTCGCCTCGCCGTAGGAGCCGGACTCGAACGCCTTGTACACCTGCGCCATCTCGCGGGGAATGACGGTCGCGGCGGTGGAAAAGATGCCGCGGCCGCCGACGCACAGGCTGGGGTAGAACTGGCTGTCGATCCCGGTGCAGATCGAGATGCGGTCGCCGACCAGCCGGATGACTTCGACGAGCTGTCCCATATCCGGGTTGCTCTGCTTGAGGCCGATGATGCCGGGCACATCCGCCAGGTCCGCGATCAGGCCGGGCGGAAGGTCGTTGCCGGTGTACAGCGGGTTGTTGTACAGGACGATCGGGATGCTCGACGATCGGGCGATCTCCCGGTAATGATGGGCGAGCGAGGCGACCGGCAGTTTGAAATAGTACGGGGCGGTGACGATGGCCGCGGCCGCGCCGGCTTCCGCCGCGTCGTTCGTGAGCTGGATGGCTTCCTTCGTGCTGCACGCCGCCGTGCCCGCGATGACGGGAACCCGGCCCCGCGCCGCCGCCGCGACCGTCTCCGTGACGAGCCGGCGTTCTTCACCGGACAGGTGCGGGAACTCCCCCGTCCCGCCCGTCGTCATGATGGCGTGGACGCCACGAGAGATGACGTAGTCCGTGAGCGGCACGAGGGCGTCTGTATCCACCCGGTCGTCATCCGTGAAGGGGGTGATGATGGCCGGGATCACCCCGTAGACCTGATCCGCGGTGAGCATAGAGTCCTCCTGGTGGAAGGACGAAGGACTAAGTACGAAGGACGAAACTACAGAAGGTCATTCCCACGAAAGCGGAACCTCCTCTTCCACTTCGTCCTTGTTTTCTTCGTCCTTCGTCCTTGCTTTTTCATCCTTCGTCCTTTGTCCTTGCAGTTTCCGATCGCGCGACGTACACCGCCGCGGTGATGTCCCCGGTGACGTTCAGCACCGTCCGGCACATGTCGAGCAGCCGGTCGACCCCTAAGATGATGCCGATGCCCGCGCCCGGAATCCCGACCGTCTCCAGGAGGATGACGATCAGCGGGATCGACCCGCCCGGCACCCCCGCCGTCCCGACGCCGGACAGGATGGACATCAGCACGACGACGATCTGCGCGTTCAGGCTGAGGTGAATCCCGAAGAGCTGGGCGATGAACAACACGGTCACCCCTTCGTACAGCGCCGTCCCGTTCTGATTGGCGGTCGACCCCAGCGTCAGCACGAACCCGGTGATCTGGCGCGGGATGCCTAAGTTCGTCTCCGTGACGCGCATCGCGGTCGGGAGGGTGGCGTTGCTCGAGCTGGTCGAGAACGCCGTCAGCATCACCTCTTTGATCTGTCTGAAGAACGTCAGCGGGGACAGCCCGCCTAAGTATTTGACCAGGAGGGAATAGACGACAAACTGATGGATGGCCAGGCCGGTCAGGGTGATGAGGACGAACGCGGCGAGCTGCTGGAGGATGGTGAACCCGAATCGGGACGTCAGGCTGAACAGGAGCGCGGCCACCCCGTACGGGGCGAGCCGCATCGCCATGCCGATGATGCGCATGACGACGTCGTACACCCCTTCCAGCACCCCTTTCAGCGTCTTCGTCCGCTCCGGGTCGGAGAGCGCCAGCGCCACCCCGACCAGCAGAGAGAAGAACATCACCCCCAACATCTCTCCCTTGAACGCGTTCACAGCGGAACTCAGCGGGTTATCCGGCACGATGTTGACGAGCGTCTGGATGCCAAAATTGACCTCGCCTGGGGTCGGGGCGGCAGTCGATGATCCCGCCTTCACCGAGTCGAGCAGTCGCTGCTTGATGGCCGGGTCGATGCTCTCTCCGGGCCGGAACAGGTTGACGAGCGTCAGGCCGATGACGACGGAGATCGTCGTGACGATCAGCGTGTAGCCGAATGTTTTGGCCCCGATTCGCCCCAACCGCCGGATATCGCCGAGTTCAGCGACGCCTAAGGTCAGTGACGAGAAGACGAGAGGGATGACGACCATGAAGATCAACCGGAGAAAGATGCGGCCGGCGGGTTCGGTCACATGGCTCACGAACCAGGCCAGGTTGGGGTCGTCGCCCAGGACAAGATTCGCTCCCACCCCGCAGACTGAGCCGATCACCAGTCCGAGAAAAATCTTCGTGTGGAGCGGCCAGCGGGTGCCAGAGGAGTCAGCCATCCTGGCGTCTATCCTTTCTCAACGGTCTGGGGGAGGACGGGCGCGCTCATCGGCCGACGGACTGTGGCCGGCTCCGCCTCGAGGCTCTGCGCCTGTCCCGGCAGTAGCAGCGCGAGGAGCGCCCCGGCGATCGGGACGAAGGCCAATAATTCCAGGGTGGGCGCCACCCCGATCCGGTCCGCCGTGTGGC
>JACQVL010000288.1 GCA_016209865.1 Candidatus Latescibacterota bacterium | reverse complement strand
TGTCTGGAGATCCCGTCGTACATCGCGGACGCGCTCCGGGAAGCCGCCGGAGACCGCCGGGCGGTGGTGAACGCGACCGACCTGTTGATGCACCCGGAGACCGGCCTCCGCGCGATCAACAGTCCCGCTCAACTCGCCGTCCTGGAATTCGGCGCGACGTTCGCCTCCCAGGGGGTGCAGAACATGACGGAGCGGGTCGAGCCGGGCATGACCGAGCTCGCGCTGGTCGAGCAGGCCCGGCTGAACGGGCTTCCCCTGTCCTGTCATCCGGTCATCAACAGCGGCCCCCGTGCCCCCAGCCTGGCGAGTCCATCACTGCGCCGCATCGAGGAGGGCGACCCGATCCTCTTCGCCATCGGCGTCTGGGGCGGACTGACCGCCCGCGCCGGGTTTGCCGTCCGCGATGCGCGTGGACTGGCCGACGCCAACCGGGACTACGTGGAGACGTTCGTCAAGCCGTACTTCGCGGCGGCGGTCGATTGGTACGAGACGATCGGGATGGGGGTGACGGGCGGGCAGATGTACGACTTAATCCAGCAACACCTCACGGACAGGCCCTTCTCCATCGCTCTGAACCCCGGCCATCTGATCCATCTGGATGAGTGGGTGCACAGCGGCTTCGCTCCGCGGTCAAAAACTAAACTCCTCTCCGGAATGGCCATCCAGCTCGATATCATCCCCGTCCCGCAGGAGAAGGCGTACTTCACGACGAACGTCGAGGATGGGATTGCCTTAGCGGATGAAACGCTCCGGAACGCCTTAGCGGCGGCCTACCCGGAGATGTGGGGCCGGATTCAGGCGCGGAAGCGGTTCATGAGGGATGTCCTGGGCATCCGGCTGAAGGAGGAAGTCCTGCCGTTCTCCAACATGCCCGGAGTCCTGCAGCCGTATTTGCTGAGTCCACATCGCGCGTTGAGAGCATTGTAGGGGTGGGCGATTGATCTTCAATCCACAATGGCTTTGTTGCAGGAATACGTAGGTGAAACGGAAAGACTCCGAATGAGCGGACTCTACCGACCACCGATCACTGACCACTCTCTTTACTTTCTTCCGCCTTCCCTTCCTGCCGTCTGTGTTCCCAGGTTTTCTTGACCTGCGCGATCACGTCGGGAATCAGCTCAACGAGCTTTCCGGCGGGACTGCCGGGTTCCTTGAGAGAGAGCAGGTGCGTCTCGTTGTCCTGGATGACGAGAAACGCCACCGGCTCGATCATCAGCCCGCCGCCCGTCCCGCGGCCCTGCGCTTTGTCGCCCTCCAGACCACCTCCACCCGCACCGAACCCCAGCGAGACTTTCGAGACAGGGATGACGATCGCAGTCCCGGCCTGAATCGGTTTTCCCATGTACACATCCGTCTGGGTGAGGCTTTTCAATTCTTCCATCACGGTCTTAATCAAGTCTTCAACGGCCATGACACAGTCCCTCCTGAACGAGCGAGAATGGGGTTAACCAGCCCGGCGGGCCGACATGTCGCCTGCGCCGGAGCGTCTCATCGCCCGGCGGACTGACAGAAGTTCTCGGATGAGATCACGCATCGATCCAACAGTCAGCCGGCGCGCCAGGGCGAGGATCAGATGAGCAGGAAACCAGAGCAGAGGGTAGAGGACGAGCGATCCGATGAGGTCGCATGACCCGGCGAACCGGGGCTCCAGGAAATTGGGAGTCAGCCGAACGATGAGTCGGTTCCCCGTGCTCCCGGCGAGCGCGTGCGCCCAGCCGTAGACTTGCCCGGTGACCGCCGGGTTGGCGCCGCCGTACTCCCCGTCGATGATCACGCGACGGAGCCGAAACGCCCGACGCACCGCACGCGTCCCTTCCACGAACACAATCCACCCGGCGTGCAGGATCAGCCGGACGTAATGAGGAGAGATCGTCGAGAGAACCGCCGTCCATGATGCGGGCGGCCGTGTCGGCTTCACGGTCGGAGCGCCGGACTGCCGCCGCTGTGGGCGCTGCCGGATGCCGGCCGGCGTCGCGGTCGTCCCGAAGGGAATCCGGATGCGGAAGGACTCCATCGGCCACGCTAAGGAGAGCATGACGTGTGGCTGCACGGCGGTCTGCCAGGTCAGCCGAAATCGTACGGGAATGATGCTAAGCGCCACGAGCCCGCCGACAGCACCCACGATGACAACCCACCACATGCAGACCTCCCTCCCGGCGATTGGCACTCCTGTGAGCCCCGGTTCTGCGCTCGACCCCCCGTTTCTCACCGCCTCTCATCTTACCATCGCGGTCCGGAGAATACAACGGAAAAATGGCCTCTGTCCAAGTTTTTTCAACGAAGCCTAAGATTTTTCTTGACACCTAACCAAATGTTTGGTACATTGGTGTTGGTACATCACCAGAGCAGTGACGGGTGCCCCCCGGCTCTCGTTGTTATCGGCTACCGACTACTGACCACTCTCTCGACTGACCACCGCGCACAAAGGGGCCGGCTATGAAAGCATTGACCGGGAAGCAGCAACGTGTGTTCGATTTCATCCGGCAGCAGGTGAACCGGATGGGGTTTCCGCCGAGCGTCCGGGAAATCGCCAGCACGTTTCAGATCAGCACGCGGGCGGCGTACGACCACCTGCGGGCGATCGAGAAGAAAGGGTTCGTCCGGCGGGACCCGATGAAGCCGCGCGCGATCGAAATCCTCGGACACAAAGGACGGGAGATTCCGAACGCGGAGGAGGTCGTCGTCGTCCCGCTCATCGGGCGCGTGGCGGCGGGTCAGCCGATCCTGGCGGAGGAGAACATCGAAGACCAGCTCGCCTTTCCGGCGCACCTCGTCCAGGCCGGGACGGTGTTTGCCCTGAAGGTAAGAGGGGAGAGCATGATCGGGGCCGGCATCCTGGACGGCGACTATGTCCTCGTCCGCGAGCAGCCGACCGCAGAACCGGGGGAGACGGTCGTCGCCCTGCTCGGCGAAGAAGCGACGGTCAAGCGGTTCTACCGTGACCGCCAGCATGTCCGACTGGAGCCGGCCAACCCGGCGATGGAGCCGATCATCGCGGACGACGTGAGCATCGTCGGCAAGGTCGTCGGCGTATTCCGGCGTGTAGGGTAGGGGCACGCGGCCTAACCCTCCGACCCCCTGCCTCACTGGGCAGGTGGGCAATGGGCAGTAGAAGCCATTCCCCCGTCTACTGCCCACTGCCTGGTGGGGTTGGGAGGCTGTGTGGGGACTGCCCATCTGCCTCGGAAGGGCCGGGGGGTAGGATCGTCACCGACCACCGATCCGTTGCATCAGCCGCGCCGTGATCTTGATCGCCTCGGCCAGGTCGGCCATCCGGATGTGTTCGTTCGGGGCGTGAATCTGCGACCCCTGGTAGCCCGCGCCGCCCGGCGGGAAGAACACCGGCACCCCGATGTCCGCGATCGCCGCCATGGGCGCAGTCCCGGCTGCGGTCGGGACCAGGATGGGCGCCGCGTCGTAAAATTCCTGCGCAGTATCCGCGACTAACCGGACAGACGGATGCGTGAGTGGAGTGCGTTGAGGCGGCTCCTCGCCGAGGACCGTCAGGCTGAGGTCGCCGAACCCGTGCCGTTCGAGGTGCCGGCGGAGCTTCGCCAGGATGTCCGCCGGGTCCTGATCCGGGACGAGCCGGAAGTCGATCTTCGCCCGCGCCGCCGCCGGAAGCACGGTCTTCGGCCCCGGTCCGGTGTAGCCGGTCAGGATTCCACAGATGTTGCAGGTCGGCGCGGAATACAGCCGTTCCCGCCAGGCGTCGCCACGCAGCCCGTCCAGAAACGCGGGCAGACCGAACGTCTCGCGTAACGCTTCATCTTCATCCGGCATCGACCGGATCGCCTCCAGGTCGGCCTGAGACAGCGGGCGGACGTCCTCGTAGAACCCGTCGATCAGCACCCGCTCAGACCTGTCCTTCAGCGTGGACAGCGCACGGACGAGCTTCCACACCCCGCTCGGCACGACCGGGGCGTACATCGAGTGAGTGTCGATCACCGCCGCCTTCGCTTCCAGTTCGACGTATAACAGCCCCTTGACCCCACAGATCAGCACCGGCCGGCCGTTCCGGTCGGGATGCGTGCCCTCCGACAGGCAGACGTCTGCCCGCAACAGGTCGGCATGCGTCCGGACGAACTCTGGAAAATGCCGGCTGCCGCTCTCCTCTTCCCCTTCCCACACGAAGGTGATCGAGACCGGGAGTTCCCCTTCAACGTCCCGCAGCGCCTGAATCGCTTCCAGACGGGCGGCCAGATCGCTCTTGTTGTCAGACGCGCCACGGGCGTACAATTTCCCATCCCGCCGGGCCGGCTCGAACGGAGACGATTCCCATAGCTCCAGCGGCTCCGCAGGCTGGACATCGTAGTGGTTGTAGAAGAGGAGCGTCTGGTCTGATCGCCCCTTGATCGTCCCGTAGACGACAGGCGGCCCGCCGGGGACAGGGATCAGCCGAGCCTCAACCTCCCGCTCTCGCA
The DNA here is from genome assembly GCA_016209865.1 of Candidatus Latescibacterota bacterium. GTDB lineage: Bacteria > JAAXHH01 > JAAXHH01 > JAAXHH01 > JACQVL01 > JACQVL01. The sequence goes on along the minus strand of JACQVL010000288.1, from coordinate 11 downwards.
GAATCGAGAGC
>JACQVL010000287.1 GCA_016209865.1 Candidatus Latescibacterota bacterium | reverse complement strand
GGAGAAACAAAAACAATCACGGGAGTTGAAAGGGAGGCTCGTGTCGTGACGAAGCGCATGTATCGGATCGCGGTCGTGGGCGGCGCTGGAACCTGGGGCCGTCATTATCTGCGAGCCTACGCCAACCATCCGGACTGTGAGGTCGTTGCCTTAGTGGATCGAGCGCGGGATCGCCGCCAGACGTTCGCCGATCATTACGGGGTTCGAGCGGTCTACGATGAGGTGGATGACCTCCTGGCCGATGAGGTGCCCGATATCGTCTCCATCATCCTCCCGGTCAGCCAGTCGCCTGCGGCGGTGATCGCCTGTGCCGAGGCCGGGGTGAAGGTCGTCTCGTGCGAGAAACCGATCGCGGTCGACCTGGCGCAGGCGGATAGGATGGTACGGGTCTGCCGCGAACGGGGGACGGGACTGGGCTGCGGGACGGCCTGCTGGGAAGTCCCTTACCTGCTGGAGACCGTTGAATGGATCCAGGCCGGCAACATCGGAAAACTCACTGGAGCGGCCATCCCGGGCGGGCTGCCGCGCGAAGTGTCGGGCGCCGGCTGCGTGCAATTGACGATGATGCGATTAGTCACCGGGATGGAGGTCGAATGGGTCGAAGGGTGGACGCTGCCTCCTGAGCCGGGGTTCGTCCCACCGCCTGGCATGGCCGTCGATGAAATCGACTGCCCGGCGTACGGCCGTCTGGGATTGTCCGGCGGGATCGTCTGCGAGATTCCTGAACCGTGCGCGGTGTCCTGCCGGGTCTCAGTCACCGGCGAGAACGGGCAGGTCTGGATCACCGGTCCCCGGCCGGTGCTCGTGCAGGGACGCGGCACGCTCTCAACCCCGGTCTCTCCCGGATTCTTCGAGACGACCGACCCGGGCGACTTCTTCACCCGCGTGGTCGAACGGCTGATGCGGGCGTTCGACACCGGCGGGGAAGTCCAGTGCAGCGGGCACGACTACCGTCAGGCGCTGGAGATCGCTATCGCCCTGAAACTCTCCGCTCAGCGCGGTCATCAGCGTATCGCCCTCCCTCTCCAGGACCGCTCGCTCAGAATCTTTCCCCATCCGTACCGCCTCAAAGGCGGGGACGTGGCCGGGTGGGCGAGTATCGGGTACACCGGCCCACCGCAGGTTGAATCGTAGAAGAAAGGCAGGTGAGATTTCCCCGCGCGTTGCGACTATTTTAGTATGAAGTGACGAGGGTCATTCCCGCGCAAGCGGGAATCCATGACGGCTGACAGCTTTTCTACTCGCATGACACGCGCGGTTCGTCTTCTCTCATTCTCCGTGCTCATCGGTCTGTGCCGGTTGCTCGAGCAGATCACTTGGCCTGAGCCGGTCTACGCGGACGACACTCCGCCGGACTCGTCGCTGACGATGTCCCGGCGCCTCGTCTCACTGGCAGGGGTCGAGGGCCAGACCGTCTACCAGTTGCCCGACTCGTTCATCATCGCCCATACGGACCGGGTAGAAGCTAAGGGACGTGCGTTCGTCCGCGATGTGGACTACCGGATCGACTCCCAGCATGGCCTCCTCACCCTGACCCAGCCCGTCCCACCGGATACCCCTCTGCTTATCCAGTACGAACGATTTCCACTCCCGCTCCAGCGGCAGTATGCTCACCGCCCCCTCGTCATCGAACGGGTGCTGGCGGATTCGATCCCCAGCTCCGCAGGGCTGACACGCACGACATCCGACCGCGTGAGCGGACGGAACGCCCCGTTCAGCGGATTCCCATCCGCTCTGACCGCTGGGGGGAGCAAAACATTCGGCGTCACCGTCGGGTCGAACCGGGATGCCTCGCTGGAGCAGTCCCTCCGCATCCAGATCTCCGGCAAAGCCGCCCGCGACGTCGAGGTCGTGGCCATCCTGTCCGACCAGAGCAACCCTATCCAGCCGGAAGGCAACACGCAGACCCTCCAGGAACTCGACCAAGTCCTCGTTCAGGTGAAGACCCCTCACGCGACGACGACGATGGGGGATTATACGATGACGCTCGACAAGACCGCGTTCGCCCGGTACGACCGGAAGCTGAAGGGCGCGCAAGGCGCCCTCCAATTCCCGAACGGGACATTCACCCTGTCGGCCGCCGTGTCTGAGGGAAAATTCACGACGAACGCGTTCCAGGGGGGCGAAGGGAACCAGGGGCCCTACCCGTTGACCGGCCCGGACGGAGTGCAGGCGATCACCGTCATCGCCGGGACGGAGAAGGTGTGGATTGATGGGGTGCGCATGACCCGTGGGGAGGACAACGACTACACGATCGAGTATGCCAGCGCACAGGTCACGTT
>JACQVL010000309.1 GCA_016209865.1 Candidatus Latescibacterota bacterium | reverse complement strand
GGTGGACTAACTGGTATGGCCAGTCCATCGGGTCCTCCTTGTCGCTGTTTTAGGAAACGATTGGCCTCGTCTCTAAAACATACAAGGAGCCGATGGACGGCAACTCTTAATTCGCATTATAAGGAAGGATCTTTGAAGCATTTCAGCGAGGATGAGATTGTCCTCACAGATGAAGGCCCGACGACACCATCGAACTTTCCCTTACGGTTCCCCTCGGAGGCGGACAAGCGCGTCGCGGAGGAATGGGCAGCACGTCTGGGGTACAAGTCGTTCACAGAGTATATTCTGGCCGCGATTGAAGCCTTTAACAATAGATGGGCAGAGCAGGCGAGTTTTCTACAAAAGGTGCAGCTTAGTGAGGAAGAGAAAAACGTATTGAGGTCGGGACGGATACCGGAAGCTTTAGCCGAGAAACATAAGAGGTGAGACCTATGAGCGGAACTCGAGCGCCCCCTCCGGTATAAAGAGCAACGGCCCAGTTGCTGGAACAACTGGGCCGTGCAACCGGCCGTCACAAATGAACGGCAGGTGTCCACTACAGGGCGGACACTCTATAGTGTACATGACCACCGGCCTTTGTCAAGAGCAAATCCACGGGAATCACGTCTTGTCCCTGAATCCCGTGATGACGCAGGCGACAACACGGTGGACGCTGCCTGTTCGTTGTGATGGCCTCCCGATGGCCGGGTCATGGCGTCCGCTGGTATGCTGGTGCAACGTCGGCGTGTTTGCGGTGTCCACGACCACTGCGAACACGCCGTCTTCTTTGTGAGGAGACCACTATGCTCCCGAATCCCCCCGTCGGCGCGACCACCGCTGTACTGCTCGTGCCGGGTGCTTCTCGACTTGTGTTTGACTGTGGGGCATTCCGCATGCAGCTCGATGTGTCGATCAACTCTGTGCTCATCCGGCGATGCCGATACATCTCTACTGGTGACGGGCGTACCCCGTGGGTGAGCCCGCCCGCCGACACCTATACCGATGAGAGGGGGCGTCTCCGGTACTTCCCCCTCTGCGTCTTCCCCCCGGACGCGAAACCCCGCCTCGTCCAACTGGCCCAGGCCGAGTACCGGCGCTTGCGCATCCAGCAGGGAGGCAAGACCGATGCGTAAGGACAATGGCAGGCTGATACACCCAGACGCATCGATGGCAGAGTCCGACACCTTAATTGCCGCCCGCGCCTACCACAAGCGGGGGTATCTCTCCGTCCCCTCTCTGAAGGGAGCGAAAGGGCCCACTCTCACGGGATGGCCGGATCTGCGCCTGACCGAGACTGAACTCCCGCAGTATTACGGCCACGGCGGAAATATCGGATTGCTCCTCGGAGTCCCGGAGAGTGAGTTAGGCGATATCGATTGTGATGTTCCTGAAGCTATCAACGCCGCTCCATGGTTTCTACCCCCCACAGACATGATCCACGGACGACCTGGGAAACCACGCTCCCATTGGTGGTATCAGGTCCCCTCTGGTCTGGTTACTATCCAGTTTCGGGATATCGACGGCACCATGCTCGTCGAACTGCGTGGCCTGAGCCAGCAGAAGACGCCGATGCAAACGCTGGTACCCCCCAGTGAGCACCCGAGCGGAGAACGCTACACCTGGGACGCCAAAGGACACCCCGCTCGGGTCGATGCCGCGATTTTGCTCAATGCCCTTGAACACATGGCCGCGTGCGTGCTCCTGGCACGCCATTGGCCGTCCCCAGGGAGTCGGGACGTCTGTGCGATGGCGTTAGCCGGGGCCTTGAAGCAGGCCGGTTGGTCAGAGCCGGACATCACGTGGTTCATCCGCACTGTGGCCGAAATCGCCGGAGATGAGGAGGCAGAGAAGCGGGCTGAGCAAGGCTTCCATACGCCGCAGCGAATGGCTCAGGGGATTCCCGTCACGGGCCTTCCCACGTTCGCCGAGCTCGTGGGGGGCGACGTGGTCGCGAAAGTGGCTGCCTGGTTACACCTGACCCCTTCTGATGACGGGCTACCCATCACTATCACCTCCGCCACGGCTGACGGACTTGCTCCTGTCTTCGTGCGCCCACCCGTGTGGACGGCGGATGAACTCCTGGAGGCGCCATTTCCCGAACCCTTGTGGATCGTTCCTGGCCTGCTTCCCGTGGGTCTGACGATCCTCGCCGGGCGTCCGAAGGTTGGGAAAAGCTGGATGATGCTTCAACTGGCCCAGGCCGTCGGGGCCGGTGGGAAGTTTCTGGATGTGGATGTCCCCCCGGGGGCTGCGTGGTACTTTGCCTTAGAGGATCATCCGCAACGCCTGCAGAAGCGCATGCACGATCAGCACTGGGAACCGGGGTTGCCGGTGCGATTTGGGACCGAGTTATTCCGCACCCACGATGATCCCTATGGCCTTCAGTATCTCACCCAACTTATCCACGATCAACGGCCTCGACTCCTTATTGTCGATACCCTCTCGAGAATGTTCCCCGGGGTCGAACAGAACGATGTGGGGATAGTGACGCAAGTCCTGACGCCGCTGCAACGCGTAGCCTTAGAGAAGGGATGTGCGATCGTGATTGTTGATCATAAACGGAAAGGGGTCGCGAAGGATGTCGTGGATGACCCTTTAGGCTCAACGGGGAAAACCGCGGTGGCCGATGTGGTGTGGGGCTTGAATCGTGAACGCAAGACTGGAGCGGCGACCCTTGAAATCACCGGGCGTGACGTGCTCGAGTGCGAACTCGCGCTCGCATTCGATCCCCGGTTGTGCTGCTGGTTCTCCCTGGGGGATGCCCGGACGGTACAGACCACAGAGGCGCAACAGGCCGTGCTGGAAGCGCTCTCCACGTTGGACGGACGCGCAACCCCGACGCAGCTGGCCCAGATTCTCAAGGACTCTAACGGACCGAGCAGTCTGCACGATTCCAGCAATGTAACCAAAGTGTTGCAGGAACTGATCGAGCGTAAAGAGGTAGAGCGAGAGGAGAAGAAGGGTCGGGAGGTCTATTATCACCTGCTTACCTGTGAGATGGCAGATGAAGCAAGCGATGCCGCTTGTGTCCCAGGTGACTCGTGGTGTGATGTGGATAGAGGTGACTCCTGCACTGACGAGGCCATCACGCAATAAGCACCGTTTGACAGCTGCAGATGCGCGCAGTCCCATGCAGGTCGAAGCGATTGACTTCGTGATAGACCTGCGGCTCGAAGCAATGAACAGCAAGCGCTGGAGGACGCTGGAAATCATGTTCAAGGCGAGTCGCTTGACTATGGCCACTGAACGCCGTCAGACCAACGACAACTTTCACGCATCCGACGGAGCATGGGCGTGCCTGAATCCCTCTCCGTGGAAGAGAGTATTACTCCGCCCAGGGTGTCCGGTCCCCCCTAAGACCCCGACAGGCGCGCAATGCCGGGTGGTCCTGGAGTGTTGCACGGCGTGCGAGGACATTGAGACGTGGGCACCCCCCCACGGGGTCCTGATCTGGCCTGATTCACGGAGTGATCGCTAATGGGAAATCGCTTGACACCCGCCAACCTGGATCGTAGACTACCTCTTGATGAGTTTCTGACTATCGATGACGTGTGTGCTTGGCTCAAGCTGAAGCGACACTATCTCTACAAACTGACCAGCCAGCAGCGGATTCCGCATGTGAAGATTGGCCGGCATGTGCGTTTTCGCCGGACGGATCTGGAGGCTTGGCTGGCCGACCAGCGGACAGAAGCGGTCTCGGTGGACGCCCTCAGTACTGTCCTCCACGAGGTTCTCCGGTCCTAACGAAAGGACAGCGTGATGGGGCTCTACAAGCGAGGCACGACGTGGTGGATCACCTACACCCGGCATGGCACGCGGATCCAGAAGCCAGTCTCCCGGAATAAGCAGGTGGCGGAACTAGCGCTCGCTAAGCTCAAGTTGGAGGTCGAGCGGGGGGAACATCTCGGTCCGGTGCTCCACCGCGCGACCTTCGCCGAGTTTGCCGCCCGCTATCTGGACTACGCCCGTACCAACAACGCCCTCACCACGGCGACCCGAGACGGGTATTCCGTGACCGTGCATCTAGTCCCGTTCTTCGGGACCCGTCAGATGACGGCGATTACGGCTGACCTCGTCGAAACTTACAAGAGCGAACGGCTCAACGCCGTCCAGGTGGCGACGGTCAATACCGAGCTCAAGGTGCTGAAGCACATGTTCCGCAAGGCGGTGGAGTGGCAGTATGTCCGCACCAATCCGTGCGTCACCGTTCAGAAGCTCCGTGAGCCCGACCCACCAGTCCACTATCTCACGCAGGACCAGATCACCGCCCTCTTGATCGCGTGTCGCGACCCGTTCGCTCCGGCGTTTCTGTATCCGTTCGTGGTCACCGCCCTCAACACTGGGTTGCGTAAATCCGAGCTCTTCTACCTCCAGTGGGCGGACGTGGATTTCGACCACGCGATGCTCGCCGTCCGGAACAAGGATGGCTGGCATACGAAGAACTATGAAGCCCGCATCATCCCCATGAATGCCCTGTTGGTGCAGACCCTGCGCACCACCCCGCGCCATCCGACCAGTCCCGCGGTGTTCCACAATCCGGATGGCACCCGGCTGCACGACATTCGCGGCAGCTTCGATGCCGCCGTGCAACGCGCCGGCCTGCCCCATACGACCTTCCATAGTCTTCGGCATACGTTTGCTAGCCATCTCGTGATGAACGGGGTCGATCTGGCGACCGTGCAGAAGCTGCTGGGGCATCGGGATATCAAGACGACGATGCGGTATGCGCACCTTGCGCCTGAGCATCTGAAGGGGGCGGTCAATACCCTGTATCCGGGGGTCCGGGACGCTTAAGTGGCTCTGAGGAAGGAGCGGGGGTATCTGCTACAATTCTGCTACAATGGGCGATTCTGCAACACAAAAGCTCTCACACCTCATCAGTCTAATGGCTTGTTGTTCAAGCATGCCGAAGCCGGGATTCGAACCCGGACAGGCTTACGCCCACTGCCCCCTCAAGACAGCGTGTCTACCAACTTCCACCACTTCGGCCATTCGGGCGCGGAGCCGCGCCTCCGCCCTATTTCTTCGATGGCGTCGAGGCCGGGGGCGGAGTCTGCCCCGGGGTCTGCGGCTGAGCCTTTGCGGGTGGGGTCACCGGTCCGGTCGATTTGCCGCCCGATGGCGCCGCCGGGAGCCCTTTCGCGGGCGATTCTTGCTGCGTCTTGAGCGCCTCTTCGCGGATGACGCTCTTCGGAGCCTGGCTGCTCGACGGAACGAGGTTCAGCCCCAGGACGAGCAACATAAAGAGGATCGCTAAGATGGTCGTCACTTTGCTCAAGAACGTGGCCGCCCCACGGCCGCCGAATACCGTCCCGGCCACCGCGCTCCCGCCGAACGCACTGGCCATGCCCTGTCCTTTGCCCGACTGCAACAGCACGGCCAGGATCAGCGCCACGCACACGATGAGATAGAAGAGAACCAGTAAAGTAAACAGCATCTCTTGCTCCTAAGACACGGCAGCCCGGACAATCTCCAGGAAGGTCTCCACCTTCAGGCTTGCACCGCCGACTAACGCCCCGTCGATGTCCGGCTCGGCCAGCAACGCCGCCGCGTTCTCCGGCTTGACGCTCCCGCCGTACTGAATCCGCACGCGCGCGGCCGTGGTGTCGTCCGCCAGTTCCGCCAGGAGCGCCCGGATGCGACGATGGACGTCGTTGGCCTGGACAGGGGTGGCCACACGTCCCGTCCCGATCGCCCAGACCGGCTCGTACGCGAGGATGACCCGCCCCAGATCCGCCGACGGAATGTCCGCGAACGCCGACCGGACCTGCGTGTACACGACCGCCTCCGTTTGACCCGCTTCTCGCTGGACAAGGGTTTCCCCGACGCACACGATCGGAGTCAGTCCCACCGCCAGGGCAGTCAGAACCTTCTGATGCACCATCGCGTCCGTCTCCCCGAAGCAGGTCCGCCGCTCGGAGTGTCCTAATATAACGTAGTGGCAGCCGACTGTCAATAACATTTTCGCCGAGACCTCGCCGGTCAGCGCCCCCTCCAGTTCCCAGTGCATGTTCTGCGCACCAAGCCCGATGGGGCTGCCCTGAAGACATTCAGCCACCACCGCCAGAGAGGTGAACGGCGGACAGAGCACCAGGTCGACCTGAGCGAGCGGCTCTGCCCGGGCTCGGATGGCCTGGGCGAGGGCCCGTCCCTCAGGCGGCGTCGTGTACATCTTCCAGTTGCCGGCGATGATCGGGCGTCGTCCCGTCTGCATCACCCCGCCCTCCGCGATCGACCTCTACCCGAAGAAGACTTTGGCGATCTCGTACAGCTCCATGTCCACCGGTCGAATCTTCCCGACGATGTCTGACAGCGGGATCGACTCGATCTTCGCCGCGCGCAGAGCGACCATGCGGCCGAACTCACCGGCATGGACGAGGTCCGCCGCCGCGACTCCGAACCGCGTCGCTAAAACCCGGTCGTACGCGGTCGGAGACCCGCCCCGCTGGATATGCCCCAGGATCGTCACACGGGTTTCGATGCCGGTCTGCTTTTCGATCTCCGCTCCGATGACATGGCCGATTCCACCCAGCCGGACGTGGCCGAACTCGTCCACTTTGGTATCCTGGATGACATAGTCGACCGACCCTTTCAGCTTCACCCCCTCGGCCACGACGACCAGGCTGAACGTCTTCCCCCGGCGCTTCCGCTGCTCGACCAACTGGCACACCTCGTCGATCTCAAACGGGATTTCCGGGATGAGGACACAATCCGCTCCGCCTGCGATCCCGGACATGATGGCTATCCACCCGGTGTGACGGCCCATCACTTCGATGACCATCACCCGATGATGGGACTCCGCCGTCGTGTGCAGCCGGTCGATGGCGTCGGTGGCGATGGTGATGGCGGTGTCGAACCCGAACGTCGACTCTGTCCCGACGATGTCGTTGTCGATCGTCTTGGGGATGCCGACCATCGGAATCCCCTGGTTGTTCAGCGCAGCGGCGGCCCCTAAGGTGTCTTCTCCCCCGATCGCCACGACCGCGTCGAGCTCGAATTTACGGATGTTCTCCATGATCCGCTGGATGCCGTCCGGATGCTTCAACGGGTTCGTCCTGGACGTCCCCAGGATCGTACCGCCACGATGGAGGATCCCCGAGATCGAGTACAGACTCAGCGGCTCGGTGTCCCCGTGCAACAGGCCAGCCCACCCGTTGTGGACGCCGACCACCGTCGACTCGTGGGTGTCGATCGAACGGCGTGTGACGGCACGGATGGCCGCGTTCAGCCCCGGACAGTCACCGCCCCCGGTTAAGATACCGATTCGCATCAGTGCATCTCCCTCCGCCGTTGAGTCATCCCATCATTGGGGGATGATGGACATGAATGGGTTTCCAGTCCGCAATCGGTCTCACCTCAGGCCCGGGCAACGGCAAGCGCATAGACGGCAGCCGCTCCACCATCAAGCAGGGCGTGCGCGCAACTATCGAACGTCGCGCCGGTCGTGAACACGTCATCCACTAAGGCGATGCGCGTCCCGGCAACCGTGTGCGGGGCGATGACACGAAACGCGCCCCGGACGTTCGCCGCACGCTCAGCCGGGGTGAGGGTGGTCTGCGACCGGGTCGACTGATGGCGTGTGAGGAGGCGGGTCGCAAGCGGGAGGTCCGCCCGGTCAGCCACTCCACGGGCCAGCAGTTCGCTCTGATTATACCCCCGTTCGCGGGCACGACTGCGATGCAGCGGGACGGGCACCAGCAGGTCAACCTCTCGGAACCAGTCCTCTCGGACGGCCGCCTCGGCCAGGACCCGGCCCAGGAAACGACCGAGCGCGCGTCTGCCGCGGTATTTCAGCAGATGAATCATCGTCTGCACGGTCTCATCGAACGTGACGGCCGCCCGCGCCCGGACGAAGGAAAACGACCGCCCGGCGCACACGCGACAGACGGCGTCCTCGCCGTCTAACGGCGTGCTGCATCGTTCACAGTACGGCGATGGGATGGGGTGAACCTGCGCCGCACAGGCGACGCAGATGACCGACGCCGCGTGGTCGAGGGATCGTGCGCACACGTGACAACCTGGAGGATACACAAAATCGACGAGCGCGTCAAGAGACGTTGACCACCAGTCACCGACCACCGACCACCGACTACCGACCACCGACTTAAAACGCATACTCGAACAACACCTTGGGGAAGAACCGTTCCTGGGGACGATAGACCTGGAAGTGGGGACGATCGTCGAACACGAACGTCCACCGGTATTCGAGACCGACCAGCAGGAAGGAGGCCATACGGTAATTCGCTTCAGCGAGGACGACGGAACGTTCGTCGAGAGTCCGGAGGTCGGACAGCCGGCGAACCCCTTTCTTGTCGTACGACGCGCGCAGAGTCATCCGGGGAATGACGTTGAGCAGACGCGCCTCCGCATGGAGGACGCCGCTTGAGTCCCGGCCCCCGTACGCCCGGTACTGCCCGACGACCGCCAGACGTCCGAGGATCACCCCGCCCAACTCCCCCATCACCCCGCGCGTCCCCGGTAGCCCACGCAACCGGTCGGTCTTGGTAGCGCCCGACGCGAGGACGCTCTCCACTTCATAGGTCGCGTCGAAGAACTCCGTCATGAACTCCCGGCCGAGTATCTGTTCTTCGAGCCGTCCAGTCAGGGTCAGCACCTTGCTGAGGTGTTTGACGCGCAGGCTCACACCGATCGCCCCCCCCTGACCATAGTCTAAAATCTTCGCAAAATCTCCATAAGACATGACATCGAGGAGCGCGGTCTCGAGCAGAGGCAACTCGATATCGAGGCCGAAGATTTCGGTGCTCTGGGCGGGTCTGCGGGTCCGCCCCCGGCCGGGGTTTTCGTCGATCACGAGGGTGCTTCCGATCGTCAGACGCCTGAGGAGGAGGTCGTCGGGACGTTCGGCGAGCGGCCGGAAGAACGCCCGGGCCCCGTAGATTTCTCGCGCGCCGAGGTTATTCGTGAGCGCTTCGATCCCCCCGTGCTGCCCGGAGACCTTCAGTCCTGCTCCGATGCGCCGGCTCTGGTCGGCCACCTGGTTCGAGTACCGGGAGAGGATAAACCCGTGACCCAGGGTGACGCGGTCGAACGCCCCCACCTGGGCGTACCACGGGTCGTCTGGCTGACCGTATCGAGCGTAGCGGAGCAGATGGCCCGGCCGGAGTTCGGTCTGCCTGATCCGGCTCCCGCCGGGGTCATTCCGAGTGTTGACGAGCACGTCGATCGTCAACCCCACCCCGACTTTGCCGACGCGAATCTCAGGGTTGAGCGTCAGGGTCACGTAATTCACCGCAGCGCCGGTATCGTTCGTGGCGATGCGCGTCCATCCGAACCCGCCCTGCACGGCTGAGCCCGCCTGGCGTGCCGGGTCGATCAGGGCTGGGGAAAATGCCCAGGACTGGGTCAGGCCGGGAGTCGCAGGCACCCCGATCAGGAGGAAGATGAACGGAACAACAGGCCAGCGCTTCATCGATCCCGCCGTGTCGCTGTCGTCGGTCGACGGCCGGGTCGGGCCGGACGCCGGGATCGCTGGGGTGTCCGCCGGGGGCGCAGCCGGAGCATCAAGAAGAGGCCCATGCCAAACAGGAGGAGACAGAGACCCTGGTTCACCGAGATGGGGAAGGCGCCAACGGTCGTGAGGGTCATGCTGGCTTCATAGTACCGGAAGACATCGACGGTGAAATGGGCGACGGACTCTATCATCAAGAACAGGGCAAACAGAAACCCGTCGTACCGGTCGCGCCGGTCGACGGCGAGCAGCGCGCCGAACAGCGCGAAGCCATACAGGGATGAGTAGAGTTGGGCCGGGTGCAGGGGCGTCCGGGGAAACAGGGCGCCGGCGGCGGAGAGTTCCGGGAACGTGACCGCCCACGGGAGGGTGCTCGGCAGGCCGAAGCAGCAGCCGTTCAGAAAACACCCGATCCGGGTCAGCCCGATCCCCAGGGCGATCGACGGAGCACACGCATCGGCGGTCCGCCAGACCGGCTGCCGGTGGCGCTTGAGGTACCAGATGGACGTCGCGAGGGCGGCGATCACTCCGCCGTACATCGTGAGGCCGGTGATACCGATGTCGCCCGAGCTCTGGACGGGGCTGATGATGTCGAAGGGATGACCGATAAACTCCTCCCAATGGGGAATGACGTACAGCACTCGCGCGCCTACGATGCTCGATGCCACGATGAGGAGGCACATGGTGAGGAGCCGGGACGGATCGAGGCCTCGCTGTCGTGCCCGCCAGAGCGCGACGTAGACACCGGCGAGGAACGACAGGGCAAGCAAGACGCCGTAGGAGCGGACGGCAAGCGGGCCGAGTTTGAAGAGGATGGGATGCATGGAAAATCCTTTGGAAGGACGAAGGAGGAAGGACAAAGGACGAAAATGCAAAGAACGAAAGATAAAAAATAGTGAGAAAAAAGTGGTAAGGAAAAATCTTGTGTTCGTCCTTTATTGATCGACCTTTATCCCTCCTGTGATTTTTCGGTCTTTGTTCTTACTCCTTCGTCCTTGCCGTTTCGTCCTTCGTCCTTGCCGTTTCGCCCTTCGTCCTTGCCGTTTCGTCCTTGCCGTTTCGCCCTTCGTCCTTGCCATTTCGCCCTTCGTCCTTGCCGTTAATACTCGTGCCGTCGTCGCCAGACGTTGAGGAGCAGGCCGACGAGCGTCATGTTGGTGAGCAGCGAAGAGCCTCCGTAACTGAGGAAGGGAAGGGGCACGCCGACGACGGGAAACAGGCCGGTGGTCATCCCCACGTTGACGATGACGTGGAACGCAAAGACGGACACACACCCGGCGGCGATCAGGCTGTGGTACCGTCCTTTGACCTCTGAGGCGATGCGGATGCCTCGCGTGACCAAGAGGAAAAACAAGCCCAGGACGACGATCGCCCCGACAAACCCTAATTCCTCGCCGACGACGGAGAAGATAAAATCGGTGTGCTGTTCGGGCAAGAACGAGAGCTGCGTCTGCGTCCCCTTGAGCAAGCCTTTCCCGAAGAGGCCGCCGGACCCGATGGCGATCTTCGATTGGATGATCTGGTACCCGGCGCCTAAGGCATCCTCGTAGGGGTTGACGAACGTCTCCACCCGTTGCCGCTGGTAATCATGGAGCGAGTTCCATAACGGTTCGGTCGTGATGCCGACACCCACATGGCCGAGCAGGACGATCAGGCTGGCGAGCAGCGGGGTGCGGGACAGGTAGAGAATGAGAAAAAGACTCAGCATGAACCCGGTCCAGATCAGCCAGTTAAACCCGCTCAGTACGTTGATCAGGACGTTGGCGATGGGGGAGAGGATGAGCAGCAATTCCAGAACGCTGATCCCGTTCCAGTAGAGCATCCCGATGAGCAACGCGCCGAAGACGAGCGAGGTGCCGAGGTCCGGCTGCTTGATGATCAGGGCGATGGGAAGGCCAACGAAGAGGCAAGGAGGCAGCAGCAAGAGGAGGCGATTGGTGGAACGGCGCTGGCCGTCGAGGTACCGGGCCAGGACGAGGATGACGGCCACCTTGGCCAGTTCTGACGGCTGAAGGCCGAAGGGACCGAGCCGGAGCCACCGGCTTGAGCCTTTCACCGCGTCCGTCGCCAGGACCGCGATCAACAGGGCGATGATGATAAAGTAGAACGGAATGCTGAGCGCGTGCAAGACGCGCGTGGGGACGACCGCGACGCAATAGAGGACGACCCAGCCGATGGCGAGCCAGCCGACCTGGAGGAGAGAACGCGGGACGCCCTGAACGGCCTCATTGTGGGCGGCGCTGTAGAGCATGACGACACCCATCAAGGAGAGCAACAGGGTGATGACGAGTAACGGACGGTCGAACCGCTCAGCCATCGGTTTTCTCATCGGACGCCGTTCCCCATCACCACCGTGTTCGGTCTGGGCCCCAGCAGGCATTCCTCGATCACCCGCCGGACGATGGGCACCGCAGCGCCATGCGGGGCGTTCTCGACGACCAGGGCGACCGCGATCGCCGGATGATCGGCCGGGGCGTACCCGATAAACCACGAATGGTCGTCCCCATGCGGGTTCTCGGCAGTCCCGGTCTTCCCCGCTACCTGGATGCCTGCGATCCGCGCCCGTCCCGCCGTCCCCGCGTTGACGACATTGATCAAGGCTTCCTGAAGCGTGGCGAGCGTCCCTTCCTCGAAATGAAGGGCTGCCTTGACGCGCGGTTCCATCTGAACGACCGGCTGGCGTTGCGGAGTCTCGACCGACCGCATGACGTGCGGGACGTACACCGTGCCGTGGTTGGCGACGGCGGCGATCATGACGGCCATCTGGATCGGGGTGACGAGGGTTTCGCCCTGTCCGATGGCGAGGTTGAGCATTTTCCCCCTCGACCAGCCATTCTTCCCGTCCTTCCGGTAGTACTGGAGGTCGGGAATCAGCCCGCCCCGCTCGCCAGCGAGGTCGATGCCGGTCGGTACGCCCATCCCATAGGCGCGCGCATAGTCCCCCCATCGCTCCAGACCGAGCCGATAGCCGAGCTGGTAAAAATAGACGTCGCAGGAATGGGTCAGCGCGCTGGACAGGGAGAGCGCGCCATGTCCCTCAGGGGTCCAACACTTGAAGTACCGTCCCCCGAACAGCCACCCTCCCTCGCAGGGCACAAAGCGAGACGCGTTGCTGACGAGATGTTCCTCTAAGGCGGCCGTCGCGGACACGATCTTGAACGTGGACGCGGGGGGATAGACGCCGTCGATCGCCCGATTCAAGAGGGGGGTCCGCGGGTCGGTGTTGATCTGGTGCCACGCCGCTCTCGGAATGCCGGTCGGAAAGAGGTTGGGGTCGAAATTCGGTTTGCTCACCAGGGCTAAGATTTCCCCGTTGCGGGGGTCGAGCGCGACCAGCGCGCCAGAGATCGAATCCCCCATCGCCGCTTCAGCAGCCAGTTGGACACGGACGTCGATCGTCAGGTACACGTTCTGGCCCGGGACGGGAGGGGTCGCGCTGACACCCCGGAGCAGGCCGATCTCCTGGCCGTGCGCGTTGACCTCGACGTAGGTGATCCCGTTCTTCCCGCGCAGGGGCTGTTCGTACACTTTCTCCACCCCGGTCTTACCGACCACATCCTTCGACTGATACCCCTGATCCCGGAGACGGGCCAGGTCCTTCTCGCTCAATTCGGCGACATACCCGAGAAGATGGGAGGCCACTGACCCGAGGGGATAGTGGCGGGTGGGTTCGATCTGCACGGTGACGCCCGGCAGGTCGAGTTGATGTTCGACGATGATGGAGACGGTCTCGAACGAGGCGTCCCGTTGCAGGGTGATCGGCTCGAAGGGGTTGGGCGTCTGTTTCCGGATCCGGGTTCGCAGGCCGCGCGGGTCGAGGTGCAGGATGTCGCCGAGCCGGCTGATCGTCGAATCGGCGATCTCGAAGGGGATGGCCGAGATGGTGTAGGAGGCCCGGTTCTCGACGAGGAGCGCGCCGTGACGGTCGAAAAGAAGGCCGCGAGGGGCTTCTAAGGTGACCTTGCGGACGCTGTTCCGCTCGGAATCCTGCCGGTATTGGTCTCCGTCGATGACCTGGAAATAGTAGAGCCGGCCGGCCAGGAGGACGAACATCACGGAGACGATGACGGTGATGACCGTACCCTGTTGTTTCTGAGGGGTGAAGTCATTCCCGGAAAATGCGCCTGGCATCGAACGTCCCTCTTCGGAATGCGGCACACAACGCGAGCACAGTCCCGACCACGACGGTGTACCCAATCGACGGCAGGCTGTCGTGCAGCATCATCGGCCCGTACCGGGACAAGTCGTGGCGACTGTAGACGAGAAAGTAAAGACCATCATGGAACAGGGCGGTGATCAACAGCGTGATCACCAGAATGATGAGATTATCTTTAAAGAGACCTTCCTTCCCGAACCCGACGATATAGCCCACCAGACTCTTGCACAAGGCGTTCAGTCCGAGGTTCGTGCCAGGGCTGTAGAAGTCCTGCAGCAGGCCAAACACGCACCCGAACAGGGTCCCGGCCATGGCGCCCTGGGAGAGAGCCACGTACACCAGGACGATCAGCAGAAAATCGGGGCGGGCCGTCTGGATGGCCATGCTGGGCGCGATCGTGCTCTGGACGATGAAGGCGAGAAACAACAGACCAGCATTACGGAGCGTCATCGTTGCGGTTCGGTACTCGTCGGCAGGCCTGAGCGCTCACGATTCCCGACCGATTCCGGCCTCAGCGCGGGCAGGCGGAGCGAGTCGGGCATGGCCGGTTGCTCATCGGGCGGTTCCGACTGGGCGACGATCACGAAGACTTCCTCCAGCCGGCTGAAATCGACACGAGGAGCGATCAACGCGCGCCTGAAGAGGCCCATATCCTCCAGACTCACCCCCACGACCTGACCGATGATGAGGCCGCGCGGAAACACCCCGCCCAGCCCGGATGAGACGACCCAATCCCCCATCCGGACATCGGCCCGCAACGGAAGACGGAGCTCGAAATCGGGGCCGTTTTCCCAGGAGACGATCCCGGCCACCCGGCTCCGCTGTACGATACCGCTGGCCTGGCAGTTGCGATCGCACAACAGTTGCACGACGGAGGAGATCGGGCCGACTTCCACGACCCGGCCGACCAGCCCTTCCGGGGTGACGACCGCCATGTTGGGCGCGACGCCAACGCGGCTGCCGATGTCGATCATGATCGCGTTCATCAGTCGGCCGCTCTCGTGGGCGATCACCTCAGCCGGGAGATAGGTAAACGCGGTCTTCTGCTTGAAACCGAGCAATCGACGCAGACGGATGTTTTCCAGGCTGTTCTCTCGCAGGGCGGCGTTCTGGAGTTGCAGCCGGACGAGTTCAGCCCGGAGCAGACGGTTCTCACCCCGGAGATGGAAGAACGACGGGATGAACGAGAGGGCCTCCTGTACCGGCGCGAGGACGGTCAACATGGCGATCCGGGTCACGCGGACCTGCTGCGGCGGCGAGAGGGACAGCAGAGTGATCGACAACGACGTCGTGATGAACAGCGCCGTCGTCGGTCGATGCACAGAGAGGTACACGAACAGGCGGGGCATAGGACGTGTTTAGTCTTTCAACGTTTCGAGCATTTTCTCGTAGCCGTTCAGGTTATCGAGGACTTTACCCGTGCCACGGACGACGCACGTCATGCAGTCATCATCCAGCCGGACGGGGAGGTTGGTCTCGACGCGAACCCGCTGGTCCAGGCCGCGGAGCAACGCGCCGCCGCCGCTCATCACGATGCCCCGGTCGATGATATCGGCGGCCAGTTCCTCCGGGGTTTTCTCCAGGGCCAGCCGGACCGCCGCGATGATCGCGTTGACTGATTCAGACAGGGCTTCCCGGATCTCTTCAGAGTTGACCATGACCATGCGCGGGGTGGCGCCGACCAGATCGAGTCCCTTGACCGGCATCTCTTTTTCCTCGTCGAAGACGGGGAACGCCGACCCGATATGAATCTTGATCGACTCGGCCATCCGGGGTCCGATCAAGAGGTTGTAAGTCTTGCGGAGAGGCTGGATGATCGCCTCATCCATCTCATCCCCGCCGACGCGGATGGAGACTTTCGTGACGATGCCGGAGAGGGAGATGATGGCGATCTCGGAGGTGCCTCCGCCGATGTCGATGATCATGCTGCCGACCGGCTCCTCGACGGGCAGGGAACACCCGATCGCCGCGGCCATCGGTTCGGCGATCAGCCGGACGTCCTTCGCGCCGGCCCGTTCGGCCGCATCCCGGACCGCCCGTTTCTCGACCGGAGTGATGCCCGACGGCACACAGACGACGACTTTCGGCCGGACGAAAAACCGGTTCTTCAACACCCGCCGGATGAAATACCGGATCATCTCTTCGGTGTACTCAAAATCATTGATGACTCCGTCCCGCAACGGGCGGATAACCTTCAGGTCGGGTGGTTCCCGGCCGAGCATCTCCTTCGCTTCGCCGCCCATCGCCACGACTCTGCCGGTCCGGGTATCGGTCGCGACGACCGTCGGCTCGTTGATGACGATGCCGCGTCCCCGAACGTAGACGAGGGTGTTCGCGGTCCCCAGATCGATCCCGATGTCGTTCGAGAAGACGTTCGCCACGGAGAACGCCATACGAGTCCACTCCTGACATGAAATTTGACGAATAGGGGGGCACGGCCGTGCCCCCCTATTC
>JACQVL010000279.1 GCA_016209865.1 Candidatus Latescibacterota bacterium | reverse complement strand
TTCAGCCGTTCCTGGATGTCCCGGAGCCGGCGCTCGACCCGGCCATGCACGGTGTCTTCGGGATAGTGCCCGTCCGGGCCACGTTCTCCAGCCGGAACGCCGGTCAACAGTTCAATCCCTTCGTCGATCGTCGAGATCGGGTAGATATGGAAGAGGTCCTGACGGACCGCCTCCACGATGTCCTCCCGGAGCATCAGGTTCTTCACGTTCTGGTGTGGGATGAGGACGCCTTGAGCGCCCGTCAGTCCTTTGGCCTTGCAGACGTCGAAGAACCCTTCGATCTTGTAGATCGCCCCGCCGATCGGCTGAATCTCCCCACGCTGGTTGACCGACCCGGTCACCGCCAACTGCTGGTTGATCGGGAGCCGGGCCAGGCTGGAGAGCAGGGCGTACAGCTCGGTCGACGACGCGCTGTCCCCTTCCACCCCCTCGTACAACTGCTCGAACGTGACGCTGGCCGACAGGGTCAGGGGCTGGTCCTGGGCGTACTGGCCGCCCAAGTACCCGGCCAGGATCATCACCCCTTTATCATGGATGCGCCCGCTCATCTTGACTTCCCGTTCGATGTTGACCACCCCCGACTGGCCGGTGAACGTGCGCACCGTGATGCGGGACGGCCGGCCGAACACGTAATCCCCCATGTCCAGCACCGACAGGCCGTTGACCTGCCCCTCCACCGCGCCCGTCACGTCCACCATGATCGTCCCATCCGCCATCAACTGCTGGAGCCGCTCCTCGATCATGTTCGACCGGTAGATTTTCTCCTGGATCGCTTTCTGGACGTCCGACCCGGTGACGAGCGCGTGGTCATTCCGGCTCGCCCAGTAGCTCGCCTCCCGGGCGATGTCCGCGATGTCCATGAACCGGGTGGTGAGCTTCGTCTGATCCTCACTCAGCCGCGAGCCATACTCCACCACCTTCGCCACGCCAGACGAGTCGAAGTGCCGCAGACCCTCCTCGCTGCAGCGCCCGGCGATGAACAGCGCGTAGTCGTTCATACTCTGCGGGGTGCGGTCCATGTCGACCGCAAAGTCGGCTTTGACCTTGAACAGCGTGTGGAAGTCCTCGTCGTAGGCCAGGAGCAGATGGTAGATCTGGGGACTCCCGATCATCACTACTTTGACGTTGAGGGGAATGGGCTCTGGTTCGATGCTCACGGTGGCGATCGTCCGGTATTGTTCGCCCGGCTCTTCCAGCCGGATTTCCGAGTTCTCTAAGGTTTTCTTGAGTGCGTCATAGGTAAACGAACTGGTCAGCACGTCCCGCGCCTCGATGACCAAGTACCCCCCGTTCGCCCGGTGGAGCGCGCCCGCCTTGATCATCGAAAAGTTGGTGGTCAGCGTCCCGAACAGCGCCCGGTGCTCGATCCGGCCGATCAGGTTGAAGTACGTCGCGTTGCGCTCGACGATGACCGGCGTGCCGGCCAGACGGGTGTTATCGACGATGACGTTGACGTTGTACCGGTCGAACCGGGAGCCGTCCGGGATGGGCGGAAGGCCGGGCAGAGGCGGCGCCGCCTGCTCCTGGTCGGCCCGGAAATCCTGGACGTTCCCGACCACGTCGTCTTCGACGTCGTTGAGGTAGGTGAGCACGTCGGGGAACGCCGCGTACTTGTCCTTCACGTCCCCGATCAGATGGGCAACCGCCGCCCGGGCGATCCGCTGGTCGAGGTCCTGCAGCCGGCGCTTGACTTCCTTGCCCGCGCGGCTCACCCCCCGGATGACCTCGTTCAGCCGGCCTTCCATCTGCTTGTGCCGTTCGTTCATCGCGGTCTTCTCGTCCGGGGGCAACGCGTTGTATTCCTCCGGACTCATCAGCCGGCCTTGCCACATCGGGATGGTGATCAGCCCCTCCGGGGTGCGCTGCAGCCCGAACCCCTGCTCACGGGCTTCCGCCTCCAGCCGGGCGAGCAGTTCGATCTCCTGGGCGCGGAGTTCTTCGACGATCCGGGTCTTCTGTTTCTCGTATTCCTCCCCCTCGAACGCCTTGGGAATCTCGCTCCGGAGGTCGCGGATGAGTTCGTCCATGTCGTGCTGGAGCGCGCACCCTTTGCCGGGGGAGAGCCGGATCGCCCGAGGCCGGTTGGGGTTGGTGAAGTTGTTGACGTAGCACCAGTCATCCGGGACGGGCATCTCCCGCGCGGTCCGCTCTAAGATCGACTTGATGGCGGTCATCCGGCCAGTCCCGGACGGCCCGACGACGTAAATGTTGAACCCGTGGCTCTTCGTCCCGACGCCGAAGTCGATCGCCCGGAGCGCCCGGTCCTGCCCGATCATCTCGGAGAGACCGGGCAACTGGCCGGTGTCCGTCAAGTCGAATTCCTCCGGCCTGCACACCTTGCGAAGCTGGTCGAGGGAGAGTTCTTTTGGCATGGAGAGGCTCCTGAAAGGCAAGGACGAAGTATGAAGGACGAAGGACGAAAAAGAAATGGATTCCCGCTTTCGCGGGAATGACAGGATATCTTATTCGCTTACCTCTTCGTCCTTGCCGTTTCGTCCTTGCATTTTCGTCCTTCGTCCTTATGATGTTCCCCGCACCATCCCGATCGCATACCGTTCCGTGTCGAAGTACGTGTTAGCCGCCCGGTGGAGGTCGTCACGGGTGACCTGGCGAATCCGGTCGGGGTACATCTGGAACTCGTCGAGGCCAAGGCCGAGCAGGGCGTTGCGCGCGTACTCCGCGGCCTGAGCGGCGGCCGTCTGCAGCCGGATGGTGTAGCTCCCGGCCATGTACGCGTGCGCGCGCTGCACTTCCTCGTCTGCCGGGGGCTCCTCCGTGAACCGGACGAACTCCCGGAGCAGTCCCTCCCGCGCCCGGTCTTCTTTCGCCACATCGGTGGCGATGTAGGCGACGAACGTCCCGCCCACCCGGCGGGGCATGTCGTAGGCGACGACGGTGTAGGCCAGACTCTGCCGGCCGCGCAACTCCATGAACAACCGGCCGCCGAAGCTGGACGCGACGTTGGCCAGCACCTCCAAGCCGTACCGGTCGGGATGTCGGACGTCCGTCCCCGCAAACCCAAGCGCCATCGCCGTCTGTTTCCGTGTCCGTGTCTCCACCGCCGTCCGGATGGATGACGGCGGGACGACCGCCCGCACGCCGTCCGTCGCGTCCGGCCGTCCGGGCAGACTGCCCAGGCTCTGGCCGATGAGGTCGTGCACCCGTTCCGCATCGACATCGCCCGCGACGGCGACGACCATCCGGCCCGGGTCGAGCGCGCGTGCATGCCAGTCGCGGAGGGCCTCGCCGGTGAGGCCGCGGACCGACTCGTCGAGGCCGGTCGACGGCAGAGCGTACGGATGGTCGCCGTAGAACGCCTCGTTGAACAACTGGAACGGCCGGGTGAACGCGCTGTCTTTATCCCGCAGGATGGCGGCGAGCAGGTTGTCCCGTTCCTTGTCGACTTCAGGGGCGGGGAACGTCGGGTTCCGGATGATGTCCTGGAACACGTCGAACCCCTGGTTGGCGTGGCGCTGGAGGATGGTCATCGTGTAGCCGAAGTAATCCGCGTCCACGACGAACTCGACCGTCGTCCCCAGCCGCTCGATCTCCCGCGCGATGACGTCCGCGCTTCGTGACACGGTGCCTTTCCGGCTCGTCCGGAGGGCCAGGGTCGTCAGGCCCGCGTTCGTCCGCGTCTCTTCATTCCGCCCGCCCCGGCAGAACGCGCCGATGGAGACGACGGGCACCGCGTGGAGTTCCTTGACGATCAGGACGAGGCCGTTCGGGAGGACGAACGTCCGGCCGTCGGCGTCCGGACGTCCCGGCCCGCCGACATCCCCCCACGGGGCGGCGCGCCGGAGCGGGGATGCTGGCCGGGTGTCGGCCGGTTTGAGGGTCTGGAGGCGTTCCGAGAGCGCCTGTTCGACCGACACCACGGTGCGATCCAGCGTGGGGGCTCCGGCCGGGACGTACTCCACGATCGAGCAATTCGAAAAACGCAAGTACCGCTCCGCCACGCGCCGGAGATCGTCCTTCGTCACTCCGTACAGCCGGCGGAGGTGGTCATCGACGAGGGTGTATCCGCCGTACGCTTCATAGTACGCTAACACGAACGCCTGTCCGTTCACGCTCTGCTGCTGGAAGACGTAGCTGCTCTCCACCATCGCTAAGGCCCGTTCCAGTTCTTCGTCCGACACCGGATCGGTCTTCAGGCGTTCCACCTCCTCGACGATCGCCGCCAGCGCCCGCTCCCGGTTGGCGGGGTCGAGGGTGGCGGAGGCGTGGAACAGGCCGACGTCCGCGTACGCGTAGCTGTCCGCCCCGATCGTATCGACGACCTGGAGGTCCTCCTTGACGCGCTGGTAGAGCCGGGCGCTCCGGCCGCGCCCGATGATGGCGGCGGCTAAGTCGAGCGCGTCCGTGTCGGGCGCGAGCACCCCGGGGGCGTGGAACCCGATCTCCAGGTATTCCTGATTGA
>JACQVL010000278.1 GCA_016209865.1 Candidatus Latescibacterota bacterium | reverse complement strand
GTCTCCGGGTCACCGCCCTCTCCGCCGTAAGGGAAGGCAAGGACGAAAGAGCAAGGACGAAGGACGAAAAGAGCAAGGACGAAGGACGAAAAGAGCAAGGACGAAAGGGAAACCTGCTATAGTTTTTCGGAATGACCCCAGTCACCATCATTGTGGTGAACCACTATTCTGCTTTTTCGTCCTTCGTCCTTTGTCCTTCGTCCTTGCATTGTGAGTCTCACTTATGCGTCTCTGGTTGAATGTCTTCACTCAACATCTCGCGCGTCTTCCCGCGCCTGTTCAGCGGGTCGGGCTTGGGGTGCTCTTAGGCTCGCTCGTCGCTCTGGTGATTCTCACCCGGACGTATCTGTTCTTAGGGCGATTCTTCGACCGGCTGGAACAAGCCACTCTGGACTTCCGGTATGACTTACAGATCAATCATCTGGAATCACGATCAACACCGATTGAAGACATCATGATCGTCGATATCGATGCCCGCAGCGTGTTCAAGCTGGGACGGTACGGCCGGTGGCCGCGATCCTACCACGCCGTCGTCGTCGATTATCTGACACAGGGCGGGGCGAAAGCGATCGGGCTTGACATCTTGTTCGCGGGCGAAGAGGAGCGCGACCAAGACCAGCAATTAGCCGAAGCGGTGACCCACGCGGGCAACGCCTACGTCGCCGTGTATCTGCTGGCGGCGGACAGCACGAATTTCCTGTATCCGATGTACCAGAATCCCTACAAACCTTTGAGTCCACAGTCCATCTTGCCCGTGTCCCATGCCGTGCAACGGACGTTATACAGCGCGGAACGCATCGAAGGGCCGTTTCCCGCCCTGGCTCAATGCGCGCAAGGCCTGGTCGCGGTCAACACCTGGCCGGATCAGGACGGGGTCCACAGAGCCATCCCGCTCGTGATGAGTTTTGCGAACACCACCTACCCCACCATCAGCCTGCGCATCGCCATGGCGGTGCTCGGGGTACAACGCGACGCGGTGCGGCTCACGCCCGGACAGGGGCTCGCGCTGGGGCAACGACGAACCATCCCAGTCGATGAACAGGGACGGCTGCTCCTCCACTACTACGGGCGGGGCGGCCCCAAGGGCCAGACATTCCGGTATGTGTCGTATTACGATGTGTACTCGAAAAACCTTCCCGCTGAATTTTTTGCCGGAAAGATCGTCCTCGTCGGCTCCTCCCTGCCGGGACAGGGCGATCTCGTCTCGGTGCCGTTCGGTTCGGCCTTTCCCGGTGTCGAGCTGCATGCGACCGCCATCCAGAATATCATCAAAGACGACTTTCTGGTGAAAACGGCACCCCGAACGACCGTCCTGATCGTGCTCGGACTGAGTGTGCTGATCAGCATCCTGTCCTTATTCATCCGTCCGTTGAAGGGAGCGACCCTGACGCTCAATCTGATGGTCGTCTACTTTGTCGTGGCGGTCGTGTTGTTCGTGCGCGATGGCCTCTGGGTGGAAGTGATTCGACCGGAGGGCGCCATCCTCCTCTCCTACGTGGCGCCCCTGATGTACCGGTATTTCACGGAAGAGCGAGAGCGACGCCATCTGAAGCGCGCCTTCCAGCAGTATATCTCCCCGCTGGTGGTCGAAGAGATCATCCGGGATCCGAGCAAACTCAAACTGGGCGGTGAGAAGCGCGTCGTGACGATGCTGTTTTCCGACCTGGCGGGGTTCACCAGTGTCTCGGAAACCCTCCCACCGGAGAACGTCTGTCTGCTGCTCAACGATTATCTGACCGAGATGACCGACATTATCCTTCGCTATGACGGGATGATCGATAAGTATGAAGGAGACCTCATCCTGGCGATCTTCGGCGCTCCCGCCTGGCGGAGTGATCACGCGGTGCGAGCCTGCCGTGCCGCGCTCGACATGCAAGCGCGACTGGCTCAGCTCCGGGCGCAGTGGGCCAGCGAGGGGAAACCACCCCTGTATGCCCGGACCGGGATTAACACCGGCGAGGTGATCGTCGGAAACATGGGATCGAAGACCCGGATGGATTATACCGTGATCGGGGATCAAGCCAACCTCGCATCCAGGCTGGAAGGCGCGAACAAACAGTACGGGACGAGTATCATGATCAGCGAGATGACCTACGAGCAAGTCCGAGATCAAATCCTCGCCCGGGAACTGGATAGAATTCGGGTGAAGGGAAAACAGCAGCCGGTGGCGGTCTACGAAGTGCTCGGCTGGCGCGGGGAGATGTTGCCCCCGGATCGGGGTCGGGTGTTGGAACACTATCTCCGGGGTCTCCACGCGTACCGGGAGCGTCGGTGGGACGACGCGGAAGCCGCGTTTACCGCCGCATTAGAACTGAACCCAGACGATGTCCCCTCGCAGGTCTACCTGCATCGCTGCACCGCCCATCGTCTGCACCCCCCGCCGTCCGACTGGGACGGGGTGTTTCAGATGGAGACGAAGTAGGGTAGTGCCCCTCACCCCCGGCCCCCTTCCTGGGCAGATGGGCAGTAGGCAGGTGGGCAGTGGACGGGGGGATGGCTTCTACTGCCCACTGCCCATTGCCTACCTGCCCGGATGGGTGGCTGAGGGGAGAGGGGTACTTCACCGCCCTGCGAAAGGCATTCCTATGCGACTCATGAGACCGCGTACGTTTCTCGTCAGCCTGGCGTTCAGTCTGTTAGTGAGCATCCCGCACCTTGCTCACGCCCAGAGCGCCAAACTCACGTTCTTCCTCGGGCAGGTCGAGGCACGTAGCCTCAATCAACTCGCCTGGCGAGTGTTGAAGCTGAATCAATCAGTCACCCAGGGGGACACGATCCGCACCGGGCGGGAGTCCAGGGCGGAGTTTACCTTCACAGACGGCTCGGTCATGCGTATCAACGAACGATCCCGAATGGTCATCAAGACCCTGATGGGGGCGGGGGCTGCGCAACAGCGGGGCATCAAAGTGATGGTCGGCAAAGTCTGGACGAATGCGGTCAAACTCCTCGGCGCCCAATCGACCTTCAAGGTCGAATCCCCCACGACCATCGCCGCCATCCGTGGCACGATCTATCGGATGAACGTGGAAGAACAGACGACCACCGAGGTCCGGGTCTATGACGGGGAGGTGGCGGTCTCCCCAGCCGCGCCTGTGGCGCCATCTGCGCCAGTGTCCCCACCAAAGCCCGGCGAAGTCCGGGGCCCCCGCGAGGTCCAAGGTC
>JACQVL010000286.1 GCA_016209865.1 Candidatus Latescibacterota bacterium | reverse complement strand
GACAGGTTTTTACCGATTTGGGTCGTCAAATCTCATGAGGGGCGACCCGGTGAGTCGCCCAGGGCGAGGCACCGCCTCGTCTCTACAGTCTTGCCCATGATTCCTGCCAAAATCCCGGATGAGCCTTAGAGGTTAAAGGATATTTGCGGCAAATAAAACGGCGTTCGGGGCTCCTGTCAAGTCGATTCTGTTCGTCAGACCGTGACCCCGGCCATCAGCGTGATCACGAAGGCCATCCTTTCAATACGCATCACTGTGCGATGAACGGACGTTTCTATCATATCTCTGAATAACAGACTTGACACTCCTTAGCGACCGCACTATATTGTGTACGCTTTGGAGGGGACGGGTGTTCCAACAGACTCAGTCGATGAGGAGGTGACCATGATGGAAGACACCGTGAGGCGGCCTCGATTGGACGAGATGGCGCTCAGTACTGGGAAGAAAACGCGACTGCATCGGTTGTTGTATGACCACGGGCCGGGGAACGGGACGATGCTCCTGCTCCCGATCGATCAGGGATTAGAGCACGGACCGGTGGATTTCTTCACCAACCCCCAGTCGGCAGACCCGGAGTATCAATTCCGGCTGGCGAAGGAAGGGGGATACTCCGGGATCGCGCTGCACATCGGTCTGGCCGAGAAATACCTCCATGCGTACGCGGGGGAAGTGCCCCTTGTCTTGAAGATTAACGGCAAGACGGCCATCCCGTCTGACCGGATGGCGTTCTCTGCGCAGACCGCCACCGTCGAGGACGCGGTGCGGTTGGGCGCGGACGCGATTGGTTATACGCTGTACGCGGGGTCTCCGGCACAGGCGGATGACATCAACCAATTCATGCGGGTGCGCGCCGACGCGGAGCGGTTCGGGATGCCCATCATCGTCTGGGCGTATCCACGCGGCGAGGCGGTCGAGGCGAAGGGCGGCCGGGACGGCCTGTACGCGATCGATTATGCGGCGCGAGTGGCCACGGAACTCGGCGCGGATGTGGTCAAGTTGAACGTCCCGGAGTACGATGACGAGAAGATGAAACAGTCGCCCAAGCCGTACAATACGCTGAAACTCAACCATCTCGATACGATGCGGAAGGTCGTCGCGTCGGCGGGCAACCAGACGATGGTGCTCGTGTCGGGCGGCAGCAAGATCAGCGATGACGACCTGCTCGAAAAGGCGCGGATTAGCATGGAAGGGGGCGCGACCGGGCTGATTTTCGGGCGCAACATGTGGCAGCGCGAGTTTCACGACGCTCTGGAGATCACTGCCAGGATTAAAGACATCATGCGACAGGTCTCGTAGAGGACGAGAGGATTCGTCCGATCAGGGGATCGAACGATCAGCGAAGGAGGAAAGCATGGCGTATGTCATCGCAGAACCGTGCATCGATGTGATGGACAAAGCATGCGTGGATGTCTGCCCGGTCGATTGCATCCATACGGCGGAAGGGGAACGGATGCTGTACATCGACCCGGAAGAGTGTATCGATTGCGGCGCATGCGAGCCCGAATGCCCGGTCGAGGCGATCTTCGCGGAAGAAGATCTACCGGATGAGTGGAAACACTACACCCAGATTAACGCGGATTGGTTCAAGAACAGGAAGTAGAAAAGCAGTGACGAGTGACAAGTGCCCTCAATCTTCTTTTCCTCGTCACTCGTCACTGCTGTTACGCATACTGATCGAACAGCGACTGGATCGTCGCTACTTGCTCCCCGTGAGCTTTCTCGAACACCGTCCCCATCAAATCCTCGTACGTCGGACGATCATCTTCGTAGAAAATCCCGCTGTGGAACCGGTTCTCGGCAGCCTCCATCATCGCTAAATCGATCGCGTGAATCCGGTTGTTGGGGACCCAATCGTCCGGGAGGGAAACGAACGCCTCTTTCCACGGGTCGTAGGTGTTGTAGAACGTCGGGCAGGGACTCATCGCCTGGACGAACGAGAACCCCCGGTGTTCGATCGCCTTGATCATGAGATCGGCCATCTGGGTCGCCTGACTGGAGAACGCCCGGGCGACAAACCCGCACCCGTAGACGAGCACCATCGCCAGCATGTTGAGGGGCGTTTCCAGGATGCCTTCGTACGGGGCCATCTTCGGCATCGACGGGCTCCGTTTGAGGGCGACCATCCCGGACGGGGTCGTGGGGGACGGCTGTCCCTTCGTCAACCCGTACACCTCATTGTCCATCACGATGTAGGTGATGTCCACGTTCCGTCGCACGGCGTGCGGGACGTGCCCGCCGCCGATGGCGAACCCATCCCCATCCCCGCCCACCGCCACGACCGTCAGCTTCGGGTTGGCGAGCTTGACCCCCATCGCCGTCGGGAGCGCCCGGCCGTGGACGACGTGGAGGCCGTAGGCGTTCACGAACTCCGGCAGCCGGCCGGAACAGCCGATCCCGGATACGATGACGAGGTCTTTGGGGTCGAGGTTTTTCGCCGCGAACGCGCGCTGGAGCGCAGACAGGACGCCGAAGTCCCCGCAGCCCGGGCACCAGGTGGGTTTCACCTCGCTCCGGTAATCTCCGGCCTTCCGGACGACCGCCGGTCGCGGGGTTGCGAGATCAGCCACAGACTCAACCATGCGTGATCACTCCTTCGATATACCGCTCGATCTCCCCGGCTTTGAACGGCAAGCCGGTGTATGTGTTGTACCGGAGCAGGGGGATGCACAGACGGCTCTGCAGGAAATTGGCGAACTGACCGCTGTGGTTCAGTTCGACGACGGCGACGTTCGGGACCGACTCGATGAACGCACGCGTGGCCTGTTCGTTCAGGGGATAGAGCATCTTGAAGATGAGCGCGGCCACCCGGTGTCCCTTCGCCACGACCCGTTCAAGTGCCTCTAAGATCGGTCCCTCCGACGACCCCCAGCCGATCAGGCCGAGTTGCGCGTCGTCCGGGCCGTAGCGGGTGACAAACCCCGGTTCGTTGGCCGCCCCCTCCACCTTCCGAGCCCGTTTCTGCGTCATGATCACATGGGCGGTCGGAGAGTAGTCGATGTGCGCATGGGCGTCGTGTTCCAGGCCGGTGGCCACGTACGGCGCGTCGTGGACGCCCGGGATGGGCATGGGCGAGATGCCGTCCTCGGTCAGTTCATACCGGCTGATCGCGTGCGCGCCGTTGCCGCCCGTCCCGTGCCCGTCCGCCGGCGGCATCGCCCGGTTGACGATCGTCAGCGTCGACAGGTCGGGCCGGGAGATGGCCTGGGTGCGCTGGGACAGGTGCTGATCGCTCAAGACGATGACGGGCACCTGGTATTTTTCGGCGAGGTTGAACGCCTGGACGGCGGTGTAGAAGCAGTCCTCCGCGTTCGTCGGGGCGATGACGATTCGGGGCGCGTCCCCGTGCCGGCCGTACAGCGCCAGGTCGAGATCCGCCTGCTCCGTCTTCGTCGGCATCCCGGTGCTCGGCCCGCCCCGCTGGACATCGACGACGACGAGCGGGAGCTCTTCCATCGTCGCCAGGCCGAGGGCTTCGACCATCAGCGCCAGGCCCGGCCCGGCCGTGGCAGTCATCCCCTTCTGCCCGGCGAACGATGCCCCGATCACCGCCGTGATCGCCGCGATCTCGTCCTCCGTCTGCACTAAGACCCCGCCGACTTTCGGGAGGAATTTCGCCAGCGTCTCCATGATGTCGCTCGCCGGGGTGATCGGATACCCGGCGTAAAACTTGCACCCGGCGGCGAGCGCCCCCAGACAGAAGGCGTCGTTCCCCGTCATCACAAGCTGGCCGTGACCGTTCTGTTCGCCCACGGGAAGCCGGATGCCGAGGGCCGCCCCATGCTCCCGAACGTAGGCGTACCCTGCTTCCAGCGCCTGGATGTTGGAGTCGAGCAGGTCTTTCCGTTTCCCCCACCGGCTCTCCACCACCATCTTCCGGGCGATGTCGAACGAGATGCCCAGGTACGCGGTGAGCACTCCAAACGCCAGGACGTTCTTCGATTTCATGACTTTGATCACGTCTTTCGTGATCTGGTTGAGCGGGACCGGAATCTGCTGACGATCCGGCCGATCCTCGATCGTACACTCCCCCGGATCGAACAACACTAAGCCGCCCGTCCGGACCTCGCCCACGTGGAGATCATAGTTCTCCTGGTTCCAGGCCATCAGGATGTCGACGGCGTCCCCTGGCGACCGGATAAGCCGATCACCGACCCGGACCTGCACCATCGACGCCCCGCCCTTGATCTCCGCCGGCAGGTTCTTGAAGGTGTAGATGTGCAGCCCCGTCCGTGCGAGCGCTTCGGCCAACACTTCCCCGACCGTCAATACCCCTTCTCCGTTCTCTCCTGCGATACGTATCGTCAGGTCTACCTTCGCCATACCCTCCACCTTTCACTGGATTCCTCGATCCGGTCGATCCTGTCTCTTTTAATGTATGATAAAAACATTGCCAGTATAAGTCAAATGAATTATAATAATGGATTGCATTAAATATTTTTGGTTCATCCGACATT
>JACQVL010000276.1 GCA_016209865.1 Candidatus Latescibacterota bacterium | reverse complement strand
AGCATAATCCCGGCCGTCGCCACGATGTTGAACAGCGCCAGCGGCAGCATGACTTTCCAACCCAGGCCCATCAACTGGTCGTACCGGAACCGGGGGAGCGTCCACCGCACCCAGATGTAGATGAACAAGAAGACCCCGGTCTTGACCAGGAACGCGGCCAGTCCGACCAGACTCATCGTCAACGGGGACAGGCCAAGCCGGAAGAGGCCGGGCACGTGCCAGCCGCCGAAGAACAGGACGACTATCAGCGCGGACGCCGCCGTCATGTTCGCGTACTCCGCGATCATGAACATCGAAAACTTCATACTGCTGTATTCGGAGTGGTACCCGGCCACCAGTTCCTGCTCCGCCTCGGCCAGGTCGAACGGGAGCCGGTTGTTCTCCGCGAACGCCGCGACGACGAACACCAGAAACCCGAGCGGCTGCCGGACGATGTTCCATTTCGGGATGAACCCGGCGTACGACCCCATCTGGGCGCGGATGATATCGGGCAACTGGAGCGAGCCGGAGAGCATCAACACCCCGACGATCGACAGGCCGAGGGCGAGCTCGTAGCTGATCATCTGAGCGGACGACCGGATGCCGCCGAGCAGGGTGTACTTGTTGTTCGACCCCCATCCGCCAAGCGCGATGCCGTACACTCCCACCGACGTCATCCCTAAGAAGTACAGGATGCCGACGTTCAGGTCGATGATGCGGAGCGGGATGGTGTACCCCTTAATCGTAATCGTATCCCCGAACGGGATGACGGCAAACGTTAACAGCGACGGGATGAGGATCATCGCCGGAGCCAGGAAGAAGAGGAATTTGTCCACCCTGGCAGGGCTGAAATCCTCTTTCCACATGAACTTGATGCCGTCGGCCAGGGGTTGGAGCAGACCGAACGGGCCGACCCGGTTCGGCCCCAGCCGGTCCTGGATGACCGCGCTGACCCGGCGTTCCGCCAGCGAGAGGTAGGCGACGGCGGTGAGCACCCCGAACAGCAAGATGACGATTTTGATCACGTCGATCAGAATCTGGATCAGGACATCATTAGACATTATAGATTCCTGGTTGCGTTCTTCATTGTGTTCTCCGTTGCGTTCTTCGCCTTTCCCGAACCCCTTACCCCGAATCCCGAATCCCGGTTCTTTATCCTCCCGCCGCCTCCGACGGCTGCCCGATGCCCGTCATCGCGCCCTGCTCGCCGATGACGGAGTACGACAGCCCGGCATACCCCTCCACCGTCCGCGCGATCTCGTTCATGATCTCGGCGGGCGCGCCGGGACCGAGGTCGACTCCACACTGTTTCCCGACCTGGCGGATGATCTCGCCGTCCGTCCGCGCCTCGCCGGGCGGGGGGAACGCGCGGCGCAGCCGCTGGACGCGGCCGTTGACGTTCGTCATCGTCCCGTCCTTCTCCGCCCAGCTTGCCCCCGCCAGGACAACGTGCGCCAGGTCGACCAGCTCAGAGTGGACGATGTCCTGGACGACCAGGCACTCCAGCTTGCCGAGCGCCTCCTTCTCCGCCGCCGAGAGGACAAGCCCTAAGTCCCCGCCGACGATGTACAGTCCCTTGATCGTCCCGGCGTTGATCCCGTCCACGATCCCCCGCATGTCCGCCGCGCCGAGCATCTCCCGCGCCCCACGGGCGTTCGGCGTCTTGTCCGCTTCGATCCGGAACCCGCTCTTCGACACCCATCCCTCGCCGGGCGGCTTGACGTACAGGCCGATGTGCGACGTCTTGAACGCCTCCCGCGCCAGTTTGCTCAGTAAGAAATTCTCTTCGTTCGTCCACTGGGCTGACCCGACCACCCCGACCGCCGACTGGCCGGTTTCCCCGATCAGCCGGGAGAATCCGTCCGAGACCGCCTGCAGCGCCTCTTTCCACGTCGTCGCCTGCAACGTCCCGTTCACCCGCTTCATCGGGACCTTCACTCGTTCGGCCTCCTGGAGCGCGTGGTACCCGAACCGCCCGTCGTCGCACATCCAGTACTGGTTGACCTCCATGTTCTCCCGCGGCCGAATGCGGTAGATTTTCTGGTGCATCACTTCCATCATCGTGTTGCATCCAGTGCTGCATCCGGTGCAGATCGTCCGCACTGTCGTGTAATGCCAGATCCGGGGCTTATACAGGAAGTCCTTCGTGACGAGCGCGCCGACTGGACAGATGTCCGCCACGTTCCCCGACAGCTTGTTGTCGAGCGGCTGGCCGGGGAAGGTGTCGATCTCCGAATGGGAGCCCATGTGGACGATGCCGAGTTCAGAAGTGCCGGCGATCTCGTCGCAGAATCGGATGCAGCGGGTGCAAAGGATACAACGTGTGGAGTAGAGCAGGATGTGCGGTCCCAAGTCTTTCTTCGGGGGGACGCGCTTCGTCTCGACGAACCGGCTGTCCGCCCGGCCATGCTCGAACGAATAATCCTGCAGCCGGCATTCCCCCGCCTGGTCGCACCACGGACAGTCGAGTGGATGGTTGATGAGGAAGAACTCCATCACCCCTTCCCGGTTCTTCAAGACGGTGGGCGTGTTCGTCCGTATCTGCATCCCGTCCTTCGTCACGGTCTGGACGCATCCGGCCACCAGGCCGAAGACGCCGGGACGGATTTCCATCTCAACCAGGCACATCCGGCAGTTCCCGTCGATCGGCAGCCCCGGATGGTAGCAGAAGTGCGGGATGTCGATCCCGGCTGTGGCCGCCGCCTGGATGAGGGTCAGTCCGGCGTCGACGGTGACTTCTTTCTCGTCGATTTTGATCGTCGGCATTAGGATCAGTCCTACTATGAGTTTTTCGCCCTGAA
This sequence comes from Candidatus Latescibacterota bacterium, assembly GCA_016209865.1. Classification (GTDB taxonomy): domain Bacteria; phylum JAAXHH01; class JAAXHH01; order JAAXHH01; family JACQVL01; genus JACQVL01. The sequence continues at coordinate 6,682 of JACQVL010000276.1, read as the reverse complement.
CACCCCGACGCCCAGCATTTCAACGTTCTCTTTTCTCAGATACGATTCTTCAACGGGGAGGACGACACACTTGTGCTGCTCGATATGAGCTTGAAATTCTGGAAGGTACTTGACGATGAACGACCGGGTTGGCCAGACACCCGGCGCCTGGCCGAAGACGCAGACCGTTCGTCCTTCGATGTTAAAGCACACATCCAGGAGAAGGTCGATATCTTCCTGACGTCCATGACCTTGTTCGATACGACGGAGCATGTCGTTTATCCACGGCATGCCTTCCCGGCATGGGGTACACTGGCCGCAGGATTCATGGCGGGCAAACATCGAGATGTTCAACAACGCGTCCACCATACACACCGTCTCGTCCATCACGACCACGCCGCCCGTTCCGCCCATCGTTCCGGCCTTGGCCATCTCGCCAAACTCCATCGTCACATCGAGCTCATCGGGGGTCAGGACGGGGGCCGAGATCCCGCCCGGAATGACCGCCTTCAACTTCTTGTCTCCCCGAACTCCTCCCCCGACGTCATAGATAAGGGAACGGAGCGTGATCGTCGATTCCAGCTCATACAGGCCGGGTTTTTTCACATGACCGCAGAGGCCGAACAGGCGCGAGCCCGTGCTGTCCTCCGTCCCGAAGCCCTTGAACCAGTCTGCCCCGTGCTCCACGACGAGCGCCACATCCGCCATCGTCTCGACGTTGTTGACGATGGTGGGCGCCTGCCAGAGGCCGATGGCGGCGGGAAAGTACGGCGGCTTCAGCCGGGGATACGGTCGGTTGCCCTCCAGGGATTCGATCAGCCCGGTCTCTTCCCCGCAGATGTACGCCCCCGCGCCGGGATGGGTGTACAGGTCGAGGTCGAACCCCGTCCCCAAGATGTTCTTGCCCAGGTATCCCCGCTCATACGCCTGGGCGAAGGCGCGATCCATCTGCTCGATGATCTGGAAGAATTCTCCGCGGATGTAGATGTAACCGAGGTTGATCCCGTTCGCGTACGACGTGAGGATCATCCCCTCGATCACCCGGTGCGGGTTGCCTTCTAAGAGTTTCCGGTCTTTAAAGCTGGCCGGCTCGCTCTCGTCGGCGTTGCAGCACAGGTACCGGGGGAACCGGTTGGCTAAGAGGCTCCACTTCCGTCCCGTCGGGAACCCCGCCCCGCCGCGTCCTTTGAGGCCGGAATCGGTGACCGCCTTGACGACCTCCTCCGGCTTCATCATCTTCAGCGCCTTCTCGACCGTCTGGTACCCGCCGTGCTGGATGTAGATGTCGATATCCGTCAGGTTTGGGATCGTCTCCATTTCGCGCGTCAGAATACACCGTGATGCATCCATGCCCTATTACTCCAGCCCGTTCAGGATGTCGTCCACTTGTTCGAGCGTCAGGTTCGTGTAGAGGGTCTTGTTGACGAGCATGACTGGCCCGCGGTCACACGCGGCCAGGCACTCGACCTTCTTGAGGGTGAACCGGCGGTCCGGGGTCGTCTGACCGACCTGGATGTTCAATTTCTCGCACAGATGCTTCACGATCCGGCCGCACCCGGTCAGGGCGCAGGGCAGGGTGTGGCAGACCTGGATCTCGTACTTCCCGATCGGTTCCTTGTTGAACATCGGGTAGAACGTCGCCACTTCCGCCACTTTGACGGGCGGCGCCTCGATCAGCGTCGCCACATAGGCCATCGCCTCGGCCGAGATGTATCCCCATTCCTCCTGCGCCAGATGCAGCAGCGGGATGACCGCCGCTTTCTTGTACTGCGGCGGGTAGCGACGGATGATCGTCTCGGCGCGTTGTCTGGCTTCAGGCGAGAATTCCAGGGTCATGAGGTTCCTCTACCGGTCCAATTCTCCCGCGATGACGTTCAGACTCCCCAGGACGGCGACGATGTCTGCGAGCATCCCGCCCTCGATCATCCGGGGGAGGGCCGAAAAATGGATGAACGACGGAGGGCGGACGCGCAGCCGGTAGGGATGGCGACTGCCGTCGCTCACCAGATAGAAGCCTAATTCCCCGTTCGGGGCTTCGGTGGAGGAGTAGACCTCCCCGACGGGCGGTTCCGGGCCGTGCCCCTCCATCGTCAGCTTGAAATGATAGATCAGCGCCTCCATCGAGTGGTAGACGTCCTGCTTGCTCGGCAGGACGGTATGGGGCGTGTTCGCGTTGACCGGGCCGTCCGGCAACCTGTCTAACGCCTGAAGGACGATCTTCGCGCTCTGCCGGATTTCCTCGCAGCGCACCAGGTACCGGTCGTACACGTCCCCGTTCTCCCCGATGGGGATGTCAAAGTCGAGCTGGTCGTACAGCAGGTAAGGTTCCGCTTTGCGGATGTCCCACTCCACCCCGGAGGCCCGCAACACCGGGCCGGTCAGCCCGCACGCGATCGCGTCCGGTCCGGAGATGTACCCGACCCCCCGGGTGCGTCCGAGCCAGATACGGTTGTGGGTGAGGAGTCTGTCGATCTCGTCTAACGCCTTGACACTCTCCATTACCCCGTTCCGCACCATCCCGTCGAATTCGGGGGGGACATCCCTGAGCAGGCCGCCGACGCGCGTATAGCTCGTCGTCAGCCGGGTGCCGGTCACCGCCTCGAACACGTCGTACAGCACCTCACGGGCGCGGAACCCGTACAGGAACGCGGTAAACGCGCCGATGTCCAGGGCGGCTGTCCCGACGGAGAGGAGATGGTCGGCGATGCGCGACAATTCAGCTAAGATCGTCCGGACGTGGAGGCACCGGGGGGTGAGCTGGAGGCCCATCAACTTCTCCACCGCCAGGGCGAACCCGATGTTGTTCGAGAGCGGGGAGAGGTAGTTCATCCGGTCGCTCAGGGTGATGAACTGGTTGTAACTCCGGTATTCGCCCAGTTTCTCGAACCCGGAATGGAGGTAGCCGAGCTGGGGCGTGGCCTTGACGACGCGCTCCCCGTCGAGTTCCAGGACGATGTGGAGAGTGCCGTGTGTCGCCGGATGCTGCGGGCCGAAGTTCAGGATCATCGTCTCGGTCGGCATGTCCGGCACGGACTCGAACGACGCGCGTTCTTTGCGGAGCCGTTCGAGGTCGTCGGTATCGAGTTGATCGACGGGTTTGACCGTGCTCATCCCCTCATCCTCAGAACACAAAACGATCCCGCTCCCCTTTGCCGTGCAGCGGGTAATCTTTTCGAAGGGGATGGGCGCCATAATCATCCGGCATCAGGATGCGGCGGAGGTCGGGATGGCCGTCGAACACGATGCCGAAGAGGTCGTACACCTCCCGCTCGAGCCAGTTTGCGGCCGGCCAGAGCGCGGCTGCCGAGGGGAGATGGCCGTCCCCTTCCGGCACGGGCACCTTCACGCGAAGCCGGCGGGTGTGCGGGTGGGAATAGAGGTGGTAGACGACCGCAAACCGGACGTCCTCGTCCAGGTAGAGCCGGTCGACCGCCGTGACGTCGACCAGATAATCGAACCGCAACCCCGGATCAGACCGGAGCAGGGTCAGGACGGGGATGATGTCTTCCCGCCGGACGACGATCGACTCGTCGCCGAAAGCGTGGTGCACCGCTATGAGCGCGTCCGGGTATCGCTCCCGCACGGTCTGGATCGCCGGGCTGTCCTCGACCTCAGCCATCGTCATTCGTACCCCATCTTCCGGCCCCATCCGTCCGGGTCGGCTTTCCATCCTAAGGCGATCTCCCGCTCTTCATCCGTGAGGTCGCCCCGTTCTCCGATCACATCCAGGACGGTGACGAAATCGGACAGACTCCACAGGCACACCTGGTTCTTGCGGAACGCCTCCAGGGCCGCGGGCAACCCGTACTCGAAGACGGTCACCACTCCGCTCACCACGCCGCCCGCGGTCCGCACATCCTTGATCGAGTCGAGCACGCCGCCGCCGGTCGTCACCAAATCCTCGGTGAACACCACCCGGGCGCCGGCGGGCAGTTCCCCTTCGATCTGCCGTCCCTTCCCGTAGCTCTTCTGGCCGGACCGCACGTAGATCATCGGCAACCGGAGGCGCCAGGCCACCCACGCCGCAAACGGGATGGCCGCGGTGGCCGTCCCGGCGATGACCTCCGGGTCGAGGCCCTGGGCCTGGATGACCCCAACCAGCCCGTCGACGACCGCCTCACGTTCGTCCGGGTGGGAGATCAGCAGCCGGTTGTCGCAGTAGATCGGGGAGAGCATGCCAGAACGGTAATGATAAGGAGCTTCCACGTTGATCGTGACCGCCCGGCTGTTGAGCAACAGGTTCGCGATGGTGCGTCGCATGTCGAGTGACGATGGCTGCTTCGTCGGTCGCTTCATCGAATGGGGCTTTCTCGGACAGCCTTTTACACCGCTTTCGCCCTGGCCACTTTCTCCTGAATCTTCATCAGCGCCTGGATGACGTTCTCCGGGCGCGGCGGGCATCCGGGAATGTACACATCGACGGGGATGAACTGATCGACGCCCTGCACCATCGTGTACGTGTTGAAGATCCCACCCGACGACGCGCACGCCCCCATCGAGATGACCCACTTCGGTTCGGGCATCTGGTCGTAAATCTTCTTGAGGACGGGCATCATCTTGATCGAGACGCGGCCGGAGACGATCATCAGGTCGGACTGGCGCGGCGAGAAGCGGATGGCTTCCGCGCCGAAGCGGGCGATATCAAACCGTGACGCTAAGGTCGCCATCAGTTCGATCGCGCAGCAGGCGGTGCCGAACGGCATCGGCCACAGCGAATTCTTCCGCGCCCACCCGACCAGCCGGTCGACGGTGGTCGTCATCACGCTCTCCTGGAGCTGATCCTCTAATCCCATTCCAGCGCCCCTCGCTTCCAGATGTAGACGTAGCCGATCAACAGGATCAAGACGAAGATCCCCATTTCGATCACGCCGAAGAGTCGTAATTCTCTGAACAAGACCGCCCACGGGTAGAGGTAGATCGTCTCGACGTCGAACAGGATGAACAGGATGGCGATCAGGTAGAATTTGACGGAGAAATTCTTCCGGGCAGAGTCCCGAAGGGGTACGCCGCACTCGTAGGGAGCAAGTTTTTCGGAGGAGACTTTTTTGCGACCGATCAAAGACGAGAGCACCATGATGGCCACAGCCAGGCCAACGACCATCACGACGAGGAGCAGCAGCGGAAGGTATTGCATGGATACCCTATGGGCAGGTCGTCAACACTCTCCATCGCGTCATCAGTGGACGGTCCGAATGTGTGTCGTTGTTCTCCCAAAATATAGCACGGCGATGAAATGTCAAGCACTTTCTCAGAGAATGTAGACGAGAAATGCCACTCTGTCTCTTCCCGATTTTCCGACACATTTTCTGTTGACAATCCTTTATAGCTACTATAGACTTTATGTAGGGATGCCTTAATATTAGAGAATCACGAACGATGCGTACTTCCTGCCTGCCGTGGGCGATGGTCGTTTTTCCTCTTTGCTCAGGACGCTCAGTATGTCTCGCCGATGGGTCAAGATCTCGGCCGCTGTTGTGTTGTCCGCGCTCCTGGTGTTCGCAGGAACCGCCGTGGCCCTCAAATCGATGTTCCCCCCGGAACGGCTTCGCACGCTCCTCCGACCGGTGCTGGAACAGCGGCTCAACCGTCAGGTCGCGCTCGACGAGGTCCGGCTCACCGTCCTGTGGGGGGCCGGCATCGAGGTGGCCGGCCTGACGATCTCGGACCGTCCCGCGTTCGCCCCTTCCCAGCCGTTCATCCGGCTCGACCGGTTCATCCTCAAGCTGAAACTCCTCCCCCTGCTCCAGCGCCAGCTCGTCGTCGATGAGCTGGTGCTCGTCCGGCCGGCGGTGTCGGTCATCGCCGACGAGCAGGGAACGTACAATTTTTCCGACTTGATTCAGTCGACGCCGTCCCCGCCCCCACCGTCCGGAGCTCCCCCACCGCTCTCCGTCCGCCTGTCCGCTTTCCGGGTCGAGGACGGGCGTCTGTCGTACACGGATCGTCAGACCGGGACGGTGATGGAGGTCGGACACCTCGACCAGACCCTGTCGCTTGACCTGGACCGGGCGTCCAACCAGACCGTCTCCTCCGGCCGGCTGACCCTCCAGGAAGTCGCCGTCCGCCGGCCCCAGGGCAACCTGCGCGGGATCGACGCCCGCCTCGACCATGAGGTGACGATCGACGCTCGCCAGAAGCGCCTCGACCTTCGGACGCTGACGGTCACCGTCCAACAGATGGCGGTGACCCTGACCGGACGGGTGGACGGGTACGACCGTCCCGCGCCCGTCCTCGACCTGCGCGTGGCGTCGAGTGATGTCACCCTCGGCAAGCTCCTCGCCTCCATCCCGCAGGACAAAGCCTCGGAGGATGCCGACGTGGAGGCGGAAGGGGACATTACCCTCGCCGGGACGGTCCGCGGGCCGGTCGGACAGGGACGCCTCCCGGCCGTGAACGCGACGATCACCCTCCGCGACGGGACAGTCCGCAGTTCCGCCCTCCCCAAGCCAATCGAGCAGCTCACGAGCGACCTCGTCGTCGATGGGCCGACCCTCACCGTGCAGCGCTTCACCGGTCGCAGCGGCCGGTCGGACCTGGCGCTCACCGGGACGGTGACCAACCTGTACGGCGGGCCGGCCGGGTCGAAGCCGGTCATCCACTGCACCCTGGCATCCGAGTACCTCGACCTCGACGAACTGTTCCCCCCGGTCGCCCCAGGGGCGGGCAAGCCGGAGCCGTACGAGCCGTTCCCGGACGTCGTCGT
>JACQVL010000283.1 GCA_016209865.1 Candidatus Latescibacterota bacterium | reverse complement strand
GTTTTTCGATCTCCCCGGAATCCATCCACGATACGATCCTGGAGCCAGCCGAGCAGTTAGTCAGGGCGGGCAGTATCGACCTCCACGGCCCGGCGGGGACGGCCATCCTGTTCAACCTCTCTGTCCTGCATACCGCCACCGTCCGGCCAACTCAGCACGAGCGGAAGACGCTTCAGGTGTACTACGGTCACCGATCCGGGCCGGTTCTCAGTCATTATTCGCTCGTGCCGACACGATTCTGGCGGGATCATCCAGACCCAGACATCAGAGCGTTTTACGGCAACCTGAACGACAAGTCGCGGGTGTACGCGGCTGCGTTCGCATCGAAGGAGAGCACCTTATGAAACTCGGATTTCTGACGAGCGGCACGGTTGACGATGTGCGTTTTGCGGCCCGGCACGGGTTCGGGTGTGTCGAACTGGCGCTGTTCGGGGAGACCCCGTTATTCACGGATCACCGTGAATTCAAGGATGCGCTGCGTGCTGAGGGGGTCGAGCTGGCCGCTGCCAGCCTGTTCGGCAAGAACTACCGCGACCCGGACGCGAAGCAGCGTCAGGCGCATCTGGACTTGTGGGAGCGTGCGGCCGACCTGGCGGCGGCGCTGGGGACGGAGGTGTTCATCGCCGGAACGGGCCGGAGCCCCAACGTGCCGGACGAGGCTCAATGGGACTCCGTCGTGGAGGACGCCGGGCCGCGCATCGAGGGGGTGCAGCGCAGGGGGCTGAAGTTCGCGTTCTACAATTGCCACTGGGAAAACATGATCGACCGTCCGGCGGCCTGGGAGCGGGTGCTGCCGAAACTGCCAGAGGTAGGCATCAAATTCGACCCCAGCCATCCGGTCTACGACGGGCGCGACTGGATGTCCGAATTGCTGACAGCCGGCCCACACCTCCTGCATATCCACGCCAAAGACGTCTTGCGGATCAACGGCAAACATATCCCCGACCCCAACCCTGGGTTTGGTCAGATCGCCTGGGGCCCGTTCTTTGCGATTCTGTACGAGGCCGGGTACGATGGCGCGATCTGCATCGAGCCGCACAGCCGTCTGTACGGGGGCGAGAACCGCGACCGGTTCTTAGTGCTGTCCGGGCGCTATTTGCGCCAGTTCATGCTGCCAGTGGGGTGACCGTCTCTTCCTCAGTGTGCGATGCCCAGCTCGTGCATCCGCTGATGGATGGCCTTCTGCGCTTCGAGGAACGGGCGTTCTAAGTACGCGAGATGGTCGTCCTCCCCATGATGGTGCGTCACGCTGCCGGACGGGTAGTGCGCCGCCGTGTGGCGGATGTAGGCCAGACCGCCTTCGACTAAGGTCAGCATGTACTGGGCGGCGTCCTGATCGAACAGACACCACTCCCCGCCGCAGGCGATGTAGAGGGGGGAGGTGTGCGCGAACAGCCCACGCCGCCAGCCGTCGTGATGGGGGATGGCGGTGTAGTTCGGCCCGCCGCAGCGTGCGGCCAGCCAGGTGTGCCCCTCCACCTTCAGCGCGGTTTTCAGACGGAGCAGCCGGACGCCCTTCGTCTCTTCCGTTGACGCGACGACGCGTCCCTGCTGGATGATCTCCAGGGTGTGAATCGGGAAGATCGATTCCGCCGTCGCTTCGACCTCGACCGTGCCGCCGTTCCCCGGCAGTCGTAATGTGTCCCCGACGTGAGCGCCGTTGACGGTGAAATGGATGAGCGGGCCGCCACTGAGGAACGTCCGGCCGGCGCGCACCGCCTGACACCAGGTGTCGTAGTTGAACTCCTCGTCGTCAGGGATATAGGCGTAGGTGCGGTAGATGCCCACCGGCACGTCGCTGCTCATCTTGTCCGTCCCGCCCACTAAAGGCAGCCGGTAGCCGCAGTTCAGATAACGGTAGTATTCCGAATGGTTGTACGCCCCGTGCCGGAGCATCTCGACGGCGTCCGCCCGTCCGGTTGCGATGAGGACGGCGGGTTCGCAGTTGGGATTGGGCAGGTGCGGGATGACGACCGTGCCGCCCTGCGCGTGGGTCTTGTCCGCCCAGTACGACATCGCCTCTTCCAGCGTCCCCCCTAACTCCGCCTCGCCCGTCCCGTCTGTGCACCAGGGCATCACCTCGTCCTTGAGACCCCACAGAATCAAATGACCGAGGAAATGCTGGCGGTTCTCCTGCGAGCAGTAGACGATCGTTTGTCCGTCCTGCGTCACGGTCGGCCGGCCGATGAAGTCCTCGCTGTTGGTGAACAGATGGCCCCACTGCGACTGGAGCAGGTTGACGACGTTGAGGTCTTCCCCCTGCGCCTCGCGGTGCGCCCCCTGCGTGCCTAAGAAGTGGACGTGCGAATCCCCGCTGAACCAGCGTCTGGCGTTCATGTTCGTCCACCGCTTGAGGCGCAGGACGAGGTCGCGCTGGCTAGGCTTGATCTCCACTGTCGTCCGCAACGGCTCGTACTCAAACCCGCGGCCGACGTCGACGATCACCCGTCCGCGCGGCAGCCAGCCCTGACACTGGCCGTCGATGTAGGCGTACGTGACCTGTCCCAGCCGCAAATCCCCGCCGATGTCGACGTGCCACGTGCCGAGGTTGGAGTTGACGTGGTGGTGGTAGCCGTGCGGTTGATACGGGATGCCGTCGGGCGAACGGAAGTGGACGCGACACGGGACCGGCTTGCCCGTCTCGTCGTCGAGGACGGTGACGTGGACCCAGTTTCTCCCCCGGTCGACGACTTCCAGCCTGACGCGGGGCGTCTCCACCCGTCCCTTCTCCTGGAGTTCGCCCCAGTTGGCCTGGCCTAATGTCTCGCCGTCGTTCTTCACGGTGACGGTGGCGGAAGGAATGGCCGCGATCTCCACGTAGGCCGGGCTTGATTTGGGGTTCTGTTCCTCCCCCCAGCCTTTGAAGTCGTTGCTGAGAAATTCGTCTGCGGGCTGGTCGGGCAGCGGGAACGGGTACGTCGCCACACCCCGGTCGACGTCGACTTCGACCTGGAACGGCTTCTCGGCGTCCTCGGCCTGCGGGAGGGTGATCTTCACCTCGCGCTTCCCGGTGCGGCAGAAGGGGGGTTCGTCCACGTGGGCGAGGGTGATGGCGGCGATCAGGAACTTTCTGCCGCCGGGTTCCAGGACGATCGATTCGATCATGCGGTCGGGGTGGGGGTTCTCCCAGACCCACAGGTAATAGCCGCGCGCGCCGCCGCGCGAGGCTTCCGTCTGGCGGCGACCCATCAGACTCCACTCCCCCTGGTAGCGCGGCATCAGGCTTTCTTTCTGGTCGGGCACGGCGAGAAACGGCGCGCCGCCCCCTTGCGCGGGCGCCACGGCACCCACCTCAAACCGCTCGCGGATGGGGACGCGCACCGCCTCGCCGCCGGTAAAGCGGAACACGTACTGCGCGACGACGCGGCCGAACTTCTCCCCTTCCATCACCTGCGACTCCAGCAAGGCATGGGCAAAGAGGATGCGCCGGGCGGTTGCGTTGATCGGGATGGTCACGCTCCCGTCCTGCAGTCCGGCTTCGCCGCCGAAGCCGATGAAACACCGCGTCGGGTCGGGATCGTCGGCGCCGACCTTGAACGGCAGGCCGTGGAAGGTCTGACTGCCGATCGGCGGGTCAGCTCCGGGACTGATGAACAGCTTCCCCACGCTGCAGAAGCCGGCGAGGTCGATCGGTTGATAGTCTGGCATGGCGACTCCTCCCTGTGTATCGGTGCCGTGCGAACGAACGACTGTCTGAACTCGAGCACTTGTCTGTTCCCGAACCCCGAACCCCTAATCCCGAACCCCGATAACCCCCGGCGGGTCTCCGAAATCCGGAATTTCCATCAAGCGTCCTCCGTTCATGGCAGATTCGTGTGCGAGAATGCCCGGTACGGCATACCGGGCGGCCATCCACACGTGATTCGGAGGGAGACTCCCGTCGACGCACGCCTGGACAAAATCGTCGACGAGGAACTGGTGCGCCCCGGCATGGCCGTTCGGGAGGCCGATGAATTCCTTAGGCAGCCGCTCCACCGGATGCAGCGGGGACACATCCCGGTGCGTCCCGTCCTCCGCCGTGACGAGATCCATCCCCTCCGCCTTCTCACCCGTCCGCCTCACCGGCATGCCCTTGCACTCCAGGAGCGCATCTAAGCGAAGGCTCTGGCTCCTATCTTTGGTGACCCAGATCGAGCCGGCGGAGTTGTGCTCGAAACTCCCCTCCGTCCCGAACAGACACATCCGCACCGTGCCCGGATGGCCGATCCGACGGAATTCGTTGATGCGACAGCAACTCCCATCCGACATCCTGAAGAGCGCCGCCTCGTTGCTGAACACGTTCTGCCATCGATTGGCGTCCGCCCGGTAGAGACCGTCGTCCGTCCGGTCGACAAAGCCCTGGCACGAGACATGAGTCATGTGCGCGCCCGTCACGGAGATGATCTGGCTGGTGGAATGAGTGGGGTAGTGCATCGGCGGGCCTCCGGCGAACTCCCGCCAGCGCGCTCCTCCGCGCCATTTCATCACGTCGTACAGCCCGTGGTCCCAGTCGTGGTAGTACTCCGCTTCCCCGTAGACGACGTGTCCGAACGCACCCTTGGCGTACTGCGCCCGGCAGTAGAGGACGGCCGGGTAGTAGTAGCTCGTCTCGCCGAGCATGTAGACCTTGCCCGTCTCCTCGACCGTCTTCACCAGCCCGGCGATCTCCTCGACGGTGATGCCCGTCGGCACGGCAGAGTAGACGTGTTTCCCCGCCCGCAGTGCCTGGATCGCCTGGGGCGCGTGCAGCCAGTTCTGGGTGATGATGACCGCCGCGTCCACGTCCGTGTCGCACAGCGCATCGAGCGACGGACAGGTCCTGGGGATGCCGTGTTTCTCGGCATTCTGCCTGAGTTTGTTCGCATCGAGGTCGCAGAGCACGACGTCATCCACGAGCGGATGCGCCTTGAACAGAGGGATAAAGCTCTGCGCGAACGCCCCAACGCCGACCATGCCGACCGTGATGCCCATGATGAGACTCCTCTGCTTCCTTTTACCGACCACCGACTACTGACCACCGACCACCGATCCTCACGCCCACGCGGCGCGGGTCTGGCCGATCCACTCCAGTTGATGCCGGGGGGTCATCCCGTAATAGTGGAACGCATGATGCCGGATGCCCGCTTCCCGAGCGGCCATCACCTCGTCCCGCAGCGCCTCCATCGACTGGAACGTCCGCTGGTTGTGCGTGATCTCAGGCTCGGTCCACTCCGGGACTGCCCGGACTTGATGGCGGAGCGAGTCTCGTCGCTCGTCGAGCGTCGCGCCCGAACTCCCCAGACTCACCCGTTTGAGGTGCGGATAGAACGGGGCGTAGTCCAGGCCGTCCATCACGCTCCGGTCCTGCCGCGCGCCAAACGGCATGAACGCTCCACCGTAGCGGTTGACGATCTCCTGAACGGCAGTGAAGAGACTGGTGACGGTGTTACAGCGTATCTCCAGATATTGCCAGAGCTTTCCATCAAACACAGTCCGCGCCCAGGCTTCGTCTGCCGGACCCCTGTCCCACTCGGACGACGGCCTGGCGAGGGTCTCGTACAGATGCTCCCGGATCTCGCGTCTCAGGGGGAGCGGATCGTGTCCCTCATCCCTGGCGCGCTGGAGGCAATTGCCGCAGAAGCAGAGGCTCAGCAAGAACTGAGCTCGTGGGGGTGGGGGCACATCAATCTTGTTCACGACGATCCCGTAATTCCAGGTGTTGAACCCGAGCGACTCGTACCGGATGCCGTCCCCGCCATAGGTGCTCATCAACTCTTCGACGATGGCCAGGTCGTACGCGCGCACGTCGGGGTGAGCCGGACAGAGGTACGCCCGGTGACGCTCGCCCATCGCGTCCACGCAGCATCCCGCTGGAAACGCCCGCGCGGTGCTGTGACTGTAATGGAACACCGTGAAGAAGATCACTCCCCAGTCGCGTCTCCGGGCGTTCTCCACGATGCGATGGAGATACCCGGCGGTATCCACGCACTCCCCCACGACCGGCTGGATGCGGGTCTCCTGCCAGCGTGGGTGCTGGGGAGGAAAGAAGACCGATCCATCATCCCAGCGCACCAGTCGCTTCGGGTTATGAGGCAGCAGGAACGTGCTGGCGTGGTAGGCCGCGGCGATAAACAGCTCATTCAGTCCGCACACGTGCTCCAGGTCATCGAAGCACGTGTCGATGCCCTCATCGGTGATATCCCACGGATGGATGTAGATGCCGCCGGAACGACCTGTTTTCAGCATGATAGGTTATTCTCCCTCAATCACCACATCCCGTCCCGTCGCGCTGGACTGGTAGATCGCATCGATCACCCGCATCACCGCCAGCCCGCATTCACCCGCATTCTCCGGCTGTCGGCCGGCGCGGATGCTCCTGACGAAATGCTCCTGGACACTGGCATCGGGCTGCTCAGAGAGACGGATATCCATCGGGGTCGTCTCGAATCGAGCGCTTCCATCCTCGCTAAACAGCGTCAGACGCTGGCCCTGAGGGGCGTTCAGGTCGAGGATCGCCCCGCCCTGCGTGCCAAAGACGGTCACGGACATGGCGGAGCGCGTAAACGTCGCCCATGTGGATTCCATCAGGATCGTCGCCCCGCCCTTCATGCGGATCAGACCGGAGGCCAGGTCGTCCACGTCTGTATCGGTCATGATGGCGGTCCGCGTGACACCGCTCACCTGGATGGGAGAGAAGTCGCCTGCCAGCCACATCGCCAGGTCGAGCATGTGCGGCCCCATGTCGATCAGCCCGCCGCCGCCTGATCGCGCCTTGACGCTGAACCACGTCGTGTAGCCGCGCGGAAACGTGTAGCGTCGGAGGGAGATTGTTTTGACATAGTAGATGCTCCCCAGTGTACCCTGCGTGATGAGATGTTTGAGATAATGCGGCTCAAGCCCGAACGCCCAGCGGTAGTTCATGGAGACGGCGACGGTCTTGCGATTGACGGCGGCGGCCGCGACCATCGCCTCCGCTTCCGCAGCAGACCGGGCCATCGGTTTCTCGACCAGGACGTGCTTCCCGGCGTTCAGCACGTCGATCGAGACGGACGCATGGAGGTCGTTCGGCAGGCAGACACTGACCGCCTCAATCTCCGGGACCTTCAGCATCTCCTTGTAGTCCTTATAGACCTGGGGGATATGAAACTGTTCGGCGTTTGACGCCAGGCGTCGTTCATCGATATCGGCGATCGCCAGAACCCGCGCATCCTGGCTCTCGCTGTAGCCGCGCAGGTGGCCCCGTCCTGCGCCCAGCCCGATCACGGCGACGTTCATCATAGGGTATCCTCTTCGGTGGTCGGTGGTCGGTTGTAGGGACACGGCGCGCCGTACCCCTACTGTGCCATGAATTCACGTTCCCAAACGATTCAACACATTCCGGGTGATCTGCTGGACGACGGAATCGTCCTTGAGGCCGTGCGACCAATCCGTCGTGCCGGCGGTAAAGACCGTCCCTCCGCGAGTGTAGAGTCCCATCGTCGCCATGCCCTGTTTGGCGACCCTCGCTTCCTTGAAGACGTCCGCTTCGATCTCGTGGCCAGCCCAGGCTGAGGGGCATTGAGCGAGGATGGTGAAACCCTCCGGCGTCCCGTCCGTGCCGGTAGGAACGGGATACCCATCGCGCTCGACGTACGCGCAGCCATCCGTCTCATAGCCGACGATGGTGTTCCTCCCCCCGAAGACATCTCCCTCTGTGAGGCACGTCCCTTCAAACACCCAGTGGGCCGCCCGGCGGACGGTGTACTCCCCCAGCCCATCCATGTAGGAACCGTGACTGAGATGATAGCCTCCCATCGGAAACCCGACGCCGGTGAGCCGGTTTTCCGGACGGCCGACCAGCGGATGGCTCCACAGCGTCGAGAGCAGGGCGTGCTCGCCCGAGGCGTACTTGGGGTCTTGTTTGTAATGCTCCTTGTACGAGACCATCGTCTTCCCCTCATCCTCGAAGCGCACCTGCCAGCAGACGCTGTTCCCGCTGAAGAAGGCGGCATTCCCGCCGTTGGCGATAAACCGCTCCAGGTGATCGCGCATCGGAGCAGACCAGTACTCGTCATGTCCCACGCTCAGGATCAGCCGGTACTGATCGAACCCGTCCGGCCATCGCTCCAGGTCGTAGTTGATGGCGTAGTCCAGTCCGTACCCTTCGCGCTCGCACCAGTGGACGAAGGGACGCTCCCATGCCGGAAACGGGCAGCCGTCGTAATACCCGTGTCCTGGCCGGAGCAGGCTGACCCGTGCGGATTGGACTTTGTCGAACGAGTTATACGCGTACAGGCTTCGTCCGCCCCAGGAGTTGTAGGCGATGGACGTGTTGGTCGTGAGCTGCAGGAGGATGTTGTGCTGCTCCGCCGGGCGAGCCGCGCGAACGACCAAGAGCAGGTTCTGCGAGGCCAGGCGTCTGCCCCAGTGGGTGTGCGTCGGCTGATTCCTGACCCCTTCGGCGCTCAGTTCGATGCGGTACACCCCGCTCGTCCAGTCACGGGGGACGGTGAACGTCCAGCAGACCGGCCAGCCCGGCCCGGTGAGCCACGACTGGCCGGGGATCGGGTGTTCCTCGATCGGAATGTTCTGCTCGATATGGACGACCCGTTCCGGATACCCTTCCCGGATGATCGTCGCCGTGCACCGGTCCGAGTTGCTCGACGCATGAAGCTGCACCGTCTCACCAGGAGCAGCGCTCAGGGTGTTGAGATAGCCTTCTATGAAGGGCATGGTTCGGTTCCTCCGAATGGTTCCAGGTTTCAAGTTCCAGGCTTCAAGTCCCGACCCGCTATTCCAACGGATGTGCTCGATCAGCTAACGGCAGCGCGATACGGCAGGCTTGTAGATGGGATGCGTAGACGCCGTGGATCATCTCCAGCGCCCAGCGTCCATCGTGACCGCTGTTGAGCGGCCGCCGGCCTTCTTCGCGCGCCCTCAGGATATCGCGGACGATCGTCCGGTTAGCCATCATCTGGACATCCGTATAACTCGCGTTCGCGTGCATCCGCTGCTGGTCGGCCGGAAGGGCCGCGAGCGCCTCGGCGGTCACATTCTGCACCGGCGCGGTGCGATCCGGACGCCAGAATGGCGCGCCGTAGATGCGGATCTCCTGCGAGCTCTGGTAGACCGACAGAATCCCCTGGGTGCCGAACACCTGCAGTCCGAAGCGTCCGCCCGCGTCGGTCTGATTCCGCCGGGACTCGAACGTCGCAGTCGTCCCATCTTCGAAGCCGTAGAGGGCATGCACACGATCACCTGTGATCCATCCCATCTCCTCCGGTCCGTCCACCGCGTCGGCTTTGGTGACGAGGCGTCCGTCTGCGGTGGTCACGGCAGCGAAGGCCCAGCGCGGGTTCGTGCCGAGCAAGAACCGGAGGGTATCGAACATGTGGGTGCCGAGCACCATCAGGTCCTCGCCCCCGCCGCGCGTATCCTCTTTCCCCCGCATCTGGGCGCTGAGGATCGTGCCGATCGTGCCGTCAGCCAAGAGACGCTTCGCGTAGTGTGTGGTCGCGTGCATCCGGCCCTGGTGGGCGATGCCCATCGTCACCCCGGCCCGTTCACAGGCGACGATCATCGCGTCCGCTTCGGCCAGCGTCCGGGCGATCGGCTTCTCGAGAAACACGCACGCCCCGGCCTCCGCGACGGCCAGTACCATCTCATGGTGGGGGGCCACCCAGCGCGGGGCCACGCTCACGATGTCGAACCGCTCCTTCGCCAACATCTCACGGTAGTCGAGGTAGAGCCTGGCTACCCCCAACCGTCTGCCTGCTTCCGCTAAGCCCGTCGGGTTGTCGTCTGCGACCGCGACGAGGTCGATCTCGTCCATCTCCAAGTAGACCCGGTCGAGCCCATGTCCGTAGTCGCCGCGGCCGGTGCGGCCGATGACGCCAGCGCGGTATCGTGTAGGCATCGCACACCCCCTTAGTATTCTGCCACGATCAGCGAGGCAAACCGATCCCGATCACGCCGACGCCACCGTGAGTTCCTTCATCTTCTGTTCGTCGAGCTCGACGCCCATGCCGGGACCTTCGGGCGGATAGAGGTAGCTGCCCTCAGCCCGGATGTTCTCTGTCGACGGCCACTTCGTGTAGAGCACCGGGCCCATCGGGTCGCAGGGCAGGTCGAGGTTGGGCATGGCCACGCCGACGTGAACCTGGGCTGCGGTGCCCAGCGTCGATTCCTGATCGGTCCCGATCAGGCATTTGAGGCCGGCGGCCTCGGCCAACGCGAACATCCGGCGGATGTGGGTCGGCCCGCCCGACACGCAGGCGACGTTAAAGGCGGTGCAGGCCCCGCGTTCCGCCGCCTCGTACCCGTGCGCCAGGCTGCCGATGTGCAGGGTGACGGGCAGGTCGACACGCTTCGTGAACTCGGCGCTGACTCTGAGAATGGTCGACGGCTGCTCAAAATGGTAGGGAGCATGATGCCGGAGCGCGTCGGCGTAGCGCAGCGCAGCCTCCCAGTCCCGGAAACGGCCGGAAAAATCGAGCGATTTGAGTTTGATGCGCTCGCCATAGCGGGACTTCATCTCCGTCAGGAAGCGGTCATCCAGCGCGCTGTCACCCGATACATAATACCGGAAGAGGTGATGGCCCAGGTCGACCAGGCGCTGCAGGTAGCTGGCGGCTCGTTCGAAGTCCTCCTGCACCTGCCCCCCGAAGATCGGGTAGCAACTGTAGATGCGGTCCCGCGTCTTGCCGCCCAGCAGGACGTAAGCGGGCACCCCCTGAGCCTTGCCGTTGAGGTCGTAGAGGGCGATGTCGATGGCGGAGGCGAGATGCGGGTTGGAAACGGTGCTCCCAAAATCCTGCGCCCGCAGTAACTCGTTGATCTCGGTGATGCGGGTGGCGTCGCGTCCCACGAGCAGGTCGTTGTAGCGCCGGGCGATCGCGCTCACATCCTGGGCTTTGCTGTCCGAAGCCTCGCCCAGGCCGACCGGCCCGTCATCGACGTGGACTTTCACGATGACATGGCCGGAAATGTACCCGTAGTAGCGCGGTGTCTCGATCTGGAACACTTCGACTCTGATGATGTTCATCGTCTACTCCTTCTTAAGCACGGAGCGCCGTGATCAACGCTTTGACGTAACCCACCGCATAGCCCGACGCAACCTTCTGATGAGCGTCATCGTGGGTGTAGTGCGGCAGATGGTCGATCTGTAATCCGCCGTCGAATCCCACTTCGCGCAGGGTCTGCAGTACCTTAAACATATTCATATCGCCGTCGTCGAGCGCGACCTCCTCGTACCCGCCTGCCGTCGGGATCGTTCCCCGCACGTTGCGGAAATGCGTATGGAAGATCTTGCCCTTCCGACCGAAATAGCGGATGTCCTCAAAGATCGTTACGCCAGATTCGCAACGCGTGCCGATGCAGTAGAGGAGGCCGTTATGGTCGCTGGGAACGGCATCTAAGAGGCCAGCCCAGCGCCGAGGCGAGACATCGGTATCGGGCAACGGTGGATCAGACGGGTGAGTGATCAGTTTCACATCGTAGTTCTCAGCCACCGGCACGAGCCGCCTGTACAATTCTACACAGCGGCTCCAGTGATCGTCCAGAGAAATCTTCTCCTCCAGCGGTTCTTCTTCCAGGCTTTTCTTCATCCGCTCCACGTCAAACGCGTGCATGGTGTAGCCGCCGCGATGCGCGTGGGTATACCCTCCACGATACCCGGGATTACCCA
This sequence comes from Candidatus Latescibacterota bacterium, assembly GCA_016209865.1. Classification (GTDB taxonomy): domain Bacteria; phylum JAAXHH01; class JAAXHH01; order JAAXHH01; family JACQVL01; genus JACQVL01. Next base: position 564 of record JACQVL010000283.1, on the reverse strand, counting down.
GATGGATGGGCATAGACATGAACGGAATGCCAACCTGCCCGAAAACCTGGAGCGTTTTGCGGAGATTCTCGACTTCCTCTTCCCCGCCCGGCTCTCCCAGCAGGTACTGAAGAGGTTGGGGGGGCGCCACGCGGTAGAGGCCGAGACCAGCCGCTTCCACTCTCTTTTTTAGTCTATCTAAGGCTTCTCGGTCCGGGTAGCCCTGTTCCCTAAAACCAGGCACATTATCGGGATTATGAATGTCGAACCCATCCGCGCCGATCTGCTGTGCAAAAAGAATGTACTCGTCTGAAAGATCGCGTTCCCGCATTAAGACTTTCATGGCGGCCTCCTCTGGGTTGATCGAGTGTTTCTTTCACCCGGTTCCAGCAACACCCAAGACTCAATCTATTCGGAGTTGAAACCAGCGGATGTTCGAGACACAGTCTTCATAGACCTTCTCCGTGTGGAAACCCCTGAATTGATGCAGGCATTCTTGACTTGACAGCGCGCGCGCTTGCCGGTATCTTCTGGGCAAGGCACTCCCCGGACGGGGAGACAACCGCTCGTAGGTTCTTTGAGAAC
>JACQVL010000281.1 GCA_016209865.1 Candidatus Latescibacterota bacterium | reverse complement strand
GTCCGTGATCGATGGGTACCGCGACGCGGAGATCGACCGGTTCATCGACGAGATGCTCTCCGCGGCCGACCCCGCCGAGTTCCTCGTCGGCCTGCATCCGGTCGCCGGACGGGCGCTGGAGACGGCGTACCGCCATCACATCGACGACACCGACCCGGTCACCGATGCGCCCACGATTCGCGCGCTGAGGCGCATCCTGCTGGATGACGAGCCGATGCTCGTCTGGGCGGATCAGGCGATCGACGCCTACATCGAGGGCGGGGTGGATGAGAGCCGGCTGTCGGCCTGGCGCTGGCATCTCAAGCAGTTGCTCGGCAGCATCGGCGGGGTGACCGGGTCGGATGCGCGCAACGAAGAACCATCCCCGCTCCGCATCGCCACCACCCCCTTCGTCCGCAACACCGTCCCGAAGCGCGATTCCCGCTTCGTCACCTTCCAGAACACCGGGGATTACGACTTAGGCGACGGCCAGCCGCGCCTTCCGGTCGGCTCCTACGAGAACCAGCGCCTGCGGTTCATCCGCACGCAGCGGGACGAGGTGGACGCGATCGAGGCGTTCGGGACGTTCCTCTGGGACATCCGGTTTAAGGATTTTCAGGCGGAATACGACCTCGCCCGCATCACCTGGGATGAATCACGCCACACCGAGATCGGTCACAAGTCGATGCTCGCCACCGGGTATGACCCGTTCGAGCTGCCCAACCGTCTGACCAGCTCGATGTGCCGGGGACCGATGGAACCCGCCTACGGCATGGCGGAGATCAACCTCTTCGGCGAGGTCGGGGTGATGAAGACGATCAGCGGGTTCATCGACGAGGCGCGCAGCCGGAACGACGCCATCCTCGTCCACATCGCCGACTTCATCCGGTCGGACGAGCGGACGCACGTGAAGAAAGGCCAGCACATCATCCGGATGATGACCGACCTGGGCATGCAGGAACTGGAGCTCAAGACGCGGGAGTTGTTCACCGAATGCCTCGTCAGTCTCGGTGCGTGGCGGAAGGATATGGACCTGTTCCTGATGACGCGCGAGGATATCGAGCAGTTTATCGGGGAATGACACAGAATTGTATTGGCTCACTCTCAACGTTCAGTCCGCCCAGATCGGGTTGCTCCACGCTTTCTTCCCGTCGGCCCGGTGGAGTTCGACCCGGACGTACCGGTGGCCGCGGTCCGGGAGTTTCCACTCCAGCCCGTCCACCGTCCCGAACCCGCCGTGCACCACCTTGATCGGCCCCTGTTCGGAGAGGACGGCGATGCCCATCACCGGATCACAGCGCAGGCGTAGCGTTTCACCGTCACACTCGATGTGCTCGAACCGTGGGCCCATCGTGGCGTAGAACCGTCCCTCATGGAGGGCCCGGATAACCGCCGCCTCCGTCCGCTCGCAGAAGAGTTCGACCCACCCCAGGCCGCGATCCCAGTCGTAATGGCTGTCATCCGTCGCCAGACCCCAGACCCGCCGGCCCCGGCGGAGCAATTCATCCCAGTGGGTGAGGGAGAACTCGGAGCCGTGTCCGGTGCATCCCGCGTTGCAGACCTCGATCGCATGGTACCGCTCCAGTTCCAGGAGGCGGTCGACCGGCATCCCCGACCAGGCCGGATGGTTGAGCACCGAGAACCCGCTCTGCTCATTGATCCAATCGATCACTTCTTGCGTCCGGGACGACGACCGGTCTCGTTCTCCGGCATCGACCGGGGATGTCTGGTGGACGCCTAAGGCTAAGAGATGCTCTCGCTGCGCGAGGGACGGCTCGTTGCTGCTGAGGACGAGCACCCGCCCCGTCGACGCGCTCGTGTGGTCTTGCCAGCGGTTGTGATCGGTGATCGCCAGGACGTCGTACTCAAGGGCTTCGTACGCTGCAACGACCTGCGCCAGGGTGAAGGTGCCGTCAGAGAACGTGGTGTGGGTATGGAGGTTGGTCTTGAGGGTGGGGCCGGTGAGACAGAGTGGCTGCATGGTGAACGCTCTCCTTTGATTAATGAGGACGCAGGGGAATCTGATTGCAGACCGTGGACATCCTCTTTATTTTATCATCAGACTATTCGCAGCAACAGGACAATCTTCTACTCAGGCCTCCTGTTGAACGATGAACCCTATTTCATATCCAGTCGGAACCGCCGTCATGTTGGGATTTGCTGACCGCCCGCTCTCCGTCTACCAGGGCGAGGTCACCATCCGGGGCATCCTTCGTCTGAAGCCGGAGGTCCGGCCGGGCCAGTCAGGGATACTTCGGGCGACTCTCACCTACCAGGCCTGCGACGACCAGCGCTGTCTGCTGCCGGTTGAGACGGCGCTGTCCGTCCCGATCACGTGCGGGACGAAGGAGTGACGATGCGCGGAGTGCCTCATCGGTTAGCCACGACCCTGACGATCTGGATTGTTCTGCCCATCGGGGTTGGGTTCGGTGCGTTTCTGATCCTGAACGCAGCCCGTGAGACGAAACACGCACGGCAACAGGCTGAGCGAGAGTGTGAGGCCTGGGCTGCGGCGATGTCGCTCGGACTGCAGCGGACACTCCTCACGCCCGCCGATCTCCAGAAGATGATGGCCGCTCTGATTGCCCGGCAGCAGATGGCGAACCCGACCGTCAATCTGCAGTTCCTCGACGAGTACGGCCGTGACGTGACCAATCCTACCGGGCTTGTGAGACGACCGGTCAGTCAAGTCTACCTGTGGAAAGCGATGACGATCCGAGCCCCCGTGCTCTACTATGAAGAGCACGACCGCTGGTTGACCTACCTCCAACCCCTCAGAGAGCCTGTCGGGGTCCTCCGTGTGACGATGACGATGGAGGAAGAGTTCAACCGGATTCGTCAGAATGCCCTCACGACGGCGGCGATCGGCATCGTGACGATAGTGATTGTGGCGGTGGTCTTACGTTTTCTGATGGGCTGGCTCGTCGTTCACCCGCTGAAGACGGTGGTCGAAGCCGTTGAGAAGATCGGCGCAGGGGACCTGAGCGTTCGCTTGCCCGTCCTGTCCGAGAATGAAATCGGGACGCTCGCCCTGTACATCAATCGCATGGCCGTGCAACGGCAAGAGGCGGACGCCGAGCTCCGCGCATCAGAAGAACGGTACCGACAGACGATCGAGCAGGCGATCGATGCGATGTTTATCGCTGACCCGGACACCGGCCTCATCGTCGATGTCAACCGTGAGGCGGAGCGATTGACCGGGTATACACGGGACGAACTCTGTCAGATGTCCGTCTGGGCGCTCCATCCCGATGATGTGTCGGACCGGGCACACCACCTGTGGGAACGGGCACGAACCGAGGCAGGTGCTCTGTTCGAGGAGCTGCTTCACGTACGGAAAGGCGACCAGCCGTTCATCGCGGGGGTCAGCCTTGGAACGATCCGGTACGGAACTCACTGTGTCATCCAGCGGATCGTCTGGGATTTGACCGAACAGAAACAGCTCGCGCAGACACAGCGGGAACTGGAGTTGGAGCTGCTCCAGCAAGCCAAACTCTCCGCGATCGGTGCGGTTGTACAAGGGGTCACTCACAACCTGCTTGGGCCCATCACTGTCATTCGGGGGTATGCAGAACTCCTCCAGCACGCCAACTCTGACTTACCGTATCTCAACATCATCCTGAAAAAATGTCAGCACGTCGAGGCGATTATCGAGAATACCCTGGTCAAAAGCCGTCGGGAGCAGGAGCAGGAACGGCGCTTGCTGAACCTCAATGACCTCATCCGGGAAGAGCTCTTGTTTCTCGAAGCTGACTTGGAGTTTAAACACACGATCGAGAAAAACTACCGTCTCGCCGACGACCTGCCGGAGATCGAGGGGGTGTACGGTGATTTCAGCCAGAGCCTCATGAACATCGTCCGCAACGCGCTCGATGCGATGCACGATACCCCGCAGAAACGCTTGATCGTAGCGACTCGGTACGATGACGACACCATCTCCGTGGAAATCAGCGATACGGGCTGCGGGATTCCTCCCGAACACCTGGCACACATTTTCGACCCATTCTTTACGACGAAACCCGTGGCCGGGACTGAACGTCCGGGAGAGCCCACGGGGACCGGACTCGGCCTGTCATCCTGTGTCCGATTGTTGCAACCCTATCAGGCACAGATCGACGTCAAATCCGAGCTGGGACAGGGAACCACATTCACGGTACGATTGCCCCGGAAACCGAGAGACAATCGAGCTGGTGTGTCACAGCAGGTCGTCTCGTTGACTGGAGCTGAGTAACGGGGGCTCATAGGGGAAGTGACGCAGCAGCTTCCATGATTTTGCGAATCTCTGCGTGAATCATCCCTTCGATATCGGGTTGTAATGGCCCTGGGAGGCCGAAGTAGAGACAGGAGCCATCCGGCTCATACCCGCCTTCTGAGAAGATGCGGGCGGTCGGGATGTATGCAACAAACCCGTTCGAGTACCCGACCGGGATCAGAAAGGCATCCTGTTGAAGCCCTTTGATGAAGTGACCGTACTCGCAGCAGACTTCGCCTCCCATGGCGATGAGACGCGCCTCAGATGCGAGGTCGATGCGCTGCAACGTGAGGGGGCGCGTCATCGAAAACGGCTTCGACAAGAGTCGTGAAGCCCATTCCTGTTCGACCGGGGTTCCGGTTTTCTGGAGCTGCTCCAGTTCCTCACGGCCCGGATGCCGGGCAAGGGGAAGATCGAGCGTTGTAGCTTGACCGTTTAGTCGAGGACTCAGCGGTTGTGTGTCTCCTCGAACGACGCGTACCACCTCTTCTCCTAACGCGGCGCCGAACGCCGCAACGTCGTCAGGTTGTCCTCGACGAAATTTCCCTCCGCCGATGACGGTACAGTTCGGACGGACATCCCCGAAGCAACCAGGGAGGAACGCCGCCACCGCACCATGACCGAGGGCTTCTTCCACGTAACGCCGGGCTGCGCCCGGATAGTCAGCGGTGATGCGGTAATCGCCCATCAGGGTCGGATGGCACGTGAACTGAAACAGCCCCGCCCGGACCGCACCACTTGCCGCATCATGACAGGCGATCACGATGACTACATCGTCGTGTACTCCATCAGGGTTGGGTACGAAGAGGACCTGGCCGTCCTTGACGAGCCGGCGATTGATGGCATAGCCTTCACAACGGCCACAACCGGCGCACAGCGTCACCGGATGCAGGTCGTGAGAAGCTGTCTTCACGGCCTCTAAGATGCGCTCACGGACGGTCGCTACAACGCCGGCGACTATCGCTCCACACCCCACCATGCTTTCATCCGTCTGTGGGCCGGAATGCGTGTGACTGGCCGTGAGCAGCACCCGCTCAGGTGGAATGCCGATGCGTTGAGTGAGCGCCGTGCGAATCTCTGTCGTCAGCGCAGGACCGAACCCGATGAGATCAGCCGTGACGAGACAGGCCGCCTGGCGCGGGTCATCGCCCTCCTGAAACCACAGCGCACGGACCTCTAAATCATCCAGTATCGCTTCTGCTCCGTGATCACGGAAGCCATATCCGGCAAGCGGGGTTCCGATTGGCGGCGTGATCACGGTTTTTCCCGTTCCCAGTTTCATCGCGCAGTGCTCACCAATCCTTCCTGCCCACGTACAGGCTCCGGTTCGCTACCGGCAGGGTCACGCGCGTCCCGCCCCGCCGGTGGGACTCGATGAACCCCATGAGCATCTCCTGGCTGCGGCGGGCTAAGTGAACCGGCCCCTGCGTCTCGCGCCCGGTGTCCAGCGCCTCGACGATGTCCTCAATCCCTTTGACCGTCCCGCTCGCATGCTGAACATCAGGGAAGGGGACCTCTTTCAGGATGTGCCACGGCTCTTCAACACGGCGCCACTGGGCCAGGATGCCGTTGTTCAGGGTTCGCAGTTTGCCTTTCGTGCCGCTGACCTCGAACTCATACCCGCCGCCCGCCACGATGTAAGCATGGATACCGTTCTTAAACCGGACGTACCCGTTGGCGATGCCCGGGTCGGTGTTCAACCGGTTGTCCTCCCAGTCCTCCTCCTTCGCCACGATCGCCCCCTGCACGAAGTCGATCTCCGGGTCGCCCGCTAAGAACATCAGCATGTCTGACGTGTGCGTATGCCCCCAGAGCGCCGATCCCACCCCGCAATGACCGATCACGCAGTGGATGTCCCCCAGTTCGCCGTTGGCGATCATCTCCAGCATCTTTTTATACAGCGGCATGTAGCGGCGCTGGGTTCCGTAGTTGAACTTGACGCCGTACTGTTCGCAGGCACCGACCATCGCGTCCGCTTCCTCCATCGACCCGCACAGAGGTTTTTCGCAGTAGATGCCTTTCACCCCGTGTTCGGCGGCGAAGACGGTCATCTCCGCGTGCGTCGCCGGCCGGGTGGCGATGCTGACGATGTCCGGCTGTTCCCGCTCGATCATCTCCCGGTAGTCGGTGTAGCCGGACGGAACGTGGTATCGCTGGCGGATGGTCTCGACTTTTTCGGGGATCGCGTCCGAGACCGCGACCAGTTCCGTCCGTTCGACCGCCATGTAGCCCGCCGCGTGCGAGTATGGCAGCCATAGATAGCTGTGCGGATGATCGCGCACCTCATCATCGATCGTCGCGCCCATCCGCCCGCATCCGATCAGACAGACTCTGTACCGCTTGGGCATGGTGTTCTCCTTATAGTTTCCGCAACAGCCCCACCGCGCTCCCGGCGAACGCCAGGAACAGGATGAGCGCCGAGATCACGCCGCCGGCCAGCATCCACCAGCGGGTGCGGTAGCGCGGCGGCAGTTTGAAGTTGAGGTACAGGGCGGCCACGCAAATGAGCGCCACCCCAAGGTTGGTCGCCAGGAGCGCCACGATCTGAGTCAACAGGTCGAAACTCACCCCGCTCCAGATCCAGAAGCAGGAAGCGACGAGAAACCAGAGGACGATGATGGCCTGCAGACCACGGAACGGGAACGACGCAAACCGCGGCCAGATCGCGCTGAAGAATTCATGCGCCACCCGCGTCTCCGCCTCCGGGATGGTGGCTAACGTGCCCCACAGGGCGGCGAGAACGGCCACGTAGTAGACCGGCACCAGGCCGCGATGGAGGTGTTCCCAGATGTACCCCTGCCTGGTCAGGAGGTCGAACGCGTTGCCGGGCAGGGACAGGTGTCGCGGGTAGAGTCCGACCGCCCCGGCCATCATGAAGGCGGCGGTGACGATGAAGAGCACGACGGCGCCCATGCCCACGTCCCAGCGCAGCGGCGACAAGAGCGCCCGCAGGCGGCGCGCCTCCGCCGGGTCGTCGGGGAGGTAATCGATGCGCGCGCTGGCGTCCGCGCGGGCACGAATGTCTTGAATGTTGGGATGGCCGGACAGCCCAAACCCGCGGATGCTGGTCCAGTTGGCGTACGCGATGTAAGGGCTGACCGTGCTCCCGACGTAGCCGAACACAGTGGCTACGTTGAGCCAGTAGTCGTTGCGCACCGCTGGAGGGGCCCACTCCGGCGCCGGCGGCAGGTGGCCGAAACGAAACGTCCCTGCTAAGGCGTCAACGACCCTGGGGCCGATCATGAACGTCGACAGGATCGTCCCGCCCACTAAGATGCCGCAGATGACGATCTGTTGTTTTTCAAGGGTCATATAGGAGGTATAGAGGCTCAGGATAAGCGCGGCGGCCAGGAAGAGGGTTGTGCAGAGGTTTTCCCAGGTCGCGTGACTCACACTGCCGGGCAGGGAGGCGCGGAGCAGGTAGACGACTAAGTTTCCGCAGGGCTTGGCGACGGCGGCGAGCGCCAGGGTCATGGCGATCAGTTCCATCCAGACGATCGCGTGAAGCAGCCAGCCGCGCGGGCCGGGGAGCTGGAGGAGGCGCGGGCCGATGTGCTGGCCGCTGGCGGCGGTGTACCGTCCGAGTAGGTAGGTGACGAACACGCCCTTCGTGAGCACACTCAACAGCACCAGCCAGAGGAGGCCGTATTCCGCCCACGCGCCCACTCCGGTCACCATGATCGTCTCCCCTGCCCCGATCGACAGGGACGCGATCACTGCCGCCGGCCCGAACGACCCCACCAGTCTGTACAGCTTGCCCGCAGACAGCGGCTGGGTGTAGAAACCGTCGAGCTCAGGAACCTGGATACACGATGAGGATGAGTCAGAGGCGGCTTCCTTTTGAGGCATGATTCCTCCTTCGTTACGACACACGGCGATCTTCTTGCCCTCCGAGATTCCGACGCACCGTTCGATATTAGAGCCGCACGCTCGGGTCTCCGAGAATCCCGTACAGGTCGGGACGCCGGTCCTGGAGGTACGCGGTAGTCACTTCGCTCAGGTCCATATCGTAGATCAACAGACCGGGGACGTTCGACTGCAACTTCGCCGCGACGTCGCCCCGTGGGTTGGCGATCAACGCCACGTGGGGATGATCAAAGCAGACGAACATCCCGTTCTCGTGCGCGCGTACGCGCATCCGCCACTCGTTGTCCAGGCCCCATCCGCCGTAGGCAGGGACGAGGGCGATGTCTGCGCCCTTCACGCGCAGCACCCGGATCGTCTCCGGCCAGACCCTGTCCGCGCAGATGACGACCCCGATCACCCCGCAATCCAGGTGGAAGACGGGGAGGTCGATCCCCGGCGCGAACCGCTTGTCGTGATCCCGGAGGTGCGTCTTGTAGTACGTGCCCTGGATGTGACCGTCCCGACCGACCAGCACCGCGCAGTTGTAGAAACGATCGTCCACGCGCTCCGTGAAGCCGAACACGATGTGGGCGCGCGTCTCCGCGGCCAGGCGTTTGAGCCGGTCGATGTACGGACTGTCGTTGAGGTTCTGGGCGACTTCCGCAAATCGCTCGACCGTCCAATCCACTTCTGACGCCGCGTACCCGTCCAGAAAGCACTCCGGGGCGAGAAAGAGGTCGACCTGATCGCCCGCGTGGCGGCGGACGAGTGTTTCAAACATCGCCCAGTTTTCATCGACCTCCCACTTCTTGGGAACGGCCTGGATCATACCGATCCGAACGCAACGTTGAGTGGACATCAGAATCCCTTTCACCTCTGTCTGTCAAATGGTTCTGTTGTCATTCCCGCGCAAGCGGGAAGCCAGTGTTTATTGAACGTATCCAATTCCCCTGAGTCGCTCTTCAAAATCCTCAGGAAGCGGAGCGACCGGTTCATCGACGAATCGCGCCGCATAAGCAATCATGTTGAGCAAGAGTCGGTCCGCCGCCGGATGGGCGTCGAGATGCTCCAGCACACGCAGGGTGTTGAGCACGAACCGGCCCGCACAAAACCGGTACGAACTGACCAGCACCCCGGAGGCGTAGCCGCCTGGACAGGGATAGCCGAGCGCGAACGCCGCCGCGGCGACGTCATCGGGCGTGTCCTGTCCATCGAACATGTCGCGCGGGATGACCTGGCCGTAGTAGTCCCAATCCATGATTCCCTTCGCCTGCAGCCCGTCGAAGATCGGATGCGTCTTCGCCACGCATTCTTTGTGGTACAGCCAGTCGTGGAACGCGTAGCACTTCCCCTTGTTCGCCAGCGGCAGCCAGCCGACCGCATCCTCCCCACGCTTGAACGCTAAGGGGGAGAGGAAAACCGCCACGCTGCCTTGAGCAACCCGCTGCATCAGGGCGATCCATGCGTCTCTGTCCGCCGTCGTGTCCGACAGGTCGCCGACTAAGATGACCTGGCTGTGATCCGACGGGGAATCCTCCAAGCGCTCGCCATGCACCCCGTGCGACGCCAGCCAGCGTTCCACCCTGTCTTCAATGCCCCACAGGATCACCCGCTGTGTTCCCTGCCGTCCCCCTTTTCGCCTTTTACCCCTTTCGCCTTTTCGCCCCTTCAGCGTCTCTGACACGTAGAACGTGATTCGCCCTCCCGCCGGCCCTCCACCTCGCTC
>JACQVL010000277.1 GCA_016209865.1 Candidatus Latescibacterota bacterium | reverse complement strand
TTCCCGCCTGCGCGGGAATGGCAGAAGAGAAATGAGCAGACTCTCTATTTCCTCCTTGTGTACAGCCGCGCGTTCGTGTATTTTCATTCTATCGGGTACGGGCGACCAGGCGGGTCGCCCCTGCAAGCGTCTCATTCATGAGGCTCCTCGTGGAACCACTTCGTTTCTTCGACAGCAACTGTATGGTCGGGCGGCGGTCGGTCCCCCGGCCGGAGAACAACCTGTCGCTCGAAGATATCCTGGCTGAGTTGGAACGCGCCGGGATCGACGACGCGCTCGCCGTCCATGCGTACGCGAAGGAGTACGACCCGCACGCCGGGAACGAACGGTTGTCGGCCATCTGCGCCGACCATCCCCATCTCCATGCCTGCTACGTCGTGTTGCCCCACCAGACGGGGGAGATGCCCGCCGGGGACGGACTGCTGAAGTACTTCCAGGATGGGAGGGCGAAAGCGGTCCGGCTGTACCCCCGTGACCATAACTACGGGATGGGTGAACGATGGACTGGCGGCCTCTTCTCGACGCTCGAAGACGCGGGAGTGCCGGCGCTGATCGACCTCGACCAGACGACCTGGCCAGAGGTCGATGCCGTCTTGACCGCCCACCCGGCGCTCGTCCTCGTCGTCATGCGGGTGGGCTACCGGATCGACCGGTGGGTCTATCCCCTGCTGGCCGCACACCGCGGGCTGAAGCTGGAGACCAGCTTCTACGAACTGCATCTCGCCATCGAGGCAGTCACGGAACGGTTCGGGCCGGAGCGACTGGTGTTCGGCACCGGCCTGCCCGTCTGGGACGCGGGCGGGGCGCTCTCCCCGATCCTCTACGCGGCCATTCCGGACGCGGCGCGCCGCCGGATCGCCGGAGAGACACTGCGGTCGATCCTGTGGAAAGGGGGCCTGTCATGAGCGACCTGTGGGCCGCGGTCCGGGCCGGAGAGATTCTGCGCGGGGAAGTCGTGATCGACTGCCACACGCACATGGGCCCCTGGTTTAACTTCAGCATCCCCAAGGACCCGTGGGCTGAGGGGATGATCACCGCGATGGACACCTGCGGCATCCAGACCGTTCTCTGCTCGCCCCACGTCGGCCTGGTGACGGACTACCAGTGGGGCAACCGGATCATCGCCCATATCGTCAACCGGTACCCCGATCGGTTCGCCGGTTATTGCGCCGTCAACCCGAACTATCCCGTCGCCGAGATCGAGGCCGAACTGGAGCGGTACCTGGTCAACGGTCCGCTACGCGGCATTAAAATCCATCCGTCCACCCATCAATACCCGGCCGACGGCCCGAACTACCGCCCCGTCTGGGCGTTCGCCAACGAATACCGCCTGCCGGTGCTCGTCCACACCTGGGAGAGCGCCTACGAATGCAACCCGCTGATGTTCGTCAGCATCGGCAAAGCCTTCCCGCACGTCCCCATCCTCCTCGGCCATTCGGGCGGTCCGGCGAAGGGGATGGATCAGGCGGTAGAGGCGGCTGCCCAGTGGGAGCACCTCTACCTCGACCTGACCGGGTCGATGCTTCCGCGCGGGATGCTGGAAGTCCTCGTCCAGCGGGTCGGGGCGGATCGGGTGCTGTTCGGCACCGACATTCCGTTCGTCGACTGCCGGTCGAAGCTCGGCTACGTGGCGTTCGCGCGGATTCCCGACGAGGACAAGCGGAAGATTCTCGGCCTGAACACGAAGCGATTGTTTGGGCTGTGAGTGAGGGTTCCCATGGACACCACCTCTCATCTCCTGGTCGTCACCGACGACCTGTTTTTCTCGGCCAAGATCGGGGAGACCGCCCGCCAGGTCGGCGTCTCGGCGGTGTTCGTGAGCGACGGGGACGAACTGGATGCGCGAATACAGCAGGCCGCGCCCGCCCTCATTGTGGTCGACCTCGGCCTGATGAAAGCCGACTCGATCAGCCTGATCGAACGGCTCAAGCAGCATCCTCTCACGCGCACCATCCCGGTCATCGCCTACGGCTCTCACGTCGACCACGACCTGATGGCACGGGCGGCGCGTGCGGGGTGCGACCAGGTGCTCCCGCGTTCTGCCTTCTCCCAACGCCTGCCCGGACTGCTCCGGGCCGCGCTCGGCTGAGGAGGGATGAGACGATGGCACACGATCAGGATCATACACCGATCGATCACGATGAGTCAGTCGAGCTGCAAGCGATCGAACGCTGGAAGGAGGCGCAGCGGCTCCAGATGCAGCAGCGGTTCGATGGCGCCATCCGTCTGTATCAGGAGTCGATCGCCCTGTATCCCACGGCGGAAGCCCATACGTTCCTGGGATGGACGTATAGCATGATGGGACAGTTGCACGAGGCGATTCAGGAATGTCTGGAGGCGATTCGGGTCGATCCCCGGTTTGGGAACCCGTACAACGATATCGGCGCGTACCTGATCGAGCTGGGCCGTCCGGACGAGGCGATCCCGTACCTGCAGAAGGCGATGATCGCCGAGCGGTACGAATGTTATCATTATCCCCATTTCAACATGGCCCGGGTGCTGGAGCATCAGGGAAAGTGGCATGCCGCGCTCAAGGAATACCGGACCGCCATCACCCATGCGCCCGACCAGCAGTACGTGAGACACGTCGAACAGGCGATCGACCGGCTGATCGGGCTGTTGAACCCTTCCTTCACCACCGCGCGGGCGCTCGAACAACACGGGCAGTGGCCGGAGGCCATCCAGGCGTACCGGTCGGCCATCGCGCAGGCGCCCGACGAGCAGCTCGTCAAGTACGTCGTGCAGGCGATGTACCGGTTGATCGGACAGATGAACTAACCCGCTGCGACTATGGACAACACTCGTATCAGTGCCATCTTGAAAGAGATCAGCATCCTGCTCGAATTGAAGGGGGAGAACCCCTTCAAAGCGCGGGCGTATCAGGCGGCGGCCCGGAGCATCGCGGCGCTCCAGGAGCCGGTCGCCGCGCTCGTCGCCCAGGGACGGCTGTCTGAGGTGCCCGGACTCGGTCCTGCCCTCGTCGAGAAGGTCACTGAGCTGGTCATGGCCGGCCGGATGGCCTACTACGACGACCTCTCCGCCTCCGTCCCGGATGGCCTCCTGGAGATGTTGGCCATCCCCGGCCTGGGAGCGAAGAAAGTCCGTGCCATCTACGACCATCTGGGCATCACCACGATCGGGGAACTGGAATATGCCTGCCTGGAGAACCGGTTAGCCACTCTGGAAGGGTTCGGACAGAAGACGCAAGAGAAGATTCTGAAGGGGATCGAGCAACTCAAGCGGTACCGGGGCCATCATCTCCTCAGCCAGGCGCTCCAGGATGCGGACGCGCTCGTCCAGGCTCTCCGCGCACATCGCTCGATCGGCCGGGTAGCGGTCGCTGGCGAGGTCCGGCGGCGGATGGAAGTCGTACGCACGATCGACCTCGTCGCCGGGACGGATCAGCCGGACACGGTCATCGCGGCGTTGCGCCCGCTCGGCGAGCCGTCGCTCACGTCTGCTGGGACGGTGACTCTCATCCTTCCGTCGGGCATCCCGGCGTGCATCCGGGTCGTCCCCGACGAGGAGTTTGCGGTCGCCCTGTATTATTGGACGGGCAGCGAGGCCCACCGCGCCCTCGTCGAGGAGCGGGCGCGGGTGCTGGGCGTGACACTGGACGAACGGAGCCGGGACGGCGTCCCGATCGACGGCTCGGAGGACGCCCCCGTCTACCGGACGCTCGGCCTCCAGTTCATCCCCCCCGAACTCCGGGAGGGCACGGATGAAGTCGAACGGGCGGCGCATCAGATGATCCCCGACCTCCTGACCGCAGACGACCTCCGCGGCGTCCTCCACGTCCACACCGTCTACAGCGACGGAACACACTCCGTGCAGGAGATGGCGGACGCGGCGCGCGGCCTCGGCTATACGTACCTGGCCGTCTGCGACCACAGCCGGTCGGCGGCGTATGCCAACGGTCTGAGCATCGAACGAGTCCGGCAGCAGCACCGGGAGATCGACGCGCTCAACGCGCACGGCCGGGGCCTCAGGATTCTCAAGGGGATCGAGACGGACATCCTCCCGGACGGGAACCTCGACTACCCGGACGACGTCCTGGCGGAGTTCGACCTGGTGATCGCCTCCGTCCACTCCCGGTTCACCCTGTCGGAGACCGAGATGACCGACCGGATCGTCCGGGCGATCCGGCACCCGTCGACGAGCATCCTGGGCCATCCGACCGGCCGGCTGCTCCTCGCTCGCGAGGGGTACCCGGTCGACGTCCGCCGGGTGATCCACGAGGCGGTCGAACACGGGGTGATCCTCGAACTGAACGCCAGTCCTCACCGGCTCGACCTCGACTGGCGGCATCTCCGGTACGCCCAGGAACACGGGGCGAAGATCAGCATCGGCCCGGACGCCCATCAGGCGAGAGAGTTGCAGGATGTCATCTACGGCGTGGGCATCGCCCGCAAAGGATGGCTGTCTGCCAAAGACGTGGTGAATACGATGACGGCGGACGAGTTGCTGAAGTTCCTCCGCCATAAGAAGAGCAAGACACGATGACTCGGCCGCCTTCCCGCAACGCTCAACGCCAGCGTGCCGCCGACATCGTCGCCCGACTGAAACGGGAATTCCCGGACGCCCGGTGTGCGCTCGACTTCTCCAGTCCGCTCGAACTCCTCATCGCCACGATCCTGTCCGCCCAATGCACCGACGACCAGGTAAACCGGGTCACCGCCGCCCTCTTCCGTAAATACAGGACGGCGCAAGATTACGTCGACATCCCGCTGGAAGAACTGGAGCAGGACATCCGGTCGACCGGCTTCTTCCACAACAAAGCGAAGAGCATCAAGCACTGCTGTCAGGCGCTCGTCGAACGGCACGGGGGCGCGGTGCCGACGACGATGGAGGCGCTGGTCGCGCTCGGCGGAGTGGGACGGAAGACGGCGAACGTCGTCTTAGGGAACGCGTTCGGGATTCCCGGCATCGCGGTGGACACTCACGTCAAACGGCTGGCCGGCCGGCTGGGGCTGTCCTCACAGAGCGACCCGGACAAGATCGAGCACGACCTGATGGCGCTCATCCCGCGGTCGGACTGGATCGTCCTCGGCCATCTGTTCGCCGCCCACGGGCGGAAGACGTGCCTGGCCCGAACCCCCCGGTGTGAGCGGTGCGGGCTGAATGACGTGTGTCCGTCAGCGACAGTATAAGGAACTCCCTGCATGCATGTCGTCATCCTCTGCGGCGGCCAGGGGACTCGTCTGAAGGAAGAGACGCAGTTCCGGCCGAAGGCGCTGGTCGAGATCGGCAGCCGCCCGATCCTGTGGCATATCATGAAGCTTTATGCCCAGCAAGGGTTCCGGGAGTTTATCCTGTGCCTGGGCTACAAAGGGGAGATGATTAAGCGGTACTTCCTCGACTATGAAGTCTTGCAGAACGACCTGACGATCACCCTCGGCCCGGAGAAACGGGTGACGATCTTAGGGACGGGGGAGCGGGAGGACTGGACGGTCACCTGCGTGGACACCGGGATGGACACCCCGACGGGCGGGCGTCTTCACCGGATTCAGTCGTTCATTCCCGATGAGACGTTCATGGTCACGTACGGGGACGGGGTCTCCAACCTCGACATCCGGCGTCTCCTCCGGTTCCACGAGGAGAAGGGGAAGATCGCCACGGTGACCGGCGTCCGGCCGCTCTCCCGGTTCGGGGAGTTGCGGGTCGAGAGCGGCCTGGCGACCGCGTTCTCGAAGGGGAGCCAGGTGGCGGCCGGGTGGATCGACGGCGGGTTCTTCGTGTTCAACCGGCGCATCTTCGAGTACCTCGACGACCATGCCTGGCTGTCGGGGGATGTGCGCGACGTCCAGGGACGAGCAACGGCCGTCTTGCAGCAGCTCATCGACGACCATGAGCTCGCCGTCTATGAACACGACGGGTTCTGGGAATGTCTGGACACCCCGCGCGACCTCGAAATCCTGACCGAACTCTGGAAGACGGGCACCGCAGAATGGAAAACCTGGACATGACTCCCCTGACAGACGTGGAACTCACCTCCCTCATCCGCCTTCTGTCGGACGACGACGCGACAATCCTGGCGATGGTCACCGCGAAGTTGCTCGAATCGGGCGACCGGATCGTCCCGGTGTTGCAGGAGGCCCGGACGCGCGCCAGCGAGCCTGTCCGGGCCCGGATCGACGGAATTCTGGCCCGTCTCTCCGGGGATGTCGACCCGATGTTCGTCCTGCACGAATGGCACGAACTGGCGGACGGGGAGGCGGACATCGACCTCGAACGCGGGGTGGCCGCGCTCGCCCGGTTCGGCGATCCGAAGGTCGACTGGGAGCTGTACCACCAGCGACTCGACCGGATGGCGGACGAGGTGGCCATCCGGCTGGCCGGGGTGAGCGAGCCGTTCGACATCGTCCAGACGCTCTCGGAGTACCTGTTCCAGGAACAGGACTTTCAGGGTGAGCCGATGGACAAGCCCGACGGCAGTTACATGAACCGGGTGCTCGATCGGCGACGTGGGATTCCGATCACCCTCTCCGCCGTGTGTCTCCTCATCGCCCAGCGCCTCGACCTCCCCATCTACGGTGTCGGCCTGCCGGCGCACTTCATCGTCAAGTACCAAACGGCCGCGACCGAAATCCTGTTCGACCCCTTCAGCGGCGGCACGATCCTGACTCGGGACGCGTGCGCGGATTTTCTGACGCGCATCGGCTACAGGTTCACCGAGACGTTCCTCGACCCGGTCCCCAACCGGTACGTCCTCGCCCGGATGCTGAACAACCTCATCATGCTCTACTCAAACCTCGGGGAACACCGGAAGATCGAGACGTTGCTCGAATACCGTCGCCTCGTCACCGGAGAGGAATGATGAAGGAGACGATCCTCGTCGTCGATGACGAACCGGATATCGTCGAAATCGTCCAGTATAACCTGGAGAAGGCCGGGTTTCACGTCCTGGCCGCCGACGACGGGTCGGCCGCAATCCGGCTGGCCCGTGAAACACTTCCCGCCCTGGTCATCCTCGACCTGATGCTCCCCGGCCTCGACGGCACGGAGGTGTGCCGCATCCTGAAACGGGATGAGCGCACCCAGAAGATTCCCATCCTCATGCTCACCGCCAGGGGGGAGGAAATGGATCGGGTCGTCGGCCTGGAATTAG
The DNA here is from genome assembly GCA_016209865.1 of Candidatus Latescibacterota bacterium. Classification (GTDB taxonomy): domain Bacteria; phylum JAAXHH01; class JAAXHH01; order JAAXHH01; family JACQVL01; genus JACQVL01. The sequence continues at coordinate 6,906 of JACQVL010000277.1, read as the reverse complement.
GGGCGGACGATTACGTCGTCAAACCGTTCAGTCCCCGTGAACTGGTGCTCCGGGTGAAGGCGATCCTCCGGCGGGCGCGCGCCGAGGTCGCGCCGTCTAACGTCCTGCGGGTGGGATTCCTCACGATCGACGTGGAGGGCCACAGTGTAGCGGTGCACGGCCAGCCGGTGGCGTTGACGGCGACCGAGTTCAAGCTGCTCGTCACCCTCCTCCAGCGGCGCGGGCGGGTGCAGACACGAGACGAGTTGCTCAACGTCGTCTGGGGGTACGACTACTTCGGGTACGGCCGGACGGTCGACGCGCACATCAAGCGGCTCCGGGAGAAGCTCGGCGAGGCCAGCTCGGTGATCGAGACGGTGCGCGGAGTGGGGTATCGGTTTGTGAGGTGAATGAGGAGATGATGGGAGGAGTGGAGGATGAAACTTCACATCAAGCTGATGCTGAGCTACACCGCCCTCATCGCCGCCGTTGTCGTCTCGGTCGATGTGTACCTCAACCGCTCCCTCCGGGACGACCTGAACGACCGGACGCGCAAAGGGCTGCTGACAGACGCCCGGCTCGTCCGCGCGTCCATCGAATCCTACCCCCCGGTGTCCTTTTCCCGCCAGGCGATCGACCTGGTCGCCGACCGGCTGGGCGAGCAGGCGGGAGCCCGGGTGACCATCATCGCGCTCGACGGGACGGTGCTGGGCGACTCTGAGGTGCCGCTCACCGAACTCCCCCGCGTCGAAAACCACGCCACCCGGCCTGAGGTCGTTCAGGCGCTCCGTTCTTCTGTCGGCGAGAGTATTCGGCACAGCCACACGGTCGGGGCTGACATGGCGTATGCCGCGGTCCCGTTCGCCCTGCAGGGCCGGACTGCGGGCGTGGTGCGTCTGGCGCTGCCCCTGACGGACTTCGACCGGGCACAGGCCCGGATCCGGCGGATCATCGTGTTCGCCTCGGTGTTCGGTCTGGTGCTGGCGGTCGTGCTGAGTTACGCGACGTCGCGGCTCGTCTCAACCCCCATCGAGCGGATGATCAGCGTGGCCAGGCGCATGGCGACGGGAGATTTCTCGGTCAAAGCGACCGCTCCGTTCCGTGACGAACTCCACGACCTGGCCGGGACGCTGAACGAGCTGGCCGCCCAGTCGAAGGCCCGCATCACTCAGATGACAGAAGAGAACGCCCAGCTCGAAGCGGTTCTCGCCGGCATGACCGAAGGGGTGATGGTCACGGACACCCGAGGGCGGATCATCCTGACCAACCCGGCGTTCGACCGGATCCTCGGTTTCGATGACGGATGCCTCGGCAAAAGACCGATTGAAGTCGTCCGGAATGTGAGTCTTCAGGAAGCAGTCGACACGGCGCTCAGCGGGTCGGGGGTCAGCGTCCAGGAGATCGTCTTGCCTGGGGGCGGCCGGACCTTGGAGGTACACCTCGCGCCCATCCGGATCAGCGACCGGTCCCACGGCCTCGTCGCGGTCTTCCACGACATCACCGACCTGCGGCGGCTCGAGCGCGTTCGGCGCGATTTCGTCGCCAACGTGTCCCACGAACTGCGCACCCCGCTGACCTCGATCAAAGGGTATGCGGAGACCCTCCTGGACGGGGCGTTAGACGACGCGACGGCGGCCCGGCGGTTTCTCGAAGCCATCCAGAAACATGCGAACCGGCTGCAGGCGCTGGTCGAGGACCTCCTTCAACTGTCGCGACTGGAATCCGGGCGGACGGAGGTCAACCTCCTCCCGTGCGACCTCGGAGCTCTCGCCCGGCGGGTCGTCGAATCCTTGGACGATCGAATGTCGCGAAAACGCCTGAGTGTCCAGGTCGAGACTCCTGACTCCCTCTCCCCGGCGCTGGCAGACGAAGCGCTCATGGAGCAGGTATTTTTTAACCTGCTCGACAACGCGATCAAGTATACCCCGGACGGGGGACGGATCACGGTCCGGGTTTACGCGCAGCCGACCGATGTGCATGTCGAAGTGACCGACACCGGGATTGGCATCCCGGCGGAGGCGTTACCCCGGATTTTTGAACGATTCTACCGGGTCGACCGGGCGCGGTCACGGGAGCTTGGGGGGACCGGGCTTGGCCTGTCGATCGTGAAGCACATCGTGGAAGTCCACGGCGGGCGAGTCTGGGCGGAGAGTGAGATGGGGCGCGGGTCAACCTTCCATCTGGCGCTCGCGGCGGTACAGGAAATTCATCAGACGGGCATGACGAAGGAAAAGATCAGGTAAGCCACTCCGGCGACAAGTGCGGACGCCGGGATCGTCATGATCCACGCCCAGACGATCCGGCCGGCGATTCCCCACCGGACGGCGGAGAGCCGGCGGGTGGCCCCGACGCCGACGATCGCGCCGGTGATCGTATGGGTGGTGCTGACCGGAATCCCGCCGAGCGCCGTCCCCAGGAGCGAGATCGCCGCCGCTGTCTCGGCGCAAAACCCGCCAGGCGGTTTGAGCTTCGTGATCCGCATCCCCATCGTCTGGACGATCCGCCATCCGCCCGACAGTGTCCCGGCCGCGATCGCAGCGTGACAGATGAGGATGACCCAGAACGGCACGTAGAATTTCGGGCCGAGATACCCGGACGTAAAGAGCAGGACGGCGATCATCCCCATTGTCTTCTGGGCATCGTTCGTCCCGTGGCCGAGGCTGTAGAGTGCGGCGGAGACCAACTGCAGCCGCCGGAAGATCCGGTCCCCTCTGGCCGGGCTGACCGACCGGAAGAGCCACATTACCGCCACCATGAACAGGTGGGCCAGCCCCATCCCGACGAGCGGCGAGAGGACGATGAAGAGGAGGATTTTGTACAGCCCACTGGGGATGAGGACGGACAACCCGCCGTTGTGCACGACCGCCGCCCCGGCAAACCCGCCGATGAGCGCATGTGACGAGCTGGTCGGGAGTCCATAGTACCAGGTGATGAGGTCCCAGACGATCGCCCCGATGATCCCGGCGAAGATGACGGTGGCGGTCACGCCCTCCGGAGTGACGTACCCCTTCCCGATCGTGGCGGCGACTTTGACCTCGAACCCGAACGCGGCCACAAAATTGAAGAACGCCGCCCAGATAACGGCTTGTCCCGGACGGAGTACCTGCGTGGACACCACGGTGGCGATAGAATTGGCGGCATCGTGAAACCCGTTGATGAAATCAAAAATCAGCGCAGCAAAGATAATGATGAGGATGTAGACAAACAGATCAGCCTCCCGTCAATCGGTAGTCGATGGTCGGTAGTCGGTAAAGGAGAATTCCCTCACGAATGCTTGATCGTGATCCCTTCGATCGTGTTGGCCACATCTTCACACCTATCTAACGTTTCCTCAAGATATTCATAGATCTGCTTCATCTTCACGAACGTCATCGCATCTGTCGTCTCGTGGAGCAACGCCTTCAGTGCGTTCATCAATTCCCGATCCCCCTCGTTTTCCAGACGATGAATCTCGATACAGTGATCGAGGATCCGGCGTGATTCACTCATCTGTTCCAACTCTTGAATCGCCTGCTGGAGCGACTGGACGGCCTTGAAGATGAGTTGGGCGAAATTGCGCACCGCCAGGGTGGGTTCGGCGATCTCGTACAACAGCATCAGGCCGAATGACGCGTCGATCATGTCGATGACATCGTCGAGTTCATGGGCTAAGGTGTAGATGTCCTCCCGGTCGATGGGGGTGATGAACGTCCGGTTCACTTTATCGATGATCTCGTGCGTCGTCAGGTCGGCGGCGTGTTCGAGGTCGGAGAACTGTTCCCCGTACGCATCGGTGCTCTGATAGTTCGTGATCGCCTCGCGGAAGAGCTGGGCGGCGGCCGTCACTTCGCCCACCTGTTTATTGAAGAGAGCGAAAAAAGCGGTTTCACGAGGAATCCATTTCATCGGGCTGTCTCCTTCTCATTTCTTACCGACCATCGACTACCGATCACCGACCACTGTTTTTCTCGTCTATACCCGCGCGACGACCGGGATGTTGAGCAACCTGGCGATCCGTTTGCGGAGACGGAGCTGGACCTCTTCCACACTCTTCCGGGCGTCGATGACCTGGAAATGAAATTCCCGGGCGAGGGTGTTGAATTGCCGCAACAGCCGTGCCTGGTAGTGCACGAAACTGTCGTACGGGTCGTAGCCCGGGTACTGGTCGAGGCCCGCTTCCCAGTAGTCCAGGTTGGCGGACAGGAGGACGCGCTGGATGAGGGTGTCCACGTCCACCTTGAGGTAGAGGACGAGGTCGGGTTGGATGGCGAACCCGAACAGGTCCCGGATCCACTGCGGGTCCGCCTGACGGGCTGCGGCCCGTGCGAACACGGTGTAGATATACCGGTCAGCCAGGACGATGAACCCGGACCGGAGGGCGGGGATGATCTCATGCTCTAAGCGGTCGGCAAAATCTGTCGCGTACAGCAGGTTGAACGTCAGGACGTTCATATCATGGCCGGACTTGGCTAAGTCGATCGTTTCGCCGACGAGCGGAGACCGGGCCCAGCCGGTCTCGACCACCCCGAACCCCTGCACCTCCAGCCAGGTCTTGAGCAGCCCGATCTGCGTCGTCCGTCCGACGCCGTCACTCCCCTCGATGACGATCAGCCGGCCGGTCAGGTCATCGATGTTGACGTAGGGGAGGCCGCGCCCGAAGAATCTCCCGTTCGATCCGTTCATCGTACGATAGCCCTCTGCAGCGTCCCCAATGTCTGGTCGGGGACGACCGTGCGGTGTTGTTTGAGGTATTTGGCGAGCGTTTTGTTGACGATCGCGCGGACCTGACGCTGCTGGGCGTCGATCGGGAGTTTCGCGTCGATGACGTGAAACCCGAATTCCTCCGCCATTCGGTCGTATTCGTCGAGCACTCGCCCCTGGAACAACTCGAAGCTCTCCACCGGATCGCGGCTGAGGCCGATGTCCATCCCGGCTTCATAGAACTTCAACTTCATCCGGGCGTTGAGGAGACGTTCGAGGGAGACCTGGATGGGCACCTTGAAGTAGAACGCGATATCGGGCTTGGGGGCGAAGCTGTAAACCCGCCGCACCCATTGGGGATCGGCGCCGCGAGCGGTGTCGCGGGCGAAGGCGGTGAACGCATACCGGTCGGCGATGACCGTCATCCCGGCCTTCAGCGGCGGGATGATCTTATAGCACAGCCGGTCGGCGAAATCCGTCGCGTGCAGCAGGCTGAACGTCGTGGGGGTGAGGGTATTCTGTTTTTTCCCCCGCTTCGTGGCGCTCTTGACGAGGAGGGAGGAATTCCACTCCGTAAAGAAGACGGTGATCCCTTGCGCCGCCAACCATTGCTGGAGGAGCAGCGCCTGGGTGGTCTTCCCAGACCCGTCGATCCCCTCGACGACGATCAGCCGGCCGGTCAGTTGATGATCGTAGTACAGGCCGGACATAGGGGCCTCCTGAGGCTTTGTTTTGCCACCCTCCCCTTCCTTCCAGGGAAGGGGCCGGGGGTTAGGCCACTTCACAGCTCGAAATGTAATCCCTGCAGTCCCACGCCCACTTCCTCCCAGATATCCCAGAACTGCATCAGGCTGTCCTGTTGCGCCTGCCGCTCCGCCTCGATCAGGCGCTGGGCCGCACGCTCCGTCCGTCGCGCTCGCGGGGACCGGCGATCTAACCGGCCGGCATAGCCAGTCAGGTAGGCCACCCGCACGCCCGCGTCGTTGAACCGGCCTAAGATATCCTGCAACTCCACCATCCGGTCGATCAGCCCGTCGAGCCGCCCGTCGTAGCAGTCCCGGAAAAACTCCGCTGTGTACCGCAGCCGTTTGCAGGCGATGCGGAGGGCGTGCAGCGTTTCAGGGGATGCCTCCTCGTCCAGGCGTTTCCGGTAGGCGATCACCCTGGAGAGACGGCAGTCGAGGAGGTGGGGCGCGGCTTTCCTGACGGAGCGTTGTCCCGCGTTCGTCCGAGGCCCCAGTCCGTTTCCGGCCCCGTCGAGCCAGAGGGGGAACCGGCGTGTGAGACCGGTGTACCGGGCGCTGTTCAACAGCCGGATCAGCCGCGCCCGCCGGAGCCCCCGTTCCTGCCGGAGATGGGCGAGGAGCATGTCGAACCCGTCCTGCCCGGGTCCTCCGTGCTCCCGACGAAACGTCTCGACAGACTCGATGAACACGTCGAAATCCCGCACCGCCCCCAGCGCCACGCCGACCCGGCGCAGGGCGTCCCGGAACGGGGCCAGCGCGTTCTTGCCGAGGGCTTTCCCGAACACCCGGCAGGCGACCCGGAGCCGGCGGGTGGCGACCCGCATGTCGTGCACCGCCTCGATGTCCTTCCCCTCACGCGTCCCCGGCTCACACTGGATCATCCGGTCCAGATGGAGCCGCAGCACCCGGCGCCCGGCTTCATCCATCGTGTCCAGCGGAGAGACCAGCGGAGGCCGCCGGGGCGGCGCCACGGACGGGGCGGCCACGATGGCCCTGGAGACGCGCTGAGTCATACGATGATCCTTCTCGGACATCCGGTCGACGAGGGAGGAGCAGTCAGGGGACCGACCGGGACAACATACGCGATCGGTTCAGGTTTGTCAATAGCTTTTGGAACGATCTTTTGGCGGATCGAAGACATAGAATTCACAGATCTGTCATACAACCGTCATCATCCTGTCACGGGGTCGGGAGTCAGGGGCCAGAAGCATGATGTCACACAATCGTCATCTATTCGTCACACAATCGTCACACAAAAAACGTTACGTGTTGAGAGGAGGTATGTCAGGATGAATCGTGTGAAGAACGCTATCATCGTTGCCGTTGGGTTGATCGGAGTGATCGTCGGTCTGGGTGTCGCGCAGGAGGTCGTGAAGGTGGACGCGGCGCTCCCGCTCTACAAGGCGGTGGGCGGCATCAGCGGGAACCTTTCGAGCATCGGGTCGGATACGTTGAACAACCTGATGACCCTCTGGGCCGAAGGGTTCAATAAGTTGTACCC
>JACQVL010000275.1 GCA_016209865.1 Candidatus Latescibacterota bacterium | reverse complement strand
CCACGTGGACGAGCGCAAGCTCGTCGTCCATACCTTCGAGCGGATGAAGCACAACCCGGACAACCTGTCGATCATGGTCTGTCCGACGTACTACTGCAACTTCAAATGCGTGTACTGCGTGGAGGAGACGGTCAAGGAGCAGGACATCTACATGAACGACGAAGTGGCGCACGCCACGATCGCGTGGATCAAGTCGTACACCGAGTCCACCCGCCCGAAGAACCTGTCCCTGCGCTTCTACGGCGGGGAGCCGCTGTTGAACGTGCCGATGATGGAGTTCGTCTCGAAGGAGATGTTCGAGTATGCCAGGTCGAAAGGCCTGAAATTCGTCATCGGGATCACGACGAACGGGGCGCTCCTGACGGAAGCGGTCGTGGACAAACTCGTCCCGTACGGCCTGAAGTACGTGAAGATCACCTTAGACGGGGATAAGGAGGCGCATGACAAGAAGCGACCCTACCTGAGCGGGAAAGGCACGTTCGACCGCATCATCAAGAATATTAAAGCGGTCTCGGATAAGATCATGATCAACATCGGCGGGAACTTCGATGAAGAGAACGCGGACGCGATGCTCCGGCTGCTCGCCTTCATGAAGGAGACCGGCATCGGGGACAAGATCGGCACGTTCGACTTCAAGCCGATCATGGACACGATCGATCGTCGGGACGCGGAGCGTACGGCGGAACAGGCGGTGAAGCAAGCCGCAACGCTTGAGTCCCTGCCGGATGGGATGATCCCCATCGACATCCCTGTCCTGAATGACAGCATGATGCCGGGCTGCGGGTCGCACTCGAAAGCCGGGTCGCATTCGATGTCCGAAGGGAACATCCCGGAGGCGTACGTCACGATGAAGCGGGCGATCGCGGCGCACGGGTTCCGCACCCCACCGGGCATCGGACAGGTCGCATGCGCGATGACGATGAGCGAGACCGCGTTCATCGTCGACCCGGTCGGGAAGATCTACAACTGTCCACCCCTCGTCGGCCGGGAGCAGTTCAGCGTCGGGGACGTGTGGAACGGGCTGAACCACCGATTCGTGGAGTTCATGACGCTCGACGTGTGGCGGAACGACATGTGCCTCGACTGCACGTACGTCCCGATGTGCGGGTCGGGCTGCCGGTACGAAGCGTACCTGAAGACCGGGGACATCTACGCGCCCGACTGCGAGAAGGCATACTTCGACAAAGCGGTCCCTGAGCTCATCAAGTTCGATTATGAGGTAATCCAGGCCCAGAGCCGGGAGCAGACGGACGCGTTCGAGGAACGATCGTTTGCGTGACGGGGGCGAGGCAAAAAGCGCTTGTCAAAGCCAGGCAATGGCGGTTATCATTGGAAGGATATGGTTGATTGATGATGCCATCGAATGCCCGCGACGGCGGAGTTCAGCCGACCGCGCCTGGTGACTCCTCTCCCGAGCCGGATTGCCTGCTATGATCGTTCGCCAAATTCTGTCATCGAAGATCGTCTGGAAGCTAGTGCTCATCCTGATTCCATTGACCGTCTTTCCCATCCTCAGTTTAGGATGGTTGCTCGCGCAGACCGGTCAGACCGCCGTCAGGAAAGCCGTGCTCCGGGACTACCAGGAGATCGCAACCCGCGCCGCGCAGGAGATCGAGCTGCTCGTCCGCAGCCCCCAGGAGATCCTGTCCGCGACCGCGGCCATGGTCGGCGTGACCCACACCGACCTGTGGAAGCAGGAGACGGCAGTCGTCCAGCTTCGGCTGAACGCGCGGATCTTTGAACAACTGTATTTCATCGACACGGATGGGCGGATCAAAGCGTCGGGGAATCTGGACTATGAAACCCCAGATTCCACGATCATGATCGCGTTCCGGTGGGTCATGGCGAGTCCGGACACGGCCTTCTACCGGTCGGACGTCTACCTGCTCAACGGCAAGATCCCCGCGATGACGATGGCGGTGCCTGTGAAACAGCTCGGCCGGACGATCGGTGTCCTGGCTACGCAGGTGAACTTGCGGGGTATGTGGACGCTGGTTGACCGGATCAATATCGGCCAGCAGGGCAGCCTCTACATCACCTCGAAGGATGGGGTGGTGATCGCCCACCGGGACAAAAAACCGGTGCTCACCCGGGCCAACTGGAAGATGCTTGCTCCGGTCGAGCACGTGTTAGCGGGACAGAAGGGCAGTCTTGACTATACCGATCCGCGCGGCCAGACGGTGTTGTCCGCGTATGCGCCCATCCCTTCGCTCGGCTGGGGGACGATCGTCGAGCAACCGGAGGCGGAAGCGTACGCGACCATCGGGACGATGACACAGCAGTCGATCTGGCTCGTCGTCGTGAGCGTCGTCCTGGCCCTGGTGATCGGCATCCTGACCGCCCGTTCGACGGTGAAGCCGGTGCTGCGCTTAGTGGAAGGGACGCGGCGCATCTCGCAGGGCGACTTGACGTACCGGATCGACATCCAGCGGCAGGACGAGATCGGGCAGTTGGCGACGTCGTTCAACGAGATGGCCGGGTCGTTGAAGGCGAGCTACGACGGCCTCGAGCAGACCGTCGCCGAGCGGACGGCACAGCTTCAACACGCCTTAGAGGAGGTCGAGCGGCTGAATCAGTTGAAATCCGACTTCGTGTCCGAAGTCGCCCACGAATTGCGGACGCCGCTGACGACGATCAAGGGATACACGGACACCCTCGTCCGGCTGAGCCAGACGCTGAGTGAGGAGCGCAAATTCCAATGCTACGAGACGATCAGCGACGAGATCGCGCGACTCTCCCGGCTGATCAACGATCTACTCGACCTGTCACGGATCGAAGCGGGCAAAGTTGCCCTGCGGAAAGAGCCGCTGGATCTCGTCGTGGTGGCCCGGCAGACGCTCGCGGCAGCCCAGGCGCGAGCCGTGGAGAAGCGCATCCGGTTTGAGCTGCACGCGCCCGATGGCCTCCCCGACGTGTTAGCCGATAGCGACGCCATCCGGCGGGTGTTCGACAACCTGATCGACAACGCGATCAAGTACACCCCGCCGGGCGGGACGGTGTCCGTGTCGATCGTCCCGAAGGGGGATCGGGTGGGCGTGAACGTGGCGGACACCGGGATTGGGATTGCGGAGAAAGACATAGGGCGCATCTTCGACCGGTTTTTCCGGGTGAAGATGACGGGGGGCCGGGTGTCCGGGACCGGGCTCGGCCTGCCGATCGTGAAATCGATCGTCGAGGAACACGGCGGGGCGGTCTCTGCCAGCAGTGTGGTCGGCCAGGGGAGTGTGCTCTCGTTCACGCTGCCAGCCGTCACTGGAAAGGAAACGACGTATGATACCCAAGAAGCGTATTCTCGTTATTGACGACGAACCACACGTCGTGAGTGTGCTGCAGATGAACCTGGAAGCGGAAGGGTATGAAGTGGTGACGGCGTACGACGGGATGGAGGGGCTGACGACCATCCGGGCGTGCCAGCCGGACCTGGTCATCTGCGATATCGTGATGCCGGAGATGGACGGCTACCAGTTGTGCCGGCTGATCCGCGAAGATACCTCGATGGCCGCGTTGCCGTTTATCTTCCTGACGGCGATGTCTGAGACTCCGAACAAAGTCGGCGGGTTCAGTGCGGGTGCGGATGATTATATGACAAAACCTTTCAGCATGGATGAGGTGCTCGCGCGGGTCAACGCGCTCTTAGCCCGGACGGCGCGGGTCCGGGAAGAAAGTCAGCACGCGTTCCAGGTCACGAACCAGGATTTAAACCGATTGTCCTCCCTGGGCGTGCTCGCCGCTTCGATCGCCCATGAGGTTCGCAACCAGTTGACGATGATCGTCGGCAGTACCGAGATGCTGCGCTACGCGGATGAGGCGAAACGCGAGGTTTACATGGATGCGGTGGCGAAGCAGATTGAGCGGATCAACCGGACGATTCTCTCGATGCTCAACTTCGCCAGACGGCAGGAGACCGTTTACACTCCGCAGTCCCTCCAGAGCATCGTGGAAGAAGCTCTGGAGCTGACCCGGCCGCGTCTTCTGGGCCACCACGTGCAGATCGTCATCCGGCTGTCCGACGATGTCCCGCTCCTCTCCGTCGACCGCCAGCAGGTCTGCCAGGTGCTCGTCAACCTCCTGATCAACGCCAGCCAGGCGATGAACGACGGGGGACGGCTTGAGGTTTGGGCGGGGGTGGTCGATCATCACGTCGAGATCCGGGTGTCGGATACCGGATGCGGGATTCCGGCGGAGCACCTCGACCACATCTTCGACCCCTTCATGTCGACGAAGGATCGGAGTGAAGGGATCGGCCTCGGCCTGTACATCTCGAAGGAGATCGTCGAGGCGCACGGCGGGGCGATCACCGTCGAGAGCCGGGTCGGCGTGGGCACCTGCTTTACCATCTCCCTGCCGATCGACCCTGCCTACCTACCCTCCAGTCCCTCCGCGACCACCGTCCCAGCGAACGGGGTCGCGTCAGTGGAGTAGGGAGACGCAGAGGGTGTCGGCTGCGGCGTGGAGGTAGCGGTCGAGATCCTCCCACAGCCTCTCCACCGGGACCGGGGCGACCCAGGGCTGTACTGGCTGTGCCCCTCCGGCGGCGAGGAGCGTCGCCAGACGCGCCGCCCACTGGAGCGGGAGCAGGGAAAGGTAGACGGAAATTTTCTCATAGCAGAACGGCTCCTCGCTCCGCTCACAGTAGGCCCGGATGAACTGATCTCGATGCGAGAGCGTCAGGGCGGACGCATCGGGATGCCAGAGGAAGCTGGCCACCTCATAGGCCGGGTCCATCAGACCCGCATGTTCCCAATCGACCAGCCAGACATTTCCCTCCTCATCTTTCATCACGTTGGCTAAGCGATGATCCACCTGGCAGAGCCGGAGCCGCCGTTCCCGCCAGAGAGCCTCCTTCAGGTCGATCAACCCGGCGTACCGGAGCAATTCCCGGAGCCGCCCGATTGCCTCGCTCAATCGCGGGTCGCGGTCGAGTGGCATGGCCGACAATTCTTTCAATTCCCGTTCGACGTACCCCAGACACTCGCGGGGCTCCGACGGCCCGGCCACGACGCAGAGCCGCGTACCCTGCGCCGGCTCGACCCGGTGCACTCGCCGCACGACGTCGGCTAACCGCTCAAGGTCGGACTCCGTCACCTCCTCCCCCTGGATCGGCCTGCCGGGGACTTTCCGGTAGATGAGGACGGGCGCGTCGAGGAACGCGGCGGATGCGTCCCACAGGCAGGCGGTCGGGACGGCGCCGGTGTGCTCCAGGGCCTTCAGGGCGTCGTATTCACGGGACGCGCGCTCTTCGCGCCCGGCCGGGTAGACCTTCAGCACGTACTCCCCGGAGATCGTCTGGATGGAGTACAGCCGGTTGTTCCACCCCTGGCCGAGGGGCGTCACCCACCCTTCGTCGGAGACGCCAGCGAGGACGCTGAACGCCGGACCGAGAGTCTTGACGTATTGACGGGCCGGCGCACTCACAGCAGAGTTAATCAATGGCCAAGCCATCCTTATGCCAATTGCGGATTGCGGATTCAACAGACCTGGTGTATATTGGAGTGAATCTTGTATTCGCTCCGATGCGGGCGATCACAAGGATCGCCCCTACGGATGCTCCGTCTTGATCGCCAAATCTCATCAGGGTCAAGGGAGTTCACGATGCCATCACACCATCGTCCGTCTGCCGCTCGCGTCCGCGCGATGCGACGCGCGATCGGGATCGCGCTCGTCGTGGCGCTCACTCTGCCAGGATGCGGGAAGGCGCTCCGCAATTTCAACCTGATCTCTGATCAAGAAGAGTCACAATTAGGCCAGCAGTTTTCACGGGAAATCGAACAGGAAATCAAGCTCTGGCGTAACCCGGAGGTGGTCGATTACATCGACGACCTCGGCCAGCGGCTCGTCCAGCATTCTCAGCGGTCGGACATCCCGTACCATATTAAAGTGGTCGATACCGACGAAGTCAACGCGTTTGCGATTCCCGGCGGCTACCTGTACGTCAACCGCGGGCTGATCAGCGCGGCGGAGAACGAGTCCGAGTTAGCCGGGGTGATGGGGCACGAAATCGGTCACGTGGTCGGACGGCATGGGTCGAAACAACTGAGCAAACAGTACGGGCTTCAAATCATTACGTCGCTGATCTTAGGGGAGAACCCCGGGTTCGTGCGCCAGCTTGCCGGGGGGTTTGCCGGGTTCGGGGGGCAGGTCGGCCTGCTCCGGTACAGCCGGGAAGCGGAGACCGAGGCGGACCTGTACAGCGTGCATGAGTTGTACGACGCGGGGATCGACCCGCAAGGGATGGCCACCTTCTTTGAGAAGCTGCTCGCCTTACACGACACAGAGCCGGGCGGACTGGAGAAGCTGTTCTCGACTCACCCCCCCACACGGGAGCGGATCGCGATCGTCCGGGCCGAGATCGCGAAACTGCCCCCCAAAGCGTACGCCGCGAAAGACTCGGACCGGTTCCACGCCATTCAGCGCAAACTGCCCGCGATGAAGAAAAAGTAACCCCGCCCTTCCCCTCTCCACCAGGCAGTAGGCAGTGGGCAGTCCCCGCACAGCCCCCCTTCCCCACCGGGCAGTAGGCAGTGGACGGGGGAACGGCTTCTATTGCCCACTGCCCATTGCCCACCTGCCCGGTGGGGAAGGGGGTTGAGGCAGGGGGAGGCTCACGCCGCTCGCTTCCGGGTGAAGCTGGTGATGAGGTCGCTCGCCTCGGGCTTGGTCAGCGGCCCGGCCATCAGCGCCCGGAGCCGTGCCCGATCCTCGTCCGACACGTCACTGCGCCGGGCGATCTTCTCCAGGACGGCGCGCTGCTTGTCCGTCGCCAATTCGTGGCTGACGACTTTCCCCTCGGCTGGGACTTCGACCAGCGCGGGCTCACTCCCTGCCATCCCGATGTACAGCTCCAGCGCCACGCCGAATTCCGTCGCGCACTTCTTCAGGCAATCGGACGCCGCCGCCTTCATCGCATCCCCCAGCGACAGCCCGCCCCCGTGCTCCCGGTCGGACACGGCGCCGCCGAACTGCTGCTTCACGCACCCATCCGCAGACAATTCTCCGAGGACGATCACTTCGTTGTCGATCATCTGGTACTGCACCACCCGGAAGCTCCAGGCCCCCTGGAACGCCTCGTTCAGGCGAGTGATGACCGAATGGGCTTCGACGTAATCGAACGTCCTCCCGTCCTGGGTCGTCCGCTGCTTGACCTCCGACGGGGCAAACGGACGCGTCAGGATGTCGAGATTCATCATACCCCCCTCCTCCTCTACCGTGCGTGATAGCTCCGCCATCACACCCATCCCATTGACCATAACACAACCGTCACACCAGATAATATACTACACTGGTGTTTAGTTGTCAAGGGATTTTTTGTGTGGGGGCGAAGCATTCGCCCCCAGATTTTGGAGAACGATCGATGATGATTGGCGAATGCTTCGCCCTTACGCGTACGCCCGTTTCACCTCCGCCAGCACGTCAAACCCTTCCGGACAGACCGCGTCCGCCCCCTCGAATGACGAACAGGCCATCACCTGATCCCGGTAGCTCTCGTACCGCTGGCGCGCCGCCTGGATGCCGAACCGCCGTTCCGCGTCGTGGTAGGTCATGATCTGGGGGACGGGGATGCCGTGCGTGTAGGGGGCGCAGCGGCCGCAGCTCCGGCAGGGGCCGAGGCCGAGGGCGTCGACCTGTCGGAGCAGGTCGGCTCGAACGGGCACCGGGATGGACGCGACGATCGACCCGACGGCGCAGTTCTCGTCCGCGATGTCCGGGGTGCTCATGCCGGACAGGACGCACGTCACCTCCGGATACAGGAGCAGGTAGAGCAAGGCGGCCTGACAGGGGGTAGCGACGTACGGCTCGAACATCGGCCGGAAGACGCCCCACTCCCGCGTCAGCAGCCCGTCCGCAGTCGGAAAGTTGATGACCACCCCGATGTCACGCGCCGCCGCCATCGGCAGGACTTCCTGCTCCACCCGTTCGATCCGGATGAGGCTGAACGGCACCTGGATGACGTCGAACGTATCGGTTTCGATCAAGGCTTTCATCCGGTCGACCCCACTCCGTCCGTCCTGGAACGGCAGAAAATGGTTGAAGCTGATCCCGATGAAGCGGGTCAGTCCCCGCGCCCGTGCCTGCTCCAGGCTGGCCAGCGCGCCCCCCGGCCGCATCGTCCACGCGAACCGCTCCTCATTATCGCACGCATGGGCGTAGAACAGGTCGACGGCGTCCGTGCCGAGCAGCGGCAGGCTCGTCTCCAGGCTCTGCAGGGTGGTGTCGGGGTCTTCGATCAGCGCTTTCGTCGCCAGGATCGACTGCGCCCGTCGTCCCCGGAGCGCATTGCCGAGGTGCTCTTCACTCCCGCCGTACGCCCGGGCCGTATCGATGAAATTGATCCCCCGGTCGAGCGCCCGGTGGACGGTCGCCATCGCTAAGTCGGGGTGCTCGTCCAGCCGGGCTCCCCCAAACCCGATCGCGCTCACCTGTAACCCGGTTCGTCCCAATCGTCGTCTTTCCATCATGCTCTCCTCTGCTCCCCTGCCTTCTGTGTCTACTCGTCACTTGTCACTCGTCACTGTCTTTCCCTCTTCCCCTTTTCGCCCTATTTCAGTTCCTGATAGACCACCCGCAGCAGCACATCTCCCACCTGCTTCAGGGACGCGGGACTGCACTTATCCGCCGTATCGTCGAGCCGGTGCCAGAAGGGATAATCAAAATCGATCAGGTCGACGGCGGGGATTCCCGCTCGCAGGAAGGGGACATGGTCGTCGATGATGGCCGACGGGTACGTGTCCGGGACGAACGCGTCCGCCTGGACGCGCGGCGCGGCGGCCCAGATCAGGTCGACCAGCCAGCCGGTCGACCCCGGCTCCTTCAGGATGCGCAGGTCGCTGTCCCCCACCATATCGATCAGGATCATC
Source organism: Candidatus Latescibacterota bacterium (assembly GCA_016209865.1). Lineage (GTDB taxonomy): Bacteria > JAAXHH01 > JAAXHH01 > JAAXHH01 > JACQVL01 > JACQVL01. Next base: position 9,125 of record JACQVL010000275.1, on the reverse strand, counting down.
CAGTCGGGCTTCACCCCGCGGAGTTCCATCTCGGAGACAAACCGGGACGCGCCGAGGGAGTACTCGAACCCCTTGATCCCTCCGTAGTCCTCCCCGTCGAACAGGACGATGACCACTTCGACGTCTGGACGCTGGGCTGCCAGAACGGCGGCGACCTCCAGGAGGATGGCCACGCCCGAAGCCCCGTCGTTCGCCCCGATGATCGGCCTGGCCCGGCTGGACGGCACGGACTCCTGACTCGCCTCCGGCCGGGTGTCCCAGTGGGCGCCCAGGACGACCCGTTTCGCCGGGGATGTCCGGGCCGTGATGACCCCGACGATGTTCGTCAGGTGCAGGGTCACCCCTTCTGATGCCTCCGTAAATTCCTGGACGATCAGACGGTTCGCCCACCGGCCGAGCGTCTGCTTGAGGAACGCCTTCGCCTGTTCATGGCCGGGCGAGCCGGGAAACCGTGGTCCGAACCCGACCTGCTGCTCCAGATGGGCAAACGCGCGTGTCTGGTCGAACGCCGGGTACGTGACGGCGGGCTTCGACGAGGCTTCCTCACCGGAGGCGTCCGCTGCCCCGTCCTTCCGGTTTCCGCACGCCAGGCAGAGCAAAAGAAGCAAGGATGAAGGACGAAGGATGAAGGACGAAAGGGAGTGCCGCTTGCGCGGGAAGAACACTATACCCTCCATTCTCTTACCCGTAGGTAACGATGCCCTGTCTTGTTCTTGCCGTTTCGTCCTTCGTCCTTCGTCTTTCGTCCTTACTCCATAGCGCCCTACATTACGCCCCGCTCCGTTCCCTGTCAATAAATTTCCGGCCGGCCTGCACGTTTATGTTGACAAATCCCCGCAGGTATGGCACAATACAACATGGGACGTCGTGCTGTCAGTCAGACTCATTGGACGCGGGAAGGAGGGCGCGGCATGCCGATTTACGAGTATCAATGTAACCCCTGCGGGCGACGGTTCAGTTTCCTCTACGGCGTGACGGCGGGATCGACAGACCCGTCGTGTCCGAAATGCCAGAGCAAAGACCTGACCCGGTTGTTCTCCCGGTTCGCCACGGTTCGCTCGCCCGACGCGATGCTGGAAAACTTGGCCGACCCCTCGAAGATGGGCGACCTCGAAGACCCCAAAGCCCTGGCCCGGTGGGCCAAACAAGTAGGCGGAGCCCTCGGCCCGGAGATGGGGATGGATGCGGATGGAGTGGTCGATGAGATGATGAGCGCGGTGGAAGGGGAAGCAGAGGGGGGAACGGCTTCTTCTGAATCTTCTGACGACCTCCAATAACACATCCTCGCGCGCCATGCGGCGGCGATGAACCAGAAAGGAACCGTCCTTATGTCGCCTCTCCGTTTGCGTCCTATCGCGTTCCTGATCGTCTCGCTCCTGGTCGTCAGTTGTAGTAACCAGACGACGAACAACCGCGCGTTTGTCTTTGACAAGATCACCGACACCATCTACCAGGCGTCCGGGACCGGGCGTGAGGTGGTGGGGGCGAATTCAGCGATCATCATCAACGAGGATGATGCCCTCTTAGTGGACTCCCACATGACCCCGCTCGCCGCCCGGCGGCTGCTGCAAGAGCTGACCACCCTGACGACGAAGCGGGTGCGGTACGTCGTCAACACCCACTTCCATTTCGACCATACCGACGGCAACCAGGTGTTCGGGCCGTATACCGACATCATCGCCTCGGCGTTCACCCGTCAGACGCTCCAGGAGAAGGGGATGGAGACTGAGAGTTTTAAGCGATTCACCGGCGGCCTGCCGGCGACGATCGACACCCTGAAGAAGCAGATCGCGGTCGAGCAGGATCAGGCGCGAAAGCAGATGCTGGCGGATAGCTTAGGGAAGACGGAACGGTTCTACCGCAGCCTCCAGGACATCAAAGTGACCCTGCCCAACCTGGTCCTCGAGAAAAGTCTGATCCTCTATAAGGGCGACAGGGAGATCCAAATTCTCCACTTAGGACGGGCGCATACCGCCGGGGATGTCGTCGTCTTCCTGCCGAAGGAAAAGGTGCTCTGCACCGGGGATATGCTGACCGAGGGACTGCCGTACGTGGGGGATGGGTACCTCTACCAGTGGGTCCGCACCTTAGAGGGGCTGAAGAAGCTCGACGCGGAGACGATCATCCCCGGCCACGGTCACGTCCTCCAGGGCAAGGAGAAGATCGACCAGCTCCAGTCGTACTTGCGCGACCTGCTCAGGCAGGTCGAGGCGTTCGTGGAGCGCGGCGCGACGCTGGACGAGACGGTGGCCGGGGTGAACCTGTCCTCCCATCAGCCGGATTATCCGTCATTGGCGCAAGGGACCCCGCGTCTCCACGTCGAACGGGCGTACGAAGAAGCCAAACTCCGCGTCCAGCTCCGGGCCGCCGCGAAGGCGAAGGGAGCGAAGGCACAGGCCGGGGCGGAAGAGGAGGAAGGGGCAGCCCCTGAGGGGACTGAGAAGCAGAAGTAATCCTAAAAGGGTGTGAAACGATTTTGGATTTTAGATTTTGGATTTTGGATTGACGCCCATTTATAGGTAAATCGTTGTGTCTTTCCAATAAGTCTTTCTGCACATTTTCATGCGATTGAGGGCAACGAGGAGGCACCGAGGGGTGGGCATTGATTCGTCGCAGACGAATCAGCGAAGGGGTAGGGAGAGGGGAGTTGCCCGATAGCAGAGCTATACGAAGCCGTCACTGCGAGCCTGGAAATGTGCGCTTCTTTGCGCCACTTTCTTCTAAAGAAAGTGGCAAACAAAACCCTCGAAAGGTTGAATGAACCCCAATGCGCACCACAGGCAACAGAATCCTTTTGTTTTGCTTCTTCCTCCTCACGACCCCCCTCACACTCCCCGTTCCCGCCCTTGCCTGGTGGGAGAAAGGCCACCGGATCGTCACGGCCAACGCGGTCGCCGCGCTCCCCGACGACATGCCCCGGTTCTTCAAAGACGGCGCCGCCACCCTGATTCGGCTGAGCAGCCAGCCCGATGAGTGGCGGAGGTTTGGGACGGAGCTGGGGCGGACGGAAGGGCCAGACCATTACCTCGACACCGAAAAATTAGCGGCCAACCCGACGAAGCTGGCGTTCCAGTCAGACCGGTACGCGGCGCTCAAAACGTACTTCGAGATGAAAGAGACCCCGGCCGGTATCGGCCTGCTCCCGTACCGGCTGACCGAGGACTATCAGCGCCTGCGCGGCACGTTCGCGCAGTACCGGAAGGACCCGACCAACCCGTCCATTCAGCAGGAAATCCTCGTCTACGCCGGCCTGCTCAGCCACTACGCGGGCGATACCGCCCAGCCGCTCCATACGACGATCCATTTTAACGGTCGCGTCGACCAGCGGGGCACCGTCATCACGGGCAAGGGGATTCATGAGCGGTTTGAGGGCGTCTTCGTCGATAAATTCATCCAACAGGCAGACTGCCGGAAGTATGTCGGCGCGCCGGTCGTCTATCCTAACCTGTCGGATGCCATCCGCGAGGCGCTCGCCCAGTCGTTCGCCGGGATTGATGAGGTCTACCGGCTGGATGAAACGGGCAAGCTGAAGGCTCCCGATAGCGCGACGAAAACCTTCGTCCAGCAGCGACTTGCCCATGGCAGCCATTTCTTAACCAGCCTCTGGTACACCGCGTGGAAAGAATCGGAGATGAGCAAGGGTGCGCGATGACCTCCGTCCTTCCCGCCGTGTTCCGCTCGACCTGCGGCCGTCGCTGGCTCCTCGTCGTGGGGTACCTGTCCGTCACGTACGCCACGCTCCCGTACATCCCCGCCTGGCGGGATGCGTTCACGGACGCGGTCGGGCTTGAACGAGTCGGCCAGGGAGTGGGGGTGCTCCTGACCGTCGCAGGCGCGGGATGGCTCGTGTCCGTCATCATCCGCCGGCGGGAGCGGCGGGTGAGCGTGTACATCGGGTTTGTGGTGATCGCGGGGGCCTACGGGTATGCGTTCTCCCAGGTCTCGATCATCATCGAAAAGATCCATTTCATCCAGTACGGCCTTTTGGGGGGACTGATCTACTGGGCGCTGCGGGCGACGACGCGCGACTCTGCGCTCTACGCCCACGGGGTGCTCCTGGTGACGCTGAGCGGGCTGCTCGACGAGTTGATCCAGGCGGCCATCCCGGATCGGGTCGGGGACCTGCGGGATGTGTACATGAACGCGGTGGCGGGGGGACTCGTCTTAGCCTTCATCGCCGCCGTCGTGCGGCCGCCGCTGACCTGGCGCCGGCCGACGGTGGCCGGAGGCCGGATGCTGGCGGTCGAAGTATCGGCGCTCATTATCCTGTCCGCTGTCTTTGCCTCGCGGGTGAGCGGGTTCGGGTATCGCATCACCGACCCTCAGATCGGGACGTTCTACTCGACGTATACCCGGTCGGAATTGCTCGACCGCGACCGGCAGTACCTCGCCCAGCCGGAGCGTGCGGCCTTTTGGGTCCGGTTCACGGAGACGGTCTCGACCGCAGCCCCGGACGACCCGTATTTTGACGAAGGATACGTGCACCGTTTCCGGCGAGATACGTATTTCTTTAAGCGTCAGAACTCCTTCGTCGCCTACAAAGAGCATTTGGTCCTGACGACGTTCTACCGGGCGTACCTCCAGCAGGCGGGCGGGTTCACGGAATGGACGGACGACGCGACCCGGCGGTGTCTGGCTGAGGCCGGCCGCCGCGGCCGTGAGCCGTACGACAGCCCGGTGCGCGCCCATCTCATCACCCGGTTCAGCGAACGGACGATGTGGATCGTGGTGGTGTGCATCGTAGGCGGGGTTGTGTTCTGCGGGGTGCGGGCCAGCAGGCGGCGAGTCAGGGGTCAGTGATCGGTGGTCGGTGATCGGTGAAAAACGTGTAGGAGAACAGGACTATGGCGGATGTGGTGTTGAAGAACGTAGAGAAAATCTTCGAGAAGAACGTGACGGCGGTGCGGAACGTCAATCTTGAGGTCAACGACCGGGAGTTTGTCGTCCTGGTCGGGCCATCGGGCTGCGGCAAATCCACCACCCTGCGGATGATCGCCGGCCTGGAGGAGATCACCCGGGGGGAGATCTCCATCGACGGGCGGGTGGTGAACGACATTCCGCCGAAAGACCGGGACATCGCCATGGTCTTCCAGAACTACGCGCTCTACCCGCACATGACCGTCTACGAAAACATGGCGTTCGGCCTCAAGCTGCGGAAGTACCCGAAGAAAGAGATCGAGACGCGGGTCCAGGAAGCCGCCTCCATCTTAGGCATCCGCCATCTCCTCGACCGGAAGCCCAAGGCGCTCTCCGGTGGGGAACGGCAGCGGGTGGCGGTCGGACGGGCGATCGTCCGCAAGCCGAAAGTGTTCTTGTTCGACGAGCCGCTGTCGAACTTAGACGCCAAACTCCGCGTGCAGATGCGCACCGAGATCAGCAAACTCCACAACCGGCTGGAAGCGACGATGATCTACGTGACGCACGACCAGGTCGAGGCGATGACGATGGGTGACCGGATCGCGGTGATGAAGGACGGGGAGATCCAGCAGGTCGCCGACCCGATTCATCTGTACGAAAATCCACTGAATCGGTTTGTCGCCGGGTTCATCGGCAGTCCGGCGATGAATTTTCTGGAAGGCCGGATCGAATCCCGCGACGGGGCGTTAGTGTTCAACGAAGGCCGTCTCGTCCTCCGCATCCCCCCGCAGATGTCGTCCGCCCTCCAGCCGCACCTCGACAAAGAGGTCATCTTCGGCCTCCGGCCGGAGGACATCACGGAAGCGACCACGGTGAAAGAATGGCCGCATCGGCAGGAGGTCACGGCGACGGTCGAGGTCGTAGAACCGATGGGGAGTGAGACGTTCCTGTACCTGACGACGGGCCGGCACTCGTTCATCGCTAAGGTCGAAGCGCATGCGGTTCCCCCCATCAACTCGGACGTGAAGCTCGCCATGAACATGGACAAAGCCCATCTGTTCGAGAAGGGGAGCGAGCGGACGATCGTATGAATGCGGGCGAAAAAATAGCAGGTGCCCCTCTGCTATTTTCCCTTCTCTTCCTTCTCACCCTCGCCCTTCCCTCCCGCGTGTTCGCCCAGATAACCGTCCCGGACACCTCGGAGACGATCACCTACGCCGCTGATTCGGTGTCGTACAGCGTGGACGATAGCACCCTCGTCCTCAGCGGGAATACGACGATCAAGTACGAGAACATCACGCTGACCGCCGGGCGGGTGAGGTTCGACACGCGGACCGAGATCCTCACCGCCGAAGGGGGACTGGATTCCTCCACCGGACGCGCGAGCAACCAGCTCCCGACCCTCCAGGACCCCCAGGGCACGCTCGTCGGCGACCGGATGATATACAGCATCAGGACGAAGCGCGGGCGCATCTTCCGAGGGCGGACGCAGTACGAGCAGGGATTCTTCGAGGGCGAGCAAATCCGCATGGACGCGGAGAACATCCTCAATGTGGATTCCGGCCGGTACACCACCTGCAACCTGACCGGCCACGAACACTACCATCTCCGGAGCAAGCAGTTGAAGATCATCCCCAACGACAAAGCCATCGTCCGGTCGGTCGTCGGCTACCTCGGCCCGGTGCCGGTCTTCTACGTTCCGTTCTACGTCCTGCCCCTCAAGCGGGGACGGCATTCCGGGTTTACGATGCCCACGTACGGGACGGGAGCGACGGAGGGGACGTACGTGCGGAACGTCGGGTACTACTGGGCGGGGAGTGAGTACTGGGACTTCAAGCTCAGCGGGGATTTCTCGGCGAATCAGGGGATGTTCCTCCGGCCGGCGCTCCGGTACGCGCAGACCCGGCGGCTGAACGGGCTGATCACCGGGTCGTACCGGAGCGGCTACGATTTCCACACGACCGGGTGGGACGTGCAGGCCAGCCACTGGCAGGAGGTGCGGCCGGACCTGCGGGTCTCCGGACGGGGGGAGTTTGCGAACAGCCTCTCGTTCGTCCAGTCGACGACGCGCGGGACAGACCCCGGACGCCTCCAGCGCGCGCTCCGGTCGAACTTCTCCGTGGACAAGACGTGGGGGCAGAAGAGCCTGAACCTCACCGTCTCCGAAACGAGTAGTCTGACCGGGAAGCTGGTCCGGCCGACGACGACGCTGAGTCTCCGGCTGCCCACCCGGCCGATCATCGCCCCGACCCAGCGCCGCCGCCTGGGCGGACTGCCCAGCCCGGGGAGCCAGGTGCCCGACCGGCTGGCCCCGCCGCGCTGGTACCAGTCGATCCTCTACGGCTACAACGCGACGATTCTGGATCAGAAGAAGGGCACCACTCAGACCCGTCAGGACCTGACACAGCGGTTCAACCTGTCGTCCCAGCAGACGCTCGGCGGATGGTTCAGGATGCAGCCCCGGTCTGATTATACGGAAATGTGGGTCCGGGAGACCCGGCCAGGACGGTCAGATTCCTTGGGCCGGCAGGGGGCGTACAACGCCGGCCTCCAGGCGAACACGACGTTGTACGGCCTGTTCCAGCCGCATCTCGGCCGGCTGCAGGCGATCCGGCACGTCGTGACTCCGTCGCTGTCGTTCACGCAGTCCGGCCAGGATCGACCGCTGCAGCGGTTTGCGGTCGTCTCCCGGTCGGTCAACTTCACCCTGGCCAACGTCCTCCAGGCCAAGACGCTGAAGGGGGAGAGCGAGCGAAAATTCGACCTGCTGTTCGTGAACGTCTCCTCCGGGTACAACTTCCAGGCGACGACACGCAAGCTCGCCGACCTGCTCACCTCCGTCCGCATCCCGGCCAGGTCGGTCAACGTCGACGCCAACTTCACCCATGATTTCTACGAACCGGACATGACGACGTTGCGGCCGCCCTGGCTGAAGAGTGTGAACGTTACCACGTCCATCAACCTGCACGGCCAGGGCGGAGCAGGCTTCACCCCAGGCCTTCCCGTCTCCGGCCTGCCGGGCCAGTCGGTGGGATTGGAAGGACAAGGATACTTCGATGCAGCGGGCGGGCCGGGACGGAGCGCGTCGGCGTTCGGGAACGACCGGTTCGACGAACGGTTCGATCAGATCAAAGGCCCGTGGACGGTGACGGTGACCCACCGGTACACGATCAGTCGCCTCTTCCCGGCCGCCGGGTTTCGCACCGGGAGCCATCTGGCCAACACGTCAGCCCGGTTCAGCTTAGCGAGTGTCACCGACGCCATTCGTCTGTCGAACCGTCTGACCCGGAGCGTGCGGGTGGAGCACTCGATGAACTACGACATCCGGTTGAGGCGTTTCGTCTCTCAGACGTTCAGTTTTTACCGCGACCTGCACTGCTGGGAGATGGTCGTCCGGTGGACGCCGACCGGGTTCGGGCAGGGCGTGTACTTCCGGTTGAACATCAAAGCTCATCCGGAGATCAAGATCGAGCGGCAGAGCGTGGGGGGGTAGAGCGGTGGTCGGTGATCGGTGATCGGTGAAAACAGAAGGACGGAGAAGCACGGGACGTTGACAGTAGAGGCGGACAAGCGTTTGGACGGTGTACGTCCGGTCATGGCCTTGCCCGGTCACGGTGACGCGCAGCCATGCGGGCGGTACGGTCGGGGGCGTCGTGGGAGGAGCCTCACTCAGGACTTGCAGACCCGAGACCGCATCGGTCTGATCCCACAGTCCCGTGAGTTGTAGGGCCGTCAGCGTGACTCCACCGCCGCTCCAGATATGCTCATCCCGGTACACCCCATCGGATCGTTGCTGATAGATGATCGTCCGGCCGTCGGTCCGGTAGAGCGTGACGCCAGAGGTCGACAACCCTTCCAGCGTCACGGCACGCTCCACGACTCGTGTCAGCGTCGCGACGGCGCGCTGCGTCATGGCCGCCACGGCCGATTCAGCCTGCCAGGCCAGGGTCGCGCGCGTCACGGTCACATAGGCATACGTCAGCCAGCCGAAAAAACACAGCGTCAGGAGACTGGCCGACAGCAGCTCGACGACGGTAAACCCGCGTTGATCGCGCCACATCGTCCCGGCGCCGGGCCACGATGAACGGGGCGTTGCAATCATGGCGGTTCCCCAGGATACGTCAGGGTCGTCACCTGGACGAGTGGGGAAGACTCCGTCCCCCGGTAGACGCGCACCGTCAGCGTCCACAGCCCTGCCTCATCCGTCACATCATGCGTCACACGATAGGGGCGGCCGTTCAACGTGATCGAGGCGGGCTCCGTCGTGG
>JACQVL010000273.1 GCA_016209865.1 Candidatus Latescibacterota bacterium | reverse complement strand
GCTGATCCGCATCCACCTGTAAGGTGATCCCCTCGAACGTCGGGGCGACGTTCGGGTCGAGCCGGAGGCTATCCGCTTCAGCGGCGAGGAGAGGGACTGCGCTGGTGAGAAAGCAGAACAGGAAAGCGCTGAGAAAACAAAAAGCCCGTCTGGTGAGCATAGAGTCTCTCCTCCTACTCGTCACTTGTCACTGGTCACTCGTCACTGCTTCTGTTTAATTCAGGTAGGCGCGGAGACGATGGCTTCTGGAGGCGTGCCGGAGACGGCGGATGGCTTTTTCTTTGATCTGCCGGACGCGTTCACGGGTCAGTCCGAACTGCTCCCCGATCTCTTCTAAGGTGTACGACCGGTCGGCGTTGATCCCGAAATACAGGCTGATGACTTCCGCCTCGCGTTCGGACAGGGAATCGAGCGCCCGTTCGATCTCATGCTTGAGGGAGTCGTCCATCAAGATCTCATCGGGGGACGTCTGCATGTCGTCTTCCAGGATGTCGAGCAGACGGTTATCCTCGCCCTGGCTGAACGGCGCGTCGAGGGACAGATGCCGGCTTGAGATGCGAAGCGTGTCGGCGATCTCATACGGACTCATGTCGAGTTCCTGGGCGATCTCGTCCGGACTCGGCTCCCGGCCGAATTCTTGTTCCAGGTCGCTCGATACCCGGCCGATCTTATGGAGCGTCCCGACCCGATTGAGGGGCAACCGGACGATGCGGGACTGCTCGGCTAAGGCCTGGAGGATCGCCTGGCGAATCCACCACACCGCGTAGGAGATGAATTTAAACCCCTTCGTCTCGTCGAAGCGTTTCGCCGCTTTAATGAGGCCCAGGTTACCCTCGTTGATGAGGTCGGCCAGGTAGAGTCCCTGATTCTGGTACTGCTTGGCGACGCTGACGACGAAGCGGAGGTTGGCCTTGGTGAGCTTCTCTAAGGCGCGTTGATCGCCCCTCCGGATACTCCGGGCGAGCGCGACCTCCTCTTCGGCAGAGAGCAACGGCACGTCGCCGATCTCCTGCAGGTACAGGTCCAGGGATTGGTCTTCTCGTGAGAACGATTTTTTCGAAAAACTGGCCACGCCTGGTCTCAACTCCTTTATACACGTTCTGCGAGGGCAAGTGCTCGTGCCAGCGCCTGGACGAGGACGTCCCGTGTCGCCTTCGAGATCTCCCGGCCGCGGAGCGCAATCGCGCCCGTCTGTCTGGCCAGGCGACGGAGGTCTGAGACCGTCATCCGGTCGAGCGCCTGCAGGGTGAGCGGCTCCGTGTGAGGGTTGGCCTGAGGGGCCGACAGGGTCGTCGTGCTGGCCGGAATGACCGCAGCGACCTCCTCATGAGGCCGGGGGATGACGTGCTGGGCGACGAGTTCCCCCACCTGCCTGGCCGCCGCCGCGCCCGCCGCCACGGCGGATTGCACCGCCGCCACCTCGCCGCAGAGGGTGATCGTCATTAACCCGGCGTCCACCCGTTCCGAGCCGAGCAGCGTCACGTTCGCCGCCTTGAGGGCCGCATCCGCCGCGGTGAGCGCGCCGACGTACCCCCGCGTCTCGATCATCCCCAGCGCCTGTTCCACCGCCGTCCCTCTAATCTGCGGCCGGGGCGCCGCCCTGTCCCGCCCCGCCGGGGAGGATTATCTCGACATCCGCATGCGGCCGCGGGATGACATGAACGGACACCACTTCTCCGATCTTCTCCGCCGCCGCTGCGCCCGCGTCCGTCGCCGCTTTCACCGCGCCCACATCCCCGCGGACCATGACGGTGACGTACCCGCCCCCGATCTTCTCTTTCCCGACCAGGGTGACCTTGGCCGCTTTGACCATCGCATCGGCCGCCTCGATCGCGGCGACCAGTCCCTTCGTTTCGATCATCCCCAACGCATCCAGCGCCATCGCAGACTCCTCCTTGACCGTGTCAATTGATGCTGTCACACCATCAGATCGCCCGGAGGGACAAGGTTTCCCGCCCCTCTATCGAGGGACGGCAGAACCGATGGGCAGAGAGTATATGAACCCGGCATAGTTTTGTCAATAATATTTTTCGTCGGGGCACAGGCCCGTGCGCCCCTACATCGGCATCAACATCCCCGCCTCGTTAAACGCCAGAGGACGGGGTGCTCCGACGATCTCCAGGTCGTCACGCCCGGCGACCTCGGCCAGGAGCGACTCCGACACGTCGACCTCGCCGACGTGCAGGGTATTCTTGATCCGGACGAGACGGCTGTCCGCCGGCTTCGTCATCCCGATCGTCGAGAGTGCGGCCTCGATTACCTCCCGATCCGTCTCGAAGAACACCGGAATCCGGGCTTTCTGCGGCCCCATCCCGGTGATCGAGTTGATGTACGTGAACCGGTGATTGATCTGATCGACCAGGCGCTTCGTCGTAAAATCGGCCAGGCCGATCCCGACCGCGTTCCCTTCGCTCTCCGGCGTCAGGTCCCGTACGATGATCCGCAGGACCCGAGGCGATGCCGGCTCCGGCTCGAAGTTCTGCATCCGCCGTCCGATGATGTTCGTGTCCATCCCCGTCCCGCTGATGTTCTTCCCCATCTCGTCCACGATGAGCACGTCGAGGTCGTCGAACGGAAGCTTCGGCATCAACCGCTTCGCCTCAGCGAACAGCTCACGCTCTCGCTGTTCCAGCTCGCTGGCGGGGACGGCCACCACGTGGGCCGTCTGGTCGTACGCGGTCTCCACGATCGCCACGCCGAAGGCGACCGGGCACCGGGTCATCACCATCCGGGCGACTGAGGTGATCATCCGCTCGAACCCGTACTGGAAGACCGCGCCGTGGTAAAAACTCGCCCCCTTCTGTTTCCCCAGGCCGATGGCCATCATCTTCATCAGCCCGCTGCCGATGTCCCCGTCGAAGTCGGTGTGCGGCTTCACCCGGTTGACGATGACCAGATGATCCGCGCTCAGCGCGTTGCGGTCGACGTACACCGGCAGGCTGTCGTCCGTCTCCCCCACCAGCACCGGCTCCATGTCCGACCGGACCGGGCAGCCCATCGTCGCCTCCGAGATGCCGTAGTGATCCAGAATCCGGACCTGGCCCTCCGCCGTCGCCCCACCATGGCTGCCCATCGCCGGGATGATGAACGGGACCGCCCCGGCGCGCTGCAGGGCGATCACGGTGTTGTGCACGATCGTGGCGATGTTGGCGATGCCGCGACTGCCGGCCGCGACCGCGACCGTCGCGCCCCGCCGGATGCCGGCCTGCACGATCGCCCGTTCGACCTCCGCCCGCGTCGTCCCGGCGATGTCCGCCACGACCGGCGCGTCGAACCGCTGGCGCACGCGGATGATATTCGGATAGGTCATTGTTTGCCTCCTTATTATAACCCTCCCACAAACCGGCCCGGACTGAGCACCCGCGAGGGATCGAACCGGTCTTTGAGCGCCCGCATCAACCCCCAGTCGCTCGGGCGCGCCCCCCAGACATCCAGCCGCTGTTTGACGGCTAACGGCGCGGATTCGACGGTGAGATGGCCGCCGAATTCCGTCGCCGCCGCGGAGAGTTGCCGGATGATCGAAACGAGTATCTCTAATCGTTCCCCCTCGAACGGCTGATCCTGAAAGAACACGAACACGACCGCTCCGTTCCCGAAGTGGGAGAGCATCGCGCACCCGACGCCGAGCTTCTGCGACCGGTCCTCCGCGATCTGGTACAGCCGCCCGACGTCAGACGGAAGGACACTCGCCCGGCAGACGACCCCCGGCGCCCTCATCCCTTGCGGGACGATCTGGCCGGTCGGAAACTCCCGGATCAGGTCGATCGCCGTCCGGTAGAGCTGGGGGGACATCGTCACCACCTGCACCGCGCCCGCCTGATGGCACAGCTTCTCCGCCTCGGCGATCTGCCAGTTGACCGTCTCGGACGGCCCGATCGCGCCGATGATGAGCGGGAAGCCCGCATCGCCCAGCCCACCCCCCGCCCGCCGGGCGAGGATGGCGACGGGCACCGGGTTGGCCATCTCCACAAAACTGGGCGCGATGGGTGAATCGAGGCCCTTGAACGCGGTATCGACCGCCGTGGTGATGAACGGAAACCGCGCCAGCACCGCGCGTCCCGCCTCAGGCCGTGGCTGGAGCTTGAGGGTCAGCTCGACGATGATCCCCAACGTCCCCAGGGAGCCGATGTACATCTTGTTCATGTCATACCCGGCGACGTTCTTGACCACCTTGCCGCCGGCCTTGACGACCGTCCCGTCCGCCTGCACGACTTTCGTCCCGATGACCAGGTCGCGGGCCGTCCCGTGCGTCCACCGCAGCAGGCCGCTCGCGTTCGTGGCGATGACGCCGCCGAGGGTACACGCGTCCCCGTACGGCGGGTCGATCGGGAAGAACTGGCCGTGCTCGCCTAACTGCGTCTGGAGGTCGGTGAGCCGAATCCCCGCCTGCACCGTGGCCGTCAGGTCCGCCGGTTCGTATTCGAGCACTTTGTTCAGCCGGTCGAGAGAGAGGACGATATCGGCCCGCGACGGCGGCAGTCCGAGTCCCATCTTCGTCCCGCTCCCGCGCGGGATGACCGACAGGCCCATCCGGCCGGCCAGGCGGATGATCTCAGAAACCTGCTCAACGTTCTCCGGCGAAACGACCGCCTGCGGGATTATCCCATCGACCGCGTACTGAGCCAACGTCTCATCGGACGCTGGCTGATAGGCCGGGATGATCGCCTGGATGCCTCGATCCAGCGATGCGTTGGACATAAAAACCTCGTTGACACGTTAGCACGTTCGAACGTTTGAACGTTCAATTCAAAGCACTAACGTGCCAACGTTCTAACGTGCCAACGTGCGAACGCTGTGTTAACACGCCGCCATGCGGTTCGTCCGGTTCAGCTCCAGGGTGCCGCACCCGATGCATGACCGATTCGTCGGGAAAATCTTCCCGGGGTTGCACAGGTTCGACGGGTTGAAGACCGCTTTCAGGCTCTCCATCGCCGTCATGTCGTCGTCCGAGAAGATCAGCGGCATAAAGTTCATCTTCTCGTACCCGATGCCATGCTCACCCGTGATCGACCCGCCCATCTCGACGCACGCTTTGAGGATGTCCCCGCTCGCCTCGACCGCCCGCCGCGTCTGGTCCGGGTCGCGCTCGTCGAACGCGATGCAGGGATGGATGTTCCCATCCCCGGCGTGGAAGACGTTGCCGATGAGCAGGCGGTATTTCTTCCCCGCCGCTTCGATCACTCGCATGATGTCGGGGAGTTTCGTCCGGGGGACGACTCCATCCTGGGTGTAGTAGCTCGGGCTCAACCGGCCGAGCGCCCCGAACGCCCGCTTCCGGCTCGTCCAGAGGAGGGTGCGTTCTGTGTCATCCTTCGCCACCCGAACTTCACGGACGCGGTTCTCCTGGCAGACTTCCACGACCCGCTGCGCGAGTGTCTCCATGCCCGCCGCCAGGCCGTCCAGCTCGATGATGAGCACCGCCCCCGCGTCGAGCGGAAAGCCGAAATGGAACGCCGCCTCGACCGCCCCGACGACCACCTTATCCATCATCTCTAAGGCCGCCGGGACGACCCCCCGGCCGATCAGGCCGGACACCGTGTTCGTCGCGTCCTGGATCGTCTCGAAGACGGCGAGGAACGTCCTGTACATCTGCGGCAGTTTGCACAGCCGGACCCACGCCCTCGTCACGATCCCGAACGTGCCCTCCGACCCGATGACGACCCCGCGCAGGTCGTACCCCGTCGCGTCGTCTGTCTGGCCGCCCAGCCAGACAACCTCGCCGTCGGGCAGGACGAACTCAACCCCCAGCGTATGATTGGTCGTGACCCCGTACTTCAGGGTGTGCGGCCCGCCGGAATTCTCCGCGATGTTCCCCCCGATCGTGCACGATTGCTGGCTGGACGGGTCGGGTACGTAGTAATAACCTTTCTCGGAGACCGCTTTCGTCAGCCACAGGTTCACCACCCCCGCCTCGACGAGCGCCCGCCGATTCTTCAGGTCGATCTGCAGGATGTGATTCATCTTCGTCAGGGCGATCATCACCCCACCCTGCAGAGGGAGGCACCCCGCACTCAGTCCGGTGCCCGCCCCACGCGCGACGAACGGGATGCCGTCCCGGTGGAGCAGCCGGACGACCGCCGACACCTGCTCCGTCGAGGTCGGGAAGACGACCGCGTGCGGAGCCGTCTTGTCGAGCGTCAGCCCGTCACACTCATACACGATCAACTCGTCCGGCGCATCGATCACGCCCTCCGGGCCGACGATGTCCGCGAGAGCGCGGGTTAAGTCATCCTTGAGCATCGTGAGACTCCTTCCACTCTCAATAGCTCCCCGGCCGGCGGATCAGCTCCATGAACTCCGTGCGTGTCGACCGATCCTTGCGGAATGTGCCCAGCATCGTACTCGTCAGGGCTTTGGAGTGCTGCTTCTCGACCCCGCGCATCATCATGCAGAGGTGCGCGGCCTCCATCACCACCCCCACCCCTTGCGGGTTGAGCCATTCCTGCAACGTGTGGGCGATCTGCGTCGTCAGCCGTTCCTGAACCTGCAGCCGCCGGGCGTACATGTCCACCAGACGGGCGACTTTACTGAGGCCGATGATCTTCTTGTTGGCGATGTAGGCGATGTGGCACTGCCCGTAGAACGGGAGCAGATGATGCTCGCACAGGGAATAGAACTCGATGTCCTTCACGACGACCATCTCGTCATAATCTTCTCCCTCGAATACCGCGCCGTTGAGGACGGTGTGGATGTCGTCGCGGTACCCTTTGGTCAGGAAACGCAGCGCATCCGCGGCACGGCGCGGAGTCTTGATCAGTCCCTCCCGTTCCGGGTCTTCGCCCAGTTCGACCAGCAGGGTTTTGATGAGGGCGGTGATGCGGTCTTCCATCTATGGCTCCTGCTCTCCGTAGTATTCGAACGCGTTCTTCGATGTCTCAACCAGACGCACTCTGTAGAGCGCGCGCGGCGGGTCGGCCAGGCGGACAGCGAGCCGGTCCCAGATCACCCGTGCGAACATCTCGGAGGTCGGGTTGAGCGTGCGGAATTCCTCGACATCCACGTTGAGGTTCTTATGATCGTACCGAGCCATGACTTCTTCTTCGAGCACCTTGTCCAGGTGCTCGAGGTCGATGACCGTCCCGGTGCGCTCATCGACCGGACCCCGGACGGTCACTTCCAGCTCATAGTTGTGCCCGTGACCGTTCGGACTGTTGCACTTGCCGAACACTTCCGCGTTCTCTTCATCGCTCAACACGGCGCTGTGCAGCCGGTGCGCCGCGTTGAACTCGATCCGCCGTGTGACATAGACCATCGAACCTTCCCCCCGGTATTCGACCACCCGCGTCCGGCTCTCCTGCAGCCGGATTCGATGGAGCAAGCATCGCTCCAGATGGGGCTGGAGCCGGTCCCACAGCACCAGCGTCAGCCATTCCGTCGTCGGCACACGCTCCTGAAACGCGGGATGATCGTCGTTCAGATGGGTTGCATTCAGCACCCCGACGACCGCCTTCATCGTCCGGTTCACCTCGACCAGATTCACCACCATCCCGGTGCGCGGGTCGATCGGGCCTTTGACGGTGACGTCACAGACGTAGTCATGGCCATGTCCTGAGCCGATCGCACACGCGCCGTAGACCCGGCGGTTCTGCTCGTCCGGCCACTCCGGCCGCCGGCAGACGTGGGCGGCGGCGAATTCGATTTTACGGGTCAAGTAGAGCATACGTTGGCACGTTCGCACGTTCTAACGTTCATACGCCCTCGCCAGCGCGGCCGGCGGTCGGGCGCGGCCGGCGAAGAGGACGAGCACGAGCAGCGTCAGGACATACGGCAGCATCAAGAAAAATTGATACGGGATGGCCGACCCGATCGCCTGAAACTGGAACTGCACCGCGTTCGCCAGGCCGAACAGCAGCGCGGCCCACATCGCGCCGGCCGGACGCCAGCGCCCGAAGATGACGATGGCGAGCGCGATGAACCCGCGGCCGGCAGACATCCCCTCCACAAACGTGTTCGAGTGGGCCAGGGAGAGATAACTCCCCGCAGCCCCAGCCAGCACCCCGCTCGCCAGGACGCAGGCATGGCGGACCCGGCTCACGGCAAGACCGGCGGTGTCTGCCGCCCTGGGGTATTCTCCGACGGACCGGATCGTCAGGCCGAGCGAGGTCGAGAAGAGAACCCATGTGGCGACCGGCACGAGCGCAAACCCGATGTACAGCAGGGCGGTATGCCCGGACACGATCTCGCCCAGTACCGGAATATCCTGGAATCCCGGAAGGCCGACCGGAGCGAACGTCTGGACCGACAGCGCGGCTCCGGTCACCCCAAAAATCCGCCGGTAGAGGACGCCGGTCAACCCCAGGGCCATCAGGTTGATGGCCGCCCCGGTCACGACCTGATCCGCTCCCAGTCCGACGGACATCACGGAGAAGAGCGCGGCGAAGAGGAGTCCCGCTCCGACGCCGACCAGCAGACCGATCCAGGGGCTCCCGGTGAAATACGACCCGGCCATCCCGCCGAACGCCCCGGCGAGCATCATTCCTTCAAGGCCGATGTTGATCACCCCGGCACGCTCCGCGAAGAGTTCACCAAGGGCAGTCATCAACAGCGGAACGGCCATCTTCAGTCCAGCCCGGATCAGGCTGATGAAGAGGAGCCAGAAGTCCATCCGGGGTCTCCTGTTCCCCTGTTCGTCTGTTCACGACCACACATACACGTCATCGTCGTCCGGGGAGTAGCCGATGAACGTGGCCAGGACGATTCTGGGATTCCTGCCTTGCACCGCCGGCACTTCGTGGATGCAGCGGGTGTTGAAGAAGTACAGGTCACCCTGAGCCAGATCGACCCGGTAGTGGTCGATGTGATGTTCAGTGGCGTACTCATGAAACGTTCCCGCTTCGATGTAAGGCTGAATCTCCGGCGTCCAGAGGCACCGATGGAGGATGGCCTGGGTGCTTGCTCCGTCAGGGGAATCGTTCTGAAAACAGATGACGCCTGCAAACTGGTGCTGAAAACGAGACACAGCGTACTGAGAGCGTTTTTCACGCAACACAACGTGGTCAATATGGGGTCGGTACGTATGGCCGCCGTAGTGAACGCGAAAGATCGCCGGACCGTAGAGACGGCCGTCGGGTTCGCGGGCGACCTTCACCTGTTTGCCGACCGCCAATGTGGACAGGGCATCGTAGATGATCTTCACCGGATTCTCGAACCCGTCAAACAGGGTGTTGAACAGCTCGTGTGTGCCGATTGCATGCTCCAAGAACGCTTCCTTGTCCGCTCCACGATTGCCCAGGCTGGTGCCGATGTCGATCCGTGTGCGCGGATCCTGAGCAGCGGCCATCGGATCGTCCGGGGCCCTCATCAGTCCCCGCTCGATGAACCGCCGGATCAGCCCGTGACACTGAGTCGGGGCGTATGCCTGGCGCAAGAGGATGGCCGGGACGCGCGCCTCGGAGAGGGCATGCAGCGGGTCGGGGTCATGGACGAAGACGGACTCGATATCTGGGCCAACGGGCGTCCACGGTTCAGCAGATGACATCAGTAATCTCTCCCTTCACCATCCCTCCGGCATCTATCGTGTTCGTCTCTCGTAGACCGACGCGCCCACGACGAACAGCAGGATGAGGGCCTGAATCACGTACACCAGCACCGACGAGATCCCGGCGGTCCGCTGCAGTCCGCTGGCTCCGGTCTCGAGCGCCCCGAACAGCAGGGCAGAGAACACGACGCCGGCGGGATGGAGACGGCCGAGCAGCGCGACGGCGATGGCGGTGTAGCCGTAGCCTCCGGCAAAGTCTTCGTAGAGCCGATACGTGATCCCGGAGAGTTCCACCGCCCCGGCCAGTCCCGCAAGCCCGCCGCTCACGCACATCGCGCCCAGCACCGTCATCGGGACATCGATACCCGCCGAGCGAGCCGCGGTCGCGTTCAGTCCGACCGCCCGCACGGCGTAGCCGAACACCGTCCGGAAGAGCAGGACGTGGAGCAGACCGGCGCAGAGCGCGGCGAGAAACACCCCGGCGTGCAGCCGCGTCGGCGGAAACCACCGGGTCAACCGGGCGGCCTCAGCGATCGGGCTGGTCTGCGGGAACTGGCCTGTCGACTCCATCAGCGGGCCGTGGACTGCGTAGCTGACCAACTGGATGGCCACGAAGTTGAGCATGATCGTGCTGATGACTTCCTGGACGCGCCGACGAACTCTGAGCAGGCCAGCGATGCCGCCCCAGATGCTGCCGCAGCATGCCCCCAGGAGGAGCAGGAACGGAGTCGCCACGTATCCCGGCCATCCGTCGCAATGCGGACCGGCCCACGCCGCGGCCAGCGCTCCCACCAGGAACTGGCCTTCCGCGCCGATATTCCAGGCCCCGCACCGGAACGCGAACGCGACCGCCAGGCCGGTCAACAGCAGGGGACAGCTTCTCAGCAACGTCTCAGAGAGGCTGTACCAACTGCCCCCCGCCCCGTCGAGCAGCGCGCCGAGCGCGACTCCCGCATCGTACCCGGCCGCCCGGATGATGAGCGCCCCGATCCCGAACGCGCTCACGACCGCGATCACGGAAGAAAGAACACTCGAACGCCACCGCCGTCCCGTCCACCTCCTCACCGTAGACTGATTTTGGGTTTTGGATTTTGGATTTTGGATTGATAAATCCATCTATGAACGATCACCTATCTGCCTTCAATGATAGTTCCTCCAAAGGTAAATGGTATTAAACCATTCGCCTGTCGCAACATCATATCCGTAATCCAAAATCTACAATATAAAATCCAAAATCGCTCTTACCCCTCTCCCGCCATCAGACCTCCGATGACGTTCCGTGGCGTCCCAGCCGGGACGATCCCCATCAGCCGGCCATCGTACAT
>JACQVL010000272.1 GCA_016209865.1 Candidatus Latescibacterota bacterium | reverse complement strand
GTCTTATGTGCCCTTCGATCTGAGGTACCGCGCCGAGTAGTAGAACAACTCAGAGCCGGCCGGGACGTCGGTGATGATATGGCCCTCCACGTCCATTCGAAAGTAAAACCGCCCCGGATCGGGCTGGGCCGCCACCAGGTTCACCAGCAGGTCGCCAGCACGGCGGGCTGGCGCAACACATCCTGTTGCCAGCATCGCCAATCCTCCCCAGGCGGTGCAAACCGGCTCCAGAAAAGGCGTTTCACCGTCGAGGGCATAGAACCCGCCGCTGGGGGTCTGATAGCGGAGCAGAAATTCTCCTCCTCGCAGGGAGAGATCCCAGCGCCCCAGGCGGTGGGCGCCCTGGACCAGCCACGCATTGGCGTACACCGGCCACGCCTCGTGAAACGGCTCTCGCGCCTTCCGCTCAGGAGCGCGAAAATCGCCTTCCGGCGTGAAGTGGTGCCTGGCCACCCAGTCTACCAGCCGCTGTGCCTCCCGATGACATCCTGCCACCGCCAGAGCATAAGGGGTTTTGTAGTAGGCACCGATGCCGTCCTGGGGATCGCCAAACGAACCATCCTCCCGCTGCTGCCTCGCAATCCATTCGATACCCCGCCGCGCTGCCGCCAGAAATCTCTTGCTGTCTGTTTCGTCCACCACAGGCCTCCCTTTCCATGGAGTGATGTGTCTCCGCTACGCTCTCGGACGACCCGTTCCTATGCGGCCGGCGTTTCATCTCTGCCGCACATAGATCTGGTAGATCTCCTCAAAGAGGCGGACATCCGTCAGCGTATCTTCGCCCGATGAGCGAAACGGCTCTCCGTTGCGCAGGGCGGCGATGAAGTGCTCCATCTCGCGCCGGTACGACCACGTCCATCCCTCTGACGGAATCGGATAGGACAACTCATGCCCCTTCGCCCCGCGATAGATTTCCACTTTCGCCGGCACGTTCCTCAACAACAGCGGCGGCGCCCAGGTGTGGACCCAACCGTGCCGGAAGTAGATCTGGGTATGCTCTTCCCAGCCATAATAGCTGACTCGCCCAGATTCGAGCACGACCCGTATTCCATCCACATCGAGGATGACCACGCCGTTCCGCCCGTCCGCGTCAAGATCGACCGCCTTGACCCGCACCCGATCGTCCGCATCCAGCAACCAGCGGATGAGGTTGATATTGTGGGTGTATTGCTGCAGATAACCGATGTAGCGGCCGACGAACTCGTCCGGAAGCCAGTCCGGCTTCATGGTATCAGCGGGCGGGACGGGCTCCTCGGTCGTCTCCATCGGGGTATCCAGGTTGCAGATCCACTCTCCGGTGAACCCATGAAGCCGGGCATAGGTCACCTCGCCCAGTTCCTCCGTTTCCCGGAACCGGGCAATCGCCTCCTTCACCAGCTCATTGCCCGCATCGTAGCGTTTCATGTAGCCGACCATCAGGCGAGCGCCGACCTGCCGGCCGGCGGCGAGGATCCGCTCGGCCTGCGGCACTGTCACCGCCATCGGCTTTTCTACGAACACATGTTTCCCTGCCAGCAAGAGGTCCCGGGCGATCTCTCCCTGGCCGCTGAAATGGCCGGACACCACGACGGCGGTCACGTCGGGATCGTCAGTCAGTGCCCGATGATCGGCATACAGCCGTGGAATCCGGTATCGCGCCTGGACCTTCCGCCCGAGCGCTGGGCGGAGTTCCGCCAAGGCGAGCAGTTCGCAGTCGGGTATTGTCACGATGTTCGGGATATGCACTTTCTGTGCCATGAAGCCACAGCCCACATACCCCAGTTTTAGCGAGTCCATCTCTCCCCCTCGAATCTCGTTGCATGGGCCCTTGCAGTCTCCACTGCGAATGCTGAATAGCACACACGCCGCTCGTCCTCCCTTTTTTACTCCTATCTTCCCTTCTTTCGGGAGAGACAGAGCATTCCCCCCTCCGGGACCTTCTCATCGATCTCGACTCCGTGCTCCGTCGCGGTCACACAGCCAGGCCCGATCTCCCGGAGAAAGGGATCGCAGACCGTCGCGTCATAGTGCCCCGCAATCCCGGACAGGCGGGTGCGCACTGAGGGACTTCCCGTCGCGTTGATGAGATATATCCTCTCCGGTGCGGCGGCTGTCAGGGCGACCTGTCCCGGCGTCTCCTTGAAAAACCCGATGAAGGTCTCCTGTTCCCCCTCAATCACCACTGTCGAGTAGTGCGGGTCGAATTCAAGCGGCCGCCACCGGCCAGTGACTAATTCCTGCCGGTGCGCGCTATAGAAGGCCAGCCACTGTCGCAGCAGCTCCATCCGCCCCGGCGATAACTTCCGAAAATCCTCTGCGACGGATGGAACAGAGTAGAGGATGACCGCCGCCAGCGATTTGGCGATATTGATGGGGGTCTCCTCCGGCGGAAAGGTCAGGTAATCTGCAACAACGAGCGGCCCCGGCTGCGGAGTGAATGCCTTCATCCACGCACACAGTCGTCGATTCATATCGACATCCCACGGACAGTCCTGAGCGCGGTAGAGCGTAGCAAATGGGCGCAGGACCAGGTTGGCGTACGGCGGGCGGAACTCGACGATCGCATCGGACTTCACCCCCCGGATCGCTTCAATCATCGCCCTGACGGTCTTCATGACCGGCTCCCCCAGATTCTCGTAGCGATGGGGATGATCCGCCCGACAGGGCATCACCATGATCTGATCCAGGAAATCGATCTTGAGTCCATCCATCTCATAGTCCCGCATCAACCGCTCCACCAGTTCCGGCACGTATGTTTCTGTGATCCCTGTGCGCGGACAGAGTTCCAGCCGCTCGGCAAGGACTTCCCCCTGAAACTCGCCCATCACCCACGGCCACATCGTGGCCATGAAGTAGGGCACCTCACCGAACTGGTTCCACCAGCTCAGGTAGGGCTTCATCGCTTCATACCGGCTGCTCGCCTTCCCGATCTGGAACGGGGAGACCCAGAGGATCACGTTCAAGCCGGCACGGTGCAGTTTCTCGATCATCCCGTGAAAGTCGGGGAACCGGTTTGGATCCGGGGTGTAATCCCCTCGGTAGGTCCACGGCTCCGGTTCCCGACCGAACCACCCCTCATCGATGATATAGTTCTTGAAACCGAGATCTCTGACCATGTCGATCTCCGCCTCAATCTTCTCCTGCGTCACGTGAGGCCCGTGGGCGTACCAGGTGCAGTAAAGCGGTTGATCGGCGTCCGGGTGACGTGGGGCAGGTCTTGCCCCGGTGGCTTCCTCCTCATACTTCGCGAAGTCTGCCATCGCCTCGAACCACGACCCCTCTTCGCAGTTGAGGTAGATCGTCTCCTCGTAGACGGTCCGATACAGGCTCAGTCCCGGAAACGGGCGGAGAAACTCCACGATGCGATTCCGGCCGCTGTCCGTTATCCCCCCTCCTCTGACTTCTGTTTCTATAGTTTGATCCAAAAGCCCCACACTTACCCGGTTTCGTCCGTACCGGTTGAGACCGGCCACGAAGGCAACCGCCCGATTGGCACAGGTCAGGATGCCTGGCCCACCTCCTAAGGTAACTCTGTCCAAGGTGCCTTCTAAGAGCATATGCGGTACCCAGATCCGGTGGAGATCGCGCAAGGGACTCCTGACCGTCACGTGCAACTGATTCACATCAAACCCTTTTCCACCTTTCTCCAGATGCACAGACAGCAGATCAACACGCGGAGCACGATGCGTGACGGTGAGCTGTGCAGTAAACTCGCCACTCCTGTAGATTGTCTCATCGTGAGCATCCCTCATCACCGCCCAGTCCTCAATCCGGTGATGATCCAGGGTGAACTCAAGCTCGACGACGCTGCCCAGCAAGTCTTTTTTTATCACGTCTTCTGTCTCCACGTCTGACTACGTGATCGTGACCCATTGGCCGAGACCTTCAAATCAACGGTCAGCCATCTGTTTTTGAGGATCAAATCGTTACCCTTCCTCCTTATCTGTATCGGTCTACCTCTGTTCATCTCATTTCTCCTCAGCATTGCTCGCTCTCTGCGTTCGTTGTAGGAGACGCTTTCTCTCAGACGACCGGGAAACAAAAGCAAAATCGCCGGCGCACTGTTCTCTCCTTCTCCCTTTCTCACTCACTGTCCTGCGACCAGACTCTCAAGCCGGGTGCGGTAGTAGCGATAGTGCGCATACGGCACTCCTGGACGCACCCGGTCATCCAGCATCGGCAGGTAGCCCCCTTCCTCGACCAGGGGCAGGACCGTACGCCTGAGTTCCTCATCGATCGCGGCCTGGCCCTTCAGGAGCATGGCGGCGTTCATGCCCCCGATGAGCCGAAGCGCCTTGCCATACCGCTGCCGCAGCGCGACATAATCCATCCTCGCCTGATTCGCATGGAAGCCCCACAACGTATTGACGCCTACCTCCAGCCAGAGCGGGATCAATGGCTCCACGTTGCCGTACGTCTGCACCACCACCACGGGGATGCCTGCCATCCGGAGGCGTTCGATCACACGAACGTAGTGAGGGAGGGCAAACCGTCGGTAATACGCCGGAGAGAGCACCGGGGCATGGAAGCTGGCGATGGGTTCGTTGAAGATGGCAAAGTCCAGCGTCAGTTCAGCAAGCACCCGATCCAATGCCCACAGCGACAGGTCGGTCACGTCTTCCATAATGGACTCAATCACGACGGGATCGTCAGCCATCGTCAAGAGCAGCATCGTCAGCGTGCCCCAGTCATCGACCCTCAGCGACCGAAACACCCCGCGGCTGACCGTCATCCCGAGGGGCTCGTCGCGGTGCGACCACCGCTGCACCTGGTCCGTCCAATCGTGCGGCAGTCGTGCGACGGCATCGGTTCGATAGTGCCTCCGCAAGCGCTGGAACCGATCCTGTCCCTCATCGGCCTGGAAGTCCGGGATCGGATGCAAATTGACCTCCACGAGGCTGTACCGGTCGAAAGGGTGTTGTTTCAAGAATTCCTCAGACGAGCTGCCGTCTTGCTGGCGCCAGGTCTCCCACACCTCGTCCCGGATTCCTTCCTCCCAGAAAGGTGGACGGGTACCGGGAGCATAGGCCATCGTCTGTAGGAACCGTTGTTGAGCGGTCAGCATGGTCTCCCTTCCAGCGATCCAGGGGCGCGTGTTTGCTCCTTCGAGCAACCTTCCTGTACCGTTGCCCCTCCTAAGACCACCGAATCGGCTTGTCGAGGTAGACGAGGTGGGCAGCGCACCGGCAATCACTGGCCCCGAAGCGCCGGACCACGACCCGAGCCTCGGGACGAGCCAGGACTTGCGCGTTGAGCGCGCATTCCCCTCGTTCACGGGTCGGGTAGAGCACCGCGCCTTGAATCCGGGCGTACTCCAGCAGGTAGTCGATGTGCCAGAACAAGCGTTTGTGTCGGCGGCGGTGTCGCGCGATCCGCCGCTCCAGGCCATTGAGGGCACTCCCGGTGTAGATGTACCGGCCGGCGGGGAACAGAAACCGCCCGAGACGGCCCACCTGGATGGTCACCGGATGCGCCAGCCAGAGGTCGAGTTGATACAGTCCTGGGATCTCCGAAGCTGTCATATCCACAATCAGGAGCGGTCCACTTCCAGCCCGTGTCCTGTCACACGCAGCCGGAGCACACGGGTATCCGGCTGGCCTTTTTCCACGATATGCCCCATATACACCACCAGCACGACGTCCGGTTCGACTTCGAGCGCATGATGGTTGGCCCATGCGGGATAATCGATGATCGTCCCCGCGGCCCACGTTCTCCCACCATCGTAACTGACGTTGGCGGTCAGGTACGGAAACCGGTGGATGGCGACCAGCGCGCCGCTCGTCGTGCGTGTCAGCGTGATACAGTACCCCGGGAACGAGCCGAACGCGGCCGGCTGCCAGGTCTGGCCTCCGTCGTGGCTCTGCACCTGCCACATATACGGCCACGGCCCGGGACGACCATACCCCAGGATCACGTTGTCCGTGACCTCAGCCAGGCCGAGTTCGGAGAAATTGGCGGGACAGAACCACTGGGCATGCCGTGTGTTGTTGCGATCACAGCGAACGGGGGCGGCCCATGTCATGCCATCATCCGTACTGCGGAACACGAAATTCGTAGCGACACCATCCACGGTGCAGTAGGCGGTCACGAGGAGCGTCCCGTCGCGTAAGCGCAACGGGCGTCCCGACGGGTACGCCGGTAACGAGAACTCCTTCGGCCATTCCCCGATGACGTGCAATGGCTTCGCATCGCTCCATGTGTGTCCTTCATCATGGGATTCGACCGTATACAGGGCCTGATCAATCGGCACCTTCTCCCGACCATGTACGCACACCCAGGTGCCGTCCTGCCTGACGAACGGAGCGCCAAACCCCTGCGGCAGTGTCGCGGGCTGGGGAGCTGAGAAGGTCCGCCCGCCATCGGTCGATTGGACGGTGACCGTACGCCGGACCTCGCCTTGATTCGGGTTGCCGAACGGGATCTGGACCGTCAGCGAGCCGGATCGACTCTTGATCACGTTCGGATAACTCTGATACGCGTCGGGATCGACTTCGCAGCATGGGGTGATCCAGTGTTGCGGTGGCGGGTCCAGTCCGCGCCAGGATGAGGGACCGAACGGCGTCCCCTCGACTTCCAGGTCCACGAAATGAGGGGATTCCCGGACTGCGGTCACCGCTGCCATCAGGCCCACCCGACCCGTGGTATAGGTTGTGTCCTGAATGTCCGCCACCGGCCGGCCTTCAATCCAGGTCCGGATACGCGAGCCGCGGCACTCGACGTGTGCTTCGTACCAGCGCTCATGCTCAGGACAGACGCCGAGGACGAGTCCGAGCTGAAGGTACCGCTGCAGGGGGGACCCGTCCGCCACGACGATCCCCGCCCAGAAATGCCGGTTGCGATTCTGCTGGCCGCCCCACGGAATGTCGAGCGCGTAGTAGCGCATCATATCCTGCAGTCGGAAGAGCAACCGCACCCCGGCGAACCCGCTCCGGAATTTGAACCGGAACGTCGCGGTCAGATCGGCGTACTCCTGCCCGTGCGCAACCGCGATGTACTCTTTCCCCCCGCCGTCCGGCGGGATGAGTTCCCCGCGGTCTCCATCCGTCCACTGCCCGTTGAGGAATGTCCAGCCCGTTCCATTGCCGATCCTCAGGCGTGTCGTCATGATCGTGCCTCCCTGCTCTCTTGTTCGTCCCTTCGTTCACCCGTTCCCTTCCAAATCCGGCCTCTCCCAATCTCCACTGAACCCGGGGACTCCGATGACCCGGAACTGATTGGAGACCCTGTTGAACTCTGCGATCACTCCGTTGGCGAACTCGACACGCTGCTGCGTAGAATCTGCGGACAGGAATCGGTGTGAGACCATCTCTGCCATCGCGATCGTGGAGTAGTACGCGCTCCAGCGCTTCAGCCAGCGCCAGCGTTGCCGGGCAGCAGGGCTGTCCCAGTCTCTCACCGGAACGTATCCATCCGGTAACCAGTTGTGTGCGGGCGCAGACGCAAACAACAACTCGTAGAGTCGGGGGGTCCGGTCTGGCCACCAGTCGTAGCCCGGCGCGTACAGCCGGTACCCTCCTCCTGAGAAACCTGCGATACAGCAATCATGGAACACAAGCTGGAACAGGGGAATGGGCTCCCCCACGGGCGCGGGCGCACCCTGGTTTGGGGTATTCACGAGACGATCATTCGACCAGTCGGTGAAGAAGAAGTAATCGCAGTCAGCCATGCACCAGAACCGGGCAAGTTCACCTCCTGGCATGATGCCACGCTGGCGAGTTTCGGCAAAGCAGGCGTTCTGTCCTTCGAAGGTCTGACGCCGGGTCACCGGATGCGCAGGGGAATGGTCCGGCGGCAGGCCGAGATGGGCAGAGTAGCCGTCGTAGTACAGCACATCAAGCTGTAATCTCTGTCCTTCAACGTGGTCCAGCACCCGCTGGATGCGGTCGACCGCGTCATGCACGCTCAGGTCATGGATCGGATGGCCATCTGCATCATGCGGCCACCGCGTCTCATCGAACGCGGGGCCATCCGGAACCTGGGTGCGCGGGTTGATAAACCCCTGAACCGTGCAGCCGAGTTCGTGGATGGCGCGGGCGTACTCGACCAGCGCCGACCAGCCGCCTGGTACAGGGTTGGGGTGCAGGAACGCCTGCCAGCCGGCGTTGGCGGTGGTGGCGGTCGCCCGTTCCGGCGCGTAGCCGGAGGATGACCATTTCGGGAAGAAGAAGTTGATCCCAAACCCCATCGTCCGGAGCCGACGAAGATCGGTGAGCACCGTCTCCGCATCGCTGGGACTCCAGGCAGGCCAGCGGACGAGGATATTCTGGATATACCGGGTGATGATGGGCGTCTGCTCTGCCTTTTCTGCGAGGGGGCACAGCAGGCCTCGCTGTCCGGCGTACTCGCGGTAGAGCTTCGCCATGCCGACGTAGTCCAGACCCTCCGCACACCGCAACAGGAATCGTCTCGGGTAGTCCAGCGTACCCAGGCTGTCCAGCCAGGAGAAATCCAGCGCAGACCCGTCGCCCGGCCGGTGCAGGGCGGCCACGTCACAGTCCCACCAGGTCTCCACGATGATGCACAGCGCATCGCGACCGCGGACCATCCCGAACAGCGGGAGCGTCCAGCGTGCGCCGATGAGACCGCCCTGGAGTCCCTGGCCCGGTAGTTCGTCGGGACAGGCCGCTGGAATGAGGTACCCCGACCCATGCGGGAGGACCATGTACCCGCCATCCAGGATGGGTTTTTCGAATCGGTAGCAATGGTCGATGCGGACCACGGTATCCGGCCCATGCGTCTGGGCCGTCTGAATCAAGAGTTCATCCGAGCGCGGGTCGATGGCGAGGGTGAGCTCCAGCGCAAGGTTGGCACCGGGGTACCCGCTCAGCCGCACGGTATGACCATGGTATGCACCCTCGGCAAAATCTGTGACGGAAATCTCCTTCGCGCTCGACAGCGGGAGGGTCTGTCTCGCTCCATCCCCGGCGACCACCGCGAAAGTCGGAGGATGGGAGCGCGAACTTTCCCAGAGCCGCCGGCCGTCGGAGCTGGAAAGAGTCAGGTTCAGGTCATGGTCCAGCACAGGGGTGATGTGCTGGCCGAATAAGATGAACAGGGTCGGTGCCCCGTGATGGTGAGCGATTCTGGTCGTGGGCATACGTCCCTCCTTTGACACACTACGGTGGTACCACCATGTCCGCCAGTAACTCATCGGTGATGGAGCGACCGAGCAGGAAGTGTTTGCGGTCAGGGTACCACAGGCTCCGCTGATGGTGGTGTTCGGTCAGACAACCATACAGTGCCAGCCACGTCCGGCCCCCCTCAATGGTGCCATTGCCCGGCCCCAGGGCGACCCCGTGGGTATCGAACAGGAGTTGGGGTTCACTGAACCAGATGGGCTGATGGGCGTTGGAACGGAATTCGCCGACCGACACGAAGATCGGACGACGGGCGTTCATATCGTGTGGTCCGGCAGCCCCATAGCCTGTCCCATCGTGATTGTGGAAGAAGAGCAGGTAGCGCCCATCAGTCAGACGGTAGATCGGGCAGGGCGACTTGGGGTGCAACATCCCGGCTCCGCCGTCGCAACGGCGGAGGATGTCGGCCGGTCGCCAGGATGTCCCATCATCGTCGCTGACCGTATACCAGATGTGGCCTGTGCGGGTTCGCATCACCATGAACAGGCCTCCATCGGGCAACAACACGATGGAAGGCTCCTCGGCTAAACTGTAGCCTTTGGACTTCTCTGGCTCGACCGGACAGGGGACACTGATCGAGTCACCTTCGGGTAACCAGGTCATGCGCAGGTCCTGAGGATGCGGTCCATCATCGAGGTTGTCGAAGCGTATCAATTCGGACCGTGAATCTAAGTGCCAGCCGGTCTGAGGCTGAGGAAATCGAGAGAAGCTACTCCATCGGGTAAACCCGGCAATCCATCGTCCCTTGGCGTCACGGATGGCTGGCTGCCACACAATCCACGCGCACGGCACACGTGGATCCGAGTGATCGTACTGCTGGCGACGGTAGAATGGGAGAACGCCACCGGGCTGCCACGTATGGCCATCGTCATCGGAATAGACACAGCGCATCACCCCGTTCAGCGTGTATGATGTGTCCCAGATACCCGTACACTTGTTGAAGAAAAAATAGACCCGACCGGATTGACTGACGATATGGAATCCCCATCGTCCACCCAGCATCAACCCATCGTTGGTACCGGGCATCGGTTCCGGGGCCGTCCAGGTGATTCCCCCGTCCCGACTACGGCTGACGACCGTGTGGGTATTTGGCGCCGACTCATACGTGCCCGTTGTCCACGTCGCGAGCAGATCACCGGACCTGGGCATGACATTGATAATCAGATGCTCGTTATCACCGTCCGGCCCGGCCGGCAGATGTGGCAGGTAGAGCACCAGGTCGGGGTTGGTACGCTGCCAATCATCAGTATAGCAAGGGTGGGAGCTCATCATCGAAGGTCCACACGTACCTCTCGCAACTGGGGTGAGGAGCAGCCATACAGGGAGACAAACCTCGCCCGGTACTGCAGCCAGTGCGCTGTCAGAGGGACATTCAGTACCGCTTCCCCCGCGCGTTATACTGCATCAGATCCTCCAGTAGTCGTTGATCGGATCCTGATACGCGCTGATCTTCCCGGTGAAGACGTCCGCCACCTTCACCGGTCTGCCTGCCAGGGCCGACTCATAGATTGCCAGGCAGAGCGACTTGGTCCGTTTCGCCGTCTCCGCATCGATCTCCGGCTTCCTGCGCTTCTGCACAGAATCGATGAAATCCCAGCATTCCAGAGCGATATCATGTTCGATCCCGAAGGGGAAGAGCCTCTCACGGACTTCGGGCTCCAGTTGCGCACGGTATTCTGCTTCGATCTCTTCGTACGGTTTTCTGGCGCCATCGGCATAGGTGATATCACCGCCATTCTGGAAGGTGTGCATCCACCCTCCTCGGTCCCGGATGCTGCCCAGAGCGCCATACAGGATCTGCGCGGCGACTTTCTCTCCCAACGCAGAGAATGACCAGGACCAGTTGCACACCAGACCGCTCTTGAAGGTGATGATCGCCATCCAGGTATCTTCGACATCCATCGGCTGTGGCCCCAGCTCGGGCGAATCGACCATCACCGACTGGAAGGTTTTCGTCCAGGCGCTGACCTCCTCAACGTCCCCGAACAGGAAATCCATCATATCGGCAAAATGCACGCCGGCGTCGAACGCCATGCCGCCGCCTGTGAGAAGCCTCAGAAAACGCCACTGCCAGGCGTACGCATCCTTCTGGGCGGCAAAATCCATCTCCGAAAAACCCGTCACAGAGAGAAAACGAAGGGCACCCACCATCTGAGCGTGATTGATGGCCCACTCCATACAGCGTGCTTTCAGGCCCCGCCGTACCTGCTCGGCAACCGCAACAATACGGTCCTTCTTCGATGCGGCCTTGATGATCTGGTCGGTCGCCTTGATGGAGATCCCGCAGGGCTTTTCCACCATCACGTCCAGCCCGGCCTCTAGACAGGGAACAGCAACACTGTGGTGGAAGGCGTGGGGCGTGCAGATGTCCGCAGCGTTGAGGTCCCCTCGTTGTGCCATCTCCTCAGCGCTGGCGAACTGGAGCGGGGAGAGGCCGAACAGCTCCTCGACAACAGCCGCAAAGGCCTTCCGGCGTTCTTCGTTGACGTCGCTGAGCGCGGCGATCTCAAACTGATCATAGCCGGCATCGACCAGGGCGCGGTAGCCTTGTAAATGGGCTCTGGCCATGCCGCCTGTGCCGACAATTCCGATACGAACCTTGCTGCTCTGCTTCTGCCTCATCGGATGTGTCCTTTCCTCAAGAAATCTGGTTCGACGAGCGTCGCCCATCCATGGTATCCGCAATCACGGGCGGTCCACCTCCTGTCCTCTGGCCTGGCGGCACACGCGCTCCTTTGGCGAGAGTTCCGCGGACATGGTTGTCCTCCATTTCTCACGTGTTCGTGTTACCAGTCCACGACCGAGCCGTCATCCGGCAGGTAGGTCTGCGGATTCTTCCAGTCCTCTTGGGTGATCTGCCCCTGCATCGCCTCTTCGTCCAGCTCTATCCCCAGGCCTGGCCCCTGGGGCAGCTCGATGAACCCGTCTTTGACCACAAACGGTTGTTTCAAGTACCCGACCCCCAGCGAGCCCTGCTCCTGAATCAGGAAGTTGGGAATGGCGGCGTCGAGCTGCAGGCAGGCAGCCATGGCAATCGGCCCCAGCGGGCAGTGCGGCGCGATCCCGGCGTAGTAACTCTCGGCCATCCCCGCGATCAGCCGGCACTCGAAGATGCCGCCAGCGTGCGACAGGTCTGGCTGGAGAATGGAGGCTGCCCGCTGCTCCAGGATCTCCCGGAAGCCCCACTTGGTGAAGATGCGCTCCCCGGTGGCGATGGGGATGTGGGTCTTGCGCGCCAGGTCTGCTAACACCTCGACATTCTGGCACTGCACCGGTTCCTCGACGAACATCGGCTGGTACGGCTCCAGGGCCTTGATGAGCAGGGCCGCGGTCTGCGGACCGATCGCCCCGTGGAAGTCGATGGCCATGTCGATCTCCGGCCCCACGGCCTCGCGCATGGCTGAGAAGATGTTCACCGCCCGCTCCACAAAGGCCAGCGACTCCACGATCCGGGCTGGGCGCCCGCCGAACACCCCGGTCTTGAAGGCATTATAGCCCTTCTCCACGCAAGCCTTCGCACTCTTTGCTGCTTCTTCTGGCGTGCCGCCCCCAGCGCCGCCGTAGACCCGGATCCGCTCCCGCAGCGGTCCCCCCAACAACCGGTACACCGGCAGTCCGGCGGCTTTGCCCGTCAGGTCCCAGAGGGCCTGTTCCACTCCAGACAGCGCGCTGGTCAGGATGGGCCCCCCGCGGTAGAAGGCATGCCGGTACATCGCCTGCCAGTGGTGGACGACCCGGCACGGGTCCTGGCCGCGGAGGTAGGGCTCGAGTTCAGCGACCGCGGTCGCGCAGGTCAGCGCCCGCCCCTCGAGGATGGGTTCTCCCAGTCCGATCAGTCCCTCATCCGTGTGGATCTTGAGGAATAATGAACGAGGTTTCACGAGCAACGTCTCTACCTTCGTGATCTTCATCGTGGTTTCTCCCTATCGTCCTCTCTACAGGGGATAGCGCCCGTACTCGCGTACCGTTTCGTAGAGCGCGAGGACGTTCTCGATGGGAATCAGAGCCTGGACATTGTGGATCGTGTTGAACACAAACCCGCCCCCTTGACCGAAAATCTTGATCCGTTCACGGACCTCTTGACGCACCTCATCCGGCGTCCCGAAGGGGAGGGTATGCTGGGTGTTCACTCCGCCGCCCCAGAAGGCGAGGCGATCCCCATACTGTTGCTTGAGTTCCGCAGCGTCCACGTTCACCTGCATGCCGGTCACCGCGCTGGCCCCCAAGTCCAGCGGCACCCGATCCGGCTCCTGGTGCTGTAAGGCACGATTCACACGTTCTCGTGAGCTAAGCATGATGCGACTCCTCTTGCAGGTCCACGATGATGAGCGTGTAGACCAGTAACTCCGGTACGACGAACCGGACAAACCCCTCATGCGGTGCGTGTTCGCGCTTTCGTGTGACTCTTTCTGGATTGGCGCCCCTCCTAATACCACCGAATCGGCTTATCGACGACGTCGTATTCAACCTCTTTCATCGGGGCTTTCGATGTCCAGCCACACTGCCCTTCTACCGGTGTGCGAGCTCTACTGAGAGGTCAAGATACCGTTTGATACCCTCCGGTGTGACGTTCCAGGGGATATGGTTGCCGATACTCATGACGTAGCCGCCCGTCATGTTTGCGGTTTCAAGCATATTCAGCACCATCGCCTTGATTTCGTCGGGATCGTTCCGCGTGAGGATGCGGTTGTCCCCTTCCCCGGCGAGGAAGCAATCCTGGTGGTTGCGGGCAATCGTCTTGAAATCGGTGTACGGTTCGGTGATGATCCCACGAGCGCCGCACACGAAGATATCGTCGGCGTACCGGTCCATGCAGCCATCCGCCATGAAGAGCACTTCCTTGCCAGCGGCTTTCAGCATTCCCCAGAACTCTTCGTACCGTGGGAAGATATACCTGTGCATCCACTTGGGCGAGCAGACCGGTCCGCGTGCGGTGACGATATCGTCATGGCAGACGACAAAGTGCACCGGCAGGCATGCAAAAACACGGAATACGCGCCGATTGATCTCCGCGAACTCGTCCATGATTCGTTGAAAACGCTCGTCCAGACACATCTCCATGAAGAGTTCCCACCCAAACATGAGGAGTGGCCACATAAACATGGTGTTGTAGAACCCCACAGTAGCGGAGGAGCCTTCCGGGGCCTTGTCCTCCCATTCAGCCGGGTAATGGCTACGGTACTCCTGGTAGAGACGCTCCTCATCCGAGTAGTCACGCGACTCGACCACCGGGATGTGAGTAAAATCGCCCTGTTCAAGAGGGGAAAAAGAGAACGCTTCCTCTACGGAGGCAAATCGCTTCCCCCAATCCCAATGCCACGATTTCCCGTCTCCCCAGCGAACGAAGTGACACCCATCCTCGTCCACGCTCGTGGTTTCGTCTTCCAGGCCGAGGCTGGGGCGTGGCTTCGGCGTGTCATCCGCCGGAACTGGCAAGTTCAGCATCGGGTAAAGTTCTTTGAGGCGTTCACGGCACAGCTTCGGGTGCTCGTAGTAGTCAATCCCGGCGAGATACGTTTCCGCATCCGGACACGACCAATGCTCCCAGTGGGGAATCCGTCTCGGAGCTAAACCCATAAAAGCCATGTAACGTTCATCCATACGTGCAGACCTCATGGACAAGGTCGATGTAATACTTGAAATTGTCGAACGGGACATCGGGCGGGACGGCGTGGTCTACCATCGGGGAGAAGCCGCCGTCCTTGACCAGTTGCGGGACTTTGGATAGCACCTCATGCTCGATCTCCTTCCTGGTGCACCCGTCGCGCAGCCATCGTTGTCTGGTGTCGTTGAACGCCCATTGCGACATCAAAAAAACACGGTCGGGTTGACCGTACTCAAACGTAGCATGAAAGCGCTCTCGTGCATTCATCTCTTCATTCCTTCTCTGTCTTTTAGCCAATACTGGCTTCGAGTCCCACCTGCCAGGCCATCTCGACAAGACAATTCAGACGTTCACGGTTCTGGGGTTCACCCTGAATCGGATAGGTCAGACCGAGCCACTCGTACTTGGCAGACGCCGAGGCGTTGTACGGCAGCAGCGCCACAGACGGCAATCCCGCGCGACGCATGAAGGTAAAGATTCCACGGAGGTTGCTGTCCGTATCGGTAATGCCAGGAATCAACGGGACGCGCACCTGGACGTTGTAACCCGCCAGCTTCATCGCGTTGTGCAGAATCTGTCGATTGGATGCGCCGGTCGATCGACGATGCGCTTCGTCATCGATGAGCTTGAGGTCGTAGAGCACAAGGTTCGTGTGGGCCAGAAGCCGCTCCAACTGAGGCCATCCGCACGCTCCGCACGTCTCGATCGCGGTGTGAATGCCCTGAGATCGACAGCCTGCCAGCACCGCTTCCGCAAACTCTGTCTGGTAAGTCACTTCGCCGCCAGTAAGCGTGATACCGCCGCCTGAATGGTCAAAGAACGGCTTGAACCGTGCCGCTTTGGCGACGAGAGCAAGAGCAGAAACCGTATACCCTTTGATGGCGAGCGAGCTGTGAGGACAGAAGTTGACACAGCGGCCACATGCGCGGCACAGTTCCCGTTGGATCTGATGGGTTGATGCGTTCACCGCATGGACGCCACGGGGACAGACGTCCACACAGGTTCCGCACAAGACGCAACGATCCCGCATGAAGATCAATTCCGGTACAGGACGGCGCGATTCCGGACTGTGACACCACTGGCAAGACAGGGGACAGCCTTTCAGGTAGACCGCCATCCGAATCCCGGGTCCGTCATGGACGGCGAAGGTGTCGATATCGAAGATGGTCCCCTGAGGGGTTTCGAGCGTGCTGGCGTCGATCATGAGCGGCCCTCTTGACGACGGATATGGTGTTCCTGCTGTTCGTGGCTCAGCATCGTAAAGTAGGCGCACCAGCCGCCCATCCGGACTCTGAGGGACCGGTACTTGTCGGGCTCGCGCTGGGCTGCCCGCAGTTCCTCCGTGTCGGCGACGGTCAACGTCATCATCGCGCCTCCGGTCTCCACGAAACTGCGGATGAGCGCGGCCATCCGTGCGGTGCCCTCTTCGCCCTCGACCAGACGGCGTGCCAGGCGGAGGTCGAGCGGGCCGCCAGCGGACAGGCTGCGATGAGGCATCCTGGCGTACGACAGGATCGCCCCGGGAATGCCCTCCAGGTCGCGTCCTAACGCCGGAGAAAAGTTTGATGAGACGGGGTCGCCGGACGGCCGTCCGTCAGGGGACGCACCGAGCCCTTCTCCGATCCCGATGTACCATGAGAAGGTTCCCACCCCGCACGGAAATTGAATCACCGTGCGATGGGCTTCAGCGTGCCGGCCGACCGTCGTGACGAACGCCTCGATGACCGCCTGACCGACGGCATCAGCCCGATCATCGTCGTTGCCATACTTTGGGGCGGCGAGCAATTGGTTCCGTAAGGGGATGTATCCTTCAAAATTAGCGTCCAGCGCATCACACAATTCCGGCATGCTCGCCTTCTGCTGTTCAAAGATCACCGTCTTGATGGCCGTGAGCGAATCGATCGTATGCGCCGCGCTCTCGGCGAGCATCCCGTACGTCCGGAACTTCGCGCCGCCCGCCGTCATGTCTCGACGCGAATGGATCGCGCCGTCGATCAACGCGCTGAGCAGGGGCACGGGCGCGATGGTGTACCGGTCGTCGATCGTCTCCACGACCCGGCGGACCGTCCACCCGATCATCGCGTCCAACTGGATCAGAAACGCCTGCCAAATGTCCTCGAAACTGGAGAACGCGCGCGCATCCCCGGTATCCGGCCCTCGCTGCGTCCCGTCGAGGCGCGAGCGGCCTCGGGTGAGCGCCCGTTCCAGGCAGAGCATCAGGCTGAGGCGCTGAAAGCGAAAATCGGTCCGTCCGGGGATGATCACCTCCCAGCAGCCGTCGTTCGTGTAATCACGCGCATCCGGTCGAGGGATACCGAGCCGTTCCAGGGCTGGCACCAGGGTTTCGTCGTTGAAGAGAGCGGGCATTCCGCCGCCGTCCTTGAGCACCTCGCACGTGTAGCGAACGAGCGCATCGGGCGAACGGCGATGCACGCGGACGGTCATCACCGGGTTGGTCATCTGGTTGCGGCGGTAGCTTTCCAACAGCAAAAAGGTGAGGGGATTCGTCCCATCAGCGCCGTCGGGGGTAAGCCCGCCGATGATGATGTTCTGCAGCCAGTGATTCGTGGCGTCCAGCCGGTCTCGCTGCCGGCCAAGCTGCGAGGACGTGTCATGATGTCCCCGGCGGATGGGGTCGATGGGTTCGGACTCCCGCGTCTCTGGACGCTGTTCCTCCGTCGTCTGGGCACGTTCGTTGAATTTCAGACAGAAGCAGTCAACCAGTTCCGCCGCGCGTTCGAGATCAGTGCGTCCTGCCTGGAGATCGGCATGCAGGTAGGGCCAGACATACTGATCCACACGCCCCATGGCGTTGCCGTCCATCGTGGAATGGAACATCAGATGCAACAGCCAGATCGATTGAAGGGCCTGCCAGAACGTCTGAGCCGGTCCAGCGGGCACCTGGTGGAGGTTGGCGGCCATCTGCCGCAGTTCCGCCCCGCGCTGCGGATCGGACTGCCGTGCGGCTTCTGTCTCACAGCGTACGGCCAGTCGTGAGGCGTACCCCATCACCGCCTCAACAGCGACCACGACGGAATCGAGGAACACGTGCTCTTCAGCCGTCTGAGCCTGAGGTCGCTGAGCGGCGACGTCGGCAAGGATGCCGGATAGTCCCTTCTGCAACAGTTTGGGATAGTCCGGAACGACGTGACCGAACACGGATTGGATGCTCAGACCCCGTTGTGCGGCTTCTGCCCGCTCGGCGTCTGTGGTGTAGTCGGGGAAACGCCATTCGGTGTGCAGACGCGGGGTTTCAAGCGTCATCGAACCGGCGAACACTTGCCCATCCCAGAGACCGGCGGGCATGTGAGAGAGCTTCAGGGCGATCGCCCTGGACTTCCGCACGGGCAACGGTTCGGACAGAAACCGGTCGTCGATGCACGCTGGACACTCCCACTTCACGGGTGGTCGTTCCATCGCCGCACGAACGCGACGACGAAGGTCTGCGACCCGTTCTGTGTCCAGACATGTGTGAATGAGGGTACTGACCATAGCCACTCCTCCTCGAGCATCCACCTCGTTCCTCTCACCAACCCCCGCTTTTCCTCAACAGCGCCCTTTCATGCTCCGCCGACCAGACATCCTCCCCCGTGATCGTTTCGATCGGGGTCAGGGGCAGGTCGATGCTGAGATATAGGACGATCTTGCCGGGATACGTGCTCTGAGCGGTCGCCCACAGAGCATCCCGCGCCGCCTGGATGCCTCCCACCGCGCTCACCACGGGGTCCACAGAAATCTTGCCCTGGGCGATCTTCTCTAACGCCAACCGTTGTGTGGCCACATCGACGCCGCTATGTCCCACCACTCTGAGGTGTTTCTGACAGAGAACGGCTGCGTCCAGCGTGATCTGCTGTCCTTTCAGTCCCGCAAATGCGTTCACCACCGCCTTTGGAGCAAAATAGGGGGTGTACTCCTCGATGATCTGCGCGACTGGGGACAACAGCACCAGGCAATTGATCGCATCGCCCGCCAGGACGTCCGCGATGTGCTGGGTGTTCGGGTTCATGACCATCAGTTCGGTGCCGGCGGGTGCATACTGCTTTTGCCGCCATCGTTCGAGTTTGGCGAGCCGCGCTGGTTCCACTTCAACCGCGATGATCTTCGCGGGCGGGGCGTCCATGCCCATCGCGCGCAGCAGGTGGAGTTGCCCCATCGGGCCGCCCGCCCCGATAAAGACCGCTACGCTCCCTTCCCTGAGTTCGTGATCCGTGTTCGCACGGTACGCGTGTAAAAAATCAGGCTCTGCTGTGCCGACGACCAGCGTCCTGTCGTAGTGCGTCCGGCCGATGTCAATGGGAAGGGGAGTGCCGGAAGGGATATTCCCCACCAGGTTCAGGATGCCGGCCGGAGCAAGCAGGTCTATAGTCTCACGTGCAACCCGGCCGATCGTCTCAGCCTGACCGCCGCCGAGCAGGATGATGTCATCGAACCCGGCTGCTGTATACGGTCTCACCGCAGTGGAGATCGACTCAAGGCGGTCGAGGGAGATCAAGTCGATGCCGGCCCGTTCCGCCTGCCTCCGTATCGCCTCAGTCAGATCGTCCGTCAGGCTTGCCCCAACGATCCTGCTGGGGCGTTTCGCGGCGATCTCAACGGTGAGCGTCTGCTGGAAAACGATCTCCTGATCGACAGTGGAAACACCCGTCCTGGCGATGAGCAAGGCACCTCGTTCTTTCAGCCCGGTCCGGTATTCCAGATGGTAGGACTTTTCAACACACCCGAGCGGCTCCGACAGCGACACGGCAAACATCCCGGCTCGCGCGATCGTGGCTTGCTCGACGGGCAAGAGGGCATCGAGAATCCTTCCTTCCAACACGTTGTACCGTTGCAACCCGCCGTCGATGTCGTAACCGAACGCGTTCGTCCCCAGGTCGGGCATGATCGCATATCCCTCTCCCACCTTGAACCGATGGCGGAGATTCCGTCCCACCTCTTCCACGACCACGAACGCTTCATCCCCCAACACGACCGGCGCTGTGCTTAAATCTCGTCCCTGCAAGCGGGGATGTGTCTCTCCCGCCATGATCACCTTGACGCTGGAAAAGCAGATCGTGGCGACTTCCTGCCGCACCAGGAGCTGGTCGTCTGTGATGGTGGGTCTGGGGAGGCTGAACAGTCCGAGGGAGTCAAACCCTCTACCGTTCAGCCGCCAGACCAGGTTGGTCTCCGGAGTCTCTCTGGGACGGACTGTCATCCATGCGCTCCTTGCTTCAATCACTGTGCAGCGTGACCTGAAGGCAAACCCCTCGTGGCGATAACGATTGCAGGAGAAGATCAAGCTCTGACTGACTCACCGGTCCCGTGATGATGAGCGGTTTGTGTGCGTTGATCTGCCTGAAGAGGGGCAACAACTCTGCCAGCGGCGGCCCTCCTGGATAATCCATGCTCACCTGGATGGCGCGCAGGGGGTTGAGGGCCAGCAGCGCGTCCACCATGATGTGGAGCACCCCGGAATGTGTGTGGATCAGTGGGTAGTCGAACGCGGCGCAGATACGCTCATCGCAAGCGAGCAGGAAATCCCGGTACAGCCGTGGCGAGAGCAACGCCGCGTTGTCTGCCTGCAGGCGGACGATTCTCCCCGGTGCCCAGATGCCGTATTCGCAGGAGCCCCCCTGAAATAGGGGAGCGACAGCGGCCCATGCCTTAGCGACCGTGATAAAAACCTGGGTGCAGACTTCGAGCAGGTGTTTGAACCGGACTGGTTCGTCCAAGATCGTCCAGCAGAGCGACTCATCCCCTATCAGCGCCGACGCGATGTCGATCGGCCCGCGCAGCAGCGGCTGGCAGACGGGATACCGTCCCTCTGCCTGCTTGGCCAGAAGACGTGTCATTGCCAGGAGTATGTTCAGCCAGGGATTATCGGAGACAACCCTTAGCCGCTCCAGGTCGTCCACATCGTTCAGGAACGGCTCTGACCAGACGTGTCCCGTCTTCCAGCGGATGGGGCAGCCGGCGATGGCCTCGTTCCAGCACAGGTCGTAGGGGGCGGAGGCCTGGATAAAGCCCCCGCTCACCACTACGGATGGGGGATCTTGCTGTTCAGCGAGGTGGTGGACATCCATGAATTCCGGAAGGAGCCGGGTCCCTTCCTGCGTCAGCGAACCATCGGCCAGGCGGAAGGGTTGCCGGCGTTGAAG
This sequence comes from Candidatus Latescibacterota bacterium, assembly GCA_016209865.1. Taxonomy (GTDB): domain Bacteria; phylum JAAXHH01; class JAAXHH01; order JAAXHH01; family JACQVL01; genus JACQVL01. Next base: position 18,507 of record JACQVL010000272.1, on the reverse strand, counting down.
GGGTTCGTACCGTCCGACGCTCAGCAGCGGTCCATCCACATCTTCCATCGTCCAGAACGCCCGATGCCGCCGCAGGACCTGTTCCAGGCTGTCATCATGCCCCATCATCCTTCACCCCTTTCGCATACGCTCTGGCGGCGTCCACGATCCGCTTGAGCCCTTTCGAGTCCATATTCAACGGGACTGCACACTCCGGCGCGATGACGGCCACTCCCGCCTGGATCGCGTCGGCAACCTCTCTGTCGATCTGCTCCATCTTCCCTTTATACAGCGTCTCAGGGTTATTGATATGGCCGACCAGGGCGATGCGATCGCCGGCGATCTCCACCGTTTTGTAGGGGTCGTTTTTCGAGTCGAAATGGAACGCGTCGAACCCGGTCTGGGCGATGTAATCCAAGCGATCCAGTGTCGCACCGCAGATGTGCAGGATGATCGGGATGTCGAGTTGGGCGCGAATCTGCTGATGGATGGGCAACAGAAAATCCCGATATGTCGCGGCACTGCACAGGTCGCCGGTCAGATGGTCTGGCAGGGTGATACAATCCGCCCCGGCTTCGATCTGGGCCTGGGCAAACATCACGGTGGCTTTCATCAGCCGTTCCAGGATGGCATGAACCTCATCAGGCGCGTCGATGATCCGGATGAGGAACGGCTCAAGCCCGAAGAGGTGGTACGCCAGCGTCCACGGTCCCATCGCTTTGCCGATCAACGCGACCTCATCATCGTACCGTCGTTTGAGGATACGCAGCGCGTCGAGCACCGCGCGCGTCGGGGGACGGGTGAGATAGTCCTCCGGAATGCTGATGTCGTCGGGCGTCTCGAACAGATGCCCTCGCACGGTTGGCATGTGTTCCTTATCTTCCCAGTTCACCCGACAGCCGAACGCCGCCGCCTCTTGTTGGACGGAGAAGTACGGCGCGATGGTGTCGTAGCCTAAAATCTCATACCCCGCCGCAGCTAACTGTGCCATCGTGTCGGCGTCGGTGTGCGCTTCCGGGAAATAGCTGCCTGTCTGCTCCATGAGATCGGTGGTGATGATCGAGGTGGGATTCCCGACGGCCACGGTGTCCGTGGGTTCGCGCTTCAGAGCGCGTAGGAATCGTGTGCGCGGTGTCATGAGGTGCTCCTCCTGTGGCATGGGTCTGCACTTCCCCGCTTCCTCATCTGGTTGCCGCCATCACCGACCGGGTTGAGAAATGGATATACGGAAAACACTCGGGTACGTGCGAGTCCCAGACCCCGTGCGCACTCCACGCCCAGCCGCCAGAATCGCTGGCTGGGGGGGCTTCCTTATACTGATTGAACCGCGAAAAATCTATGCGCCAGATATCCTCGTCCTGCGGCGGTAGGGATCGATGGTCCGCGTGAGCCAGCCACGTCATTCCGTTCCAAGGAAACGCCAGTTCGACGGTCCATCCGCGGTCCCGGTCCTCGTTCTGGTTGAGCGTGCCGTCAACGGACACGGCACTCTTGAGGCCGGGGAAATCCCAGTTCCAGAACCCGATTCGCGGTCCACGCGGATGATGACTGAACCCCACCCCGTGAAACGGTCGCACGCCGGGATTCGTTCTCCGGAATTCAGGCACCGCGCTGTACCCGCCTCGTTCGTATGCCTTCTCCCAGATGAACAGCACCTCATAGATAGTCCCCAGGGCGTTGATCTCAAACTCGTAGTAGGCATCCTTCCCGGCGATGAAGACTTCGACATCGTTGTTGGTATAGATGGGGGCGTCACGCTCGGTGAGGGTCGCTGTGACGAGCGGCTCTTCGACCCAGAAGCCCACGTAGAGGTAGTCATCGTCCCAGAGCACGGCTGCGTGCGTGTCGTGAATCGTCGGCTGTCCGCTGATCAGATCGACGAACCGCGGAGAGCGAGGGGCCGCCTGCCAGCTCGGCTCATCCAAACGCCCATCGATCCGGAGCGGTGCGTCCACGCGGTAGGCGGTGTAATGGGCAATCTTCTCGTCAGGCCAGGGAAACGGGACCGGTGTTGTCTGTGTATTCATGATGTCACTCCAATCTATTGCTCCTTACAAGTGCCGTCTCAACTCCTCGTCCGTCATCACGGGGTCAGCATCGACGCGTCTTATCTGCTGCACGAACTGCTGCAACAGGTAATCCGCTTCACACCGGCCGGAGGTCACCTTCAGGAGACAGTACGTCAGATGTCCCCCTGTCAGCGTGTTCACCATGAATAATTGATGCTGCACACGGGGGTGGTTGTCACCAAACACGGAGGAGATGACGCAGGTGGCGGCAATCGGTCCTTCGGGAACGTTCGCACCTTTTTCGATCAGGTTTCTGAATTGCCAGGACGCATGCCCGTCGTGCGGGAAATCCCCCAAGATGGGGTTGGGCCGGATGATCGACCCCATGTGACCATCTCCCTGGAACCATCCGGGATCAAATGGGTTGACGTTCGGCGAGGAAGCAGTAGACGATGTCCCGCCGGTCGCCAGGAACAGGACCGTCCTGCCTGCCCGCAACCAGTCGAGCACCAGGCCGCCCTCGTCTGTGACCCAGAGTGAATCGGTATCTGTGTCACCTTCTTCTCTGTCGCCAGGGGGCATCACAGCGTTCGACACTCTCCGCAGCGCCGCGATGACGTTCTGGCTGGCGAAGACCGTTCGCTTCACATCCTCTCGACGAACTCGTGGGAATAGCCACAGCGGCCAGGCGTTTTCCAGGGGAACCTCAGGACCGGACAACCGCATTCTCAGGGTCACCCCCTGGGGCTTCGACCGGGCGAGAGGCCCGATGACGATTCGTGGGAGGAGAGTGACGGTAGACAGCGCTAAGTTGATGTGCTCAACTCCACCTTGAGCCAGTGTCGCGCCTGAGTGAGTCTCAACCCACCACGTCAACGTCGCGTTCGTGACGGGATGATGGTTGAAGTAAGAGACGCACGGTTGAACCGTAAACGGCTGCTCGCAGATGCGACAATAGTCCGGCACGAGTTCAATTTCATCGGAGCCGGATCGAACGAAATCGAACAGGAGCACGCTCTGTGTATTATAGCGGCGCATTTCCTCTGCCGTGATCCCTTTCGGGTTCATCCGTTGATCGAGGAGCCCCCAACGGATGCTTGGCCCGATGTCGTTCCAGGCGCACATACTGTAGCCCGCCTTTGCGGGGTTCTTTCGCGACCGCTCCATCCCCTCTTTGATGAAGTTGGCCTGGTGGTGGTAACTGGCCTTCACATACCGTGAGTATTCCGCTTCCATGCCCTGATCGCGGATGTGTTCTCTGCGAGCGGCACATTCTGCGGGCGGGGCGACGATCGCGCCATGATAGCCTGTGTCATCGTCAGGGTTGCACAGGGTAGGAACGTTTAAGAACTCGTGATCGATGCACGGGCGCAGGTGAGCTAAGTTCGTCTGCCGGGCAACCTGGGTCATGTAGTCCGACCACACCGCACTCATATTGTGCACGCTCACGATATCAGTGTACGTCGCGTCTCCACCCTCCGGCATGCCGTCGGTATCGATGACGACGCGAGTCGGGTCGATCGATTTCGAGAACGCGCAGAACCGGGGGTTCAAATCACCCCTGCCGTCCCACGACCCTTCGTTCGACATGCAGAGCACAACCAGCGAAGGGTGGTTTCCGTAGGCCGCGAGACATTCGGCGATCAACCGCTCGATGAGCGGCGCCTTGATCTTCGTGTATTCATCGAAGGCGTATGGAAACTCCAGTTGCAGCATCATGCCCAGCTCGTCTGCGGCCTGATAGCACTCTTCCGGCATTAGCCAGGGGGTTCTCAGGTAATTGAACCCATACTCCTTCATCAGTTTCAGGTGTTTGATGTACTCGTCCTTCGTGATGGGCGGGGTCAGTGTCTGCGGCCAGAAGAAATTGAGGTGCTGGCCGAGCAGGAAGACTGGCCGACCGTTGAGTGCAAACCTGTTGCCCGCCGAGGCGACCGTCCGCAGACCGAACCGGTCCACCGTGCGGTCAGTGAGACCGCCGCCGCTCATCTCGACGGTCAGCGTATACAGGTTGGGCTCCTCCGGCGACCATAACTCAACAGGGTCTATCGTGACGGGCACCACAACGTGCCCGGTCTGTCCAGCCCGTAGGCTGATCTGGGCGGCCGCTCGAAACCGCCGATTCGTCGCTTGTAGGGAGGCAATCTCAAGATGTGCGACCGTCTGCGAGTCAGCGTTGTGACTCACGCTGAGATGGACTTCGGCGATCCCCGACCGGCTCCCGGACGGCAAGAGTGGCCTCACGACCGCCTGTTCGATATGGAGCTGAGGGAGCGCTGTCAACACGATGTGGTGAAACGGTCCGCCGGCCACGACATACCAGTTGAGATGGCTGAGCGTCGCGGTCTGTTTCCACCGGTTATCGATGGCCATCACGCACGTGTTCACCTCACCCGGTCTGACGTGCCGGGTGATGTCAACGTAGAACGAGTTCCCGTCCGTCCAGCGGCCTCCCGCGAATTGCCCGTTCACCCAAACCCGGACACTGCTCAACACTCCCCCGCAGATCAGTCGGATGCGCCGGTCTCGCCAACCTGCCGGAATGCTGACCCTCTTTCGATACCAGGCAAGGCCGACGTACGACCCCTTGAACGTCGCTGACCGCAGGCTCCATTCCGGGTTTCTGACGCCTTCGTCGTGTGGAAGACCCGCGCCGCCGAGTCCCTGGGCATTCCAGGTACCGGGCACGTTCACGTGATGGTCGAACGCCGCGTCTTCTCGCTCAAACCACCGTTCGGCGATCCCTCGATCGTCGGGGTCGATCCTCACCTGCCACATCCCGTCCAACGAGATGCACTCCCTCGTCGGACTCGGGTAGAGGGGAACAGCCACGGCCGGGCCGGGGATGAAGTGATCGACCGTCCACAGCGAGTAGTCGTCCCCGTTTGGACCGGCCGTGCGTTCCGCACTGCGGTCTGCCATCTCGCTCTTCCCATCTTCACGCATGGATCACGACAGCCCTTTTTTCGCGCCAGCGCCGTAGGTCCGGTCGCTGGCGGACTCTGCTTCGGTCAGACCACCAGCGTCGATCCAGTCCTTGATGCTTTTGATGCTATCCGAGAGGTTGTAACGCGGCTCAAAATCGATGAGTCGTTTGGCTTTCGACATATCGAACGCGATCTCCCCGCCCTGGGCCATGCTCCAGGGGAAGCCGTAGTCTACCTCGATATCCGGGACGAAGCGTTTGACGATTTCGACGAATTCCATTCCCCGTGTGGGGACGGGGCCGCAGCAGTTGAAGACCTGGCCGACCGCGCCAGGATGCTCTGCGGCGGCGACGTGCATCCGCGCCACGTCCCTGAAATCCACGTAATGACAGAGTTCTTCCGCCGAGAAATGGGGCACCTGCACGCGCTTGCCTTCGGCTAATTGTCCAGCGAACTCCCGCCAGCCTCGACCTCCTCCGCGTCCATGCGGGCCGACCACGGCGGTCAGGCGTAAGACTGTGGCGGGAAGCTGGTACTGATGATAGTAGGTGAGGGCTAACAGCTCCTGCACCCGCTTGGTCGTCGAGTAGATGTCCTTCGGCCGGCAAGGATGGTCCTCGTCCACCGGCATGGAGTCTGGAGGATTGAACTTCGTCGCGGGATACCATTCATACGCGGAGATGCTGCTGGCTAAGACAAAGCGGCTGACGGCCGCCTGGCGGGCGTATTCCAGGAGATTCTGGCACCCGTTGACGTTGACTTGCACCATCTGGATGGGGTTGCCCGTGTCCCCCGGCAGGGAGGCTAAGTGGATGATGCCGTCGAAGGAGCGCCCGTTCAAGGCTCGCTGCAGGCCGGCAGCGTCCGTCAGGTCGGCCTGGATGAAGGGAATCGGCTCCTCAGGCTGAGTCCGGCCCAGGGCGGTAACGGTCTTCCCCAGCTCGATCAGGTGGCGCACCACTTCCCGGCCGACAAACCCGGTGGCTCCGGTGACAAGGACTGTGTCCATGGCTCTCACCCTTCCTTCGGCAGAGGCTCGTAGTAGGGAGGGACCACCTCTTCCGTCAGAGGCAGTTCCGCCCAGGCCCCGGTCTCGACGCTCTTCCAGGTCGCACACATCACTTCGACCGCGCGGGCGCCGTCCTCTCCGCTGACCAGGGGCGGTGTGTCGTTGATGATGCAACCTAAGAAATGCTCGGTCATGCGCTCGTAGTTGTTCGGCCTGCGCGGCGGGCAGATGGCGGTCCAGCGTTTTTGGACGTGCTGGTCGATGATATCCTCAACCCAGAACAACTGCGGCCAGCGGTAATCCTTCAAAATCTGCGGCAGGGTCTCGACCGTATAGTCTTTGTCGGTGTAGACCGCCATCGGCCAGCTCTGGAACGGGTTGGTCGCGTCGGTCGCCGTGAAGATCGTCCCTTCCGTGCCGCACAGCTCGGTCGCCTGGTTGACGGCGGGCGAAAAGCGATTGCAACTGATCGTCCCGACCGCGCCGTTCTCGAACTCGACCATGACCAGGGCGGTATCGTCGCACAGGGTATAGCTTTCGGGCATCGCTAAGCGTTTGGCGACGCCGACCGCGCGTGTGATCGGACTGCCGTTAAGCCAGGTCAGCAGGTCGATCGCGTGCGCGCCGGTGTCGTTCAGCGCGGCGCCCCCTGCCACCCTGCAATCCAGACGGAACGTCGTCCGGGCCACGTGATTCTGGTAATTATACCAGTGTTCATGCAGGCACGCCCGGCTCATCAAGAGCGTCCCGATCACCCCGTCGTCGATCAATTGCTTAGCCCATTGATTGTGCGTCCAGAACCGGCGGTCGCACCCGACCATGAGCTTGACTCCGGCGCGTTTGCAGGCGTTGACGATGTCCCAGGCTTCCCCGTTGGTCACGGCCAACGGTTTTTCGACGAGCATGTGCACGCCCGCCTGCGCGGCCGCCACCGCCTGGTTGCGGTGAAGGTTATTCGGAGTGGCGATCACCACCGCGTCGAGTGTGGCCCGTTCGAACATCGTCCGGTAGTCGGTGAACCACTGTTCCGCCCCCCATTTAGCGGCGATCGCCTGCGCACGATCCGCATCCAGGTCACACACGGCGATCAGCTTCGCCTCTTTGCGCTGGGTGAGCGACGGAAGATGCGCGATCTCCGCGATGCTCCCGCAACCGACGATTCCCATTCTGACCTCTGTCATTGTATCACTCCTTTCTAATGATTTTTGACAAACAAACCTGTAGGGGCGAATCATGATTCGCCCCTACTACCGGTATGAGGCGACACGCTCCTGAACCTGCTGGTGGGTGGGCATCCGCTCCGGCCGCACCCCGCCGCTCTGCTCGATCACCCAGATGGCGGTCGCGCATCCCCATCGGGCGGCTTCAAAAGGATCGGCATACCGGAGATAGTGCGATAAGAACCCGGCCATGAACGTGTCCCCTCCTCCGGTCGTGTCGACCACTGTTCCCGGCAGGGGGGGCACGTGCCAGCGGTGTTCGACGGTAGATACCAGCGCGCCCTTCGCGCCCATCGTGATGACGACGACCGCCGGGCCACAGGCCAGGAATCGTGTCGCGGCCTCGTCCGGGTTATCCCATCCGAAGATGGCCGCCGCGTCCTCATCGGACGCTTTGACGATGGTGAAGTGTTCCGCCGTCCCGCAGGCCAGGTCGATCAGGGAGGGAACGGCGGCACGGGTCGTTCTGCTCATGTGGACGCCGCCGTACCCCCCTAAATCGACGGCACTCACCCGCCCTAAAGCCGCCACCCCGGCTAAGTTCTCGGGCAGCACATCGAGATCCATCGGGCACACGTAGACCATCCGGCAGCCGTGGTATGAGGACGGGATATCCTCTGCGGTGATGGGAGACGCTTTGGTGGGATAGCGGATCTCTTTATGTCCCTGCGCGTCGTAAATCAGCTCGGTGGTCGTCGTCCGGTCGCCGGTCAGGAGACCAGTCAGATCAACCCCGGCGTCACGCAACGGCTGAAGCAGACCCGGCGGGAAATCGGGGCCAATCTTGGTGACCAGTCCGGTTGCCGTGCCCTGCCGGGCCGCCGCCGTGGCGCAATAAGCGGGCGGACTGCCCAGGAACGGGCCCTTGACGTCGTACGGGAAATGGATCATCTCCGAGATGATGTGACCGACGCAGACTAAGTCGGTGGTCGGTGATCGGTGGTCGGTGGTCGGTAAAGGTAAACTGCTTCTAGAAGGCGCGAGTTCGACGACCTGTATCTGCTCACTGACATCAAGGGTTGTGATCATCGTTGACTCTCCTGATTATCACTCGAGAAGATGGGAGAGATCGACGCTTGTTTTCCGCTCCCTCAGCATCGTATCACTCCGTTCGATCAATTCGATCAGGGCACGGTCCTGCTGCGAGTCGAGGCTGCAGACGGTCTGCAGGAGGGCCGGCAGTCCTCGTCTGACAAGCTCCGCATGGAACAAGCGGTCCCCGTCAAACAGTTCACCCCGTTCGTCCGTTGCCCGGAACCGAAACCCTGCGGCGATGGCGAGCGCGATGTGTCGAGGCGGGATGCGATGCTTGAGCGCCATCTTCGCCGCGCCGACGAGCCGTTCGTCCGGTCCTAACTTGCGGGGGAGGTCTCGACCGACGCGGTAGAGGGTATCGTTCAGAAACTGGTTTTTGAACCGCCGGATCAGGTCTTCGATGTGCGTGTGCTGGGTCTGAGTGGTAAATTCACCCGGATACTCGTCGATCAGGGCGTTGGCTGATTCCCACATCGCGCCCCTCACCACCTGTTCGACGGCCGGGTGAGAGATCGCTTTCCAGATGAACGGGTTCGACGGCTCCATCAGGTAGCCCAGGTAGGCGATCGTCGCGTGGCCGAGGTTGTGGACGAACAGTTTTTGATCGACGCAGGCATCAAAATTGGCTTTGGCGATCATCCCCTCGACCTGGGGAATCTCCCCCACGAACCCCCGTTTGTCCACGAGCAGGAGGTTATAGGCCTCCGCCCAGATGCGGGTAGGATGGGCACGCTGGATCTCCTCCGGCATGATGGGCACCATCTTCCCGATGCTCGTCTCGATCAGTCCGACTCGCTCATCGAACGGATAATCTGCGGGCAGATAGGGCAGTAATCCTGCTCTGAAGATGCGGGACATCCACCGGAGGTTCTCGCAGATGAGGATGTTGAGCGGCTGGCTCCGTTTGAGGATCCCCGCCGCGATCACGTCGTAGAGCTGAGGCAGCGAGTTCGGGCCGACGGCGGTGGCTATCAGGTCCGCGCGCGCGATCGTCTCGATCACCCGGTCCCGGTCGGACGCTAAGATGCCCCGGACGTGCTCGACCCAGATTTCGTCCGGCTGTTCATCCTTGACTTCGACGAGGTACCGTCCCTCGCGGTTGAGGGTTTCGATGATCCGCTGATTGCGGCCGATAAAGATCACCTCATAGCCCGCGCGGGAGAACAGTTGCCCCATCAACGACCGGCCGATGTTCCCCGTTCCGTATTGCACGAACGTGCGCATCTGACGCCCATCCGGTAATGTTACCGTTCTCGCTGTCCGGCGGTGAATTCTTTCAAGTGCTGGATCGCCACCGCGTCGTCGTCCACCGGCATCGGCGGATGCTTGGTCAACACGGCTGAAGCGGACTGGAGGACGCCCGCCACCCCGCGATCCAGGCCGAGCTTCATGTACCGGATCATCTCCACCATGACGCCCCCGAAGTTTGAGCTGTCCTCGACCTCGAGCTTGGCCTCGAAATGGAGCGGGGCATTCCCGTAGTTACTGCCGTCGATGTAGAAGATGGCGGTCTTACGGTCTCCCATCAGGTCGATGTAGGAGAACCCGGTGGAGATGTCCGCGTCGGGCGGGATGAGCATCTCGAGGGCTTCCCGCTTGGTCTTGTGCTTCGACTGGCCGCGATGGATCAGGTTGTAAAAATCCGTATTGCCGGCGTAGTTGAGCTGGTAGGTCCGTGTCACATGGATGCCGCGCGCGCGCAGCAGTTGGAGCAACGCCCGGTGGATGGCTGTCCCCCCAAGCTGGCTCTTCACGTCATCCCCGATGAGCGGAACGCCATGCTCGATAGCGGTCTGCTGGTAGACAGGATCGCAGACGATCAGTTCCGGCATACCGTTGATGAACCCGATGCGAGCCTCTTTAATGGCCGCGTCTGCATAGCACCTTGCGGCCCGGGCCGACCCGGTCGGCAGGAAGTTCAGGAGCATGTCCGCCCCGCTGTCCCGCAGGACCTGGGTGACATCCACTGCCTGCCGGTCTGCGAGCGTCACGAACTCCGTCAGGTCTGGACTGACCCCATCCATCGCCGGCCCCATCTGGACCGTGACGCCGCAGGAGGGGACCTCGACATCGGGATAGCGGTAGGCGATGTTCGGGTCGGAGAAAATCGCCTGCGACAGGTCGAGACCGACCTTTCGGGCGTCGACGTCAAAGGCGGCCACCGGAACGATATCGGTGACCTGATATCCACCGATCTCGACGTTCATCAATCCTGGCCCGTCAGCCCCGAACGTCCGGTAATACGCCAACCCCTGGATGAATGCGCTGCAGCAGTTCCCAACCCCGGCGATCGCCACCCGGATCGGCTTCTCAGCTTCCCATACCATAGTGGTTTCCTTTCAACGGATGAATTCTATGTCAATCGAATCGCTCCACGCTGAACATCGTGAGATCGATCCAGGGGGTCTCCCCCGCGACCACCTGGGAGACCAGGTTGCCCGTGACCGGGCCGAGCGACACTCCGATCATCGCATGTCCGGCGGCGATCGTGAGGTTGTCATACCGGCGAGCCCGTCCCAGGTACGGGAGGCCGTCCGGCGTGCAGGGCCGCAGGCCGCGCCAGATTTCGATCAGCTCGAGGTTCGCCGGGTTCAGGTCGGGCAGGTACTCGGGCACCGACCTGAGGATGGCCTGCACGCGCCGCCGGTTGATAGAGAAGTCGAGGCCGGCCAGTTCGAGCGTGCCGGCGAAGCGGAGGGTTTCGCCCATGGGTGTCACCCCGACTCGCGCCTCGGCCAGCACCATCGGGATCACTGGGGATGATTCCGGTCGTTTGACCGTCACGCTATACCCTTTGGCGGGCTGCATGGGGAGGTTGATCCGGAGGTCTCTGGCGATGCCGGGCGACCAGGTACCGCTGGCCAGGACGATCTCCTGGGCTGAAAAATCTCCGCGCGTCGTCTTGACCGTGGCGACTCGACGCCCTGCTGTCTCGAAGCCAAGTACCTCGGTCGAGGGGTGGATGGCAGCCCCCTTTTTCTCGACAGAGCGGGCCAATTCCCGGACGAACTTCGCGGGGATCAGATGGGCGTCTTGATGATAAAACACCCCGCCGGCCGTGTTCATCCGCACATGGGGCTCCAGCGCCCGGACCTCATCCCCGTTCAGGACGCTGACCTCAAGCCCGATGTCCTGCAGACGACGGACTTCCTCGCTGCCCTCCTTCAGGTGTTCCGCGCTGCGAAAGACGACGAGCAGGCCCCGGCGCTCGAACCCGAACTGCAGGTCATCACGGGTGGTCAATTCCTCATACAGCCGAAGACTGGCCAGGCTGAGGTCGCGGATGACCGGCATGGCTCTGCGCACGTGGCCCGCGTTGCAGGCGCCGCGAAATTTCCAGAGCCAGGAGAACAGCTCGCGATCGAGACGAGGCTTGATGTAGAACGGGCTTTCCGGGTTGAACATCCAGCGCAGTCCCTGGGAGACCATCCCTGGCGCGGCTAAGGGGACGCTGTGACTGGGGACGATCAGTCCGGCGTTGCCGTACGAACTGCCCGAACAGACCTCTCCTTTCTCGATCACGGTGACCGTGCGTCCTCGCTCCGTCAGATAATAGGCGGTACAGATGCCGATCACCCCACCGCCGATGACCAGGACGTCCGCGTCATGGGTCATACCCTTCCTCCCTTCAGCGCGTGTACGGGCTACCAGACCACCTGTCTCACTTGGGGCATAAACCGCGTTGTCCTCATCAACTTTCCGGTGGGCTGATGCTCGTACAGCGGGAGCGCGATCCCTTTCGGGTCGATGGAAACCACGTTCGAGCCGCGCAGGACGAGTTTGTATGGGATTTCCCCGATCACCCGATGGACGACGCGTTCGGGCAGAGGGAAGGTGAGCGTCACCTGATCGCCGGGCTTCAGCCGGGCGACCCGCACCCACCGTCCCTCAACCCGCACTCGCCGGCGCTGGTCCCCCACACTCACCCGAACCTCCCACGGGTCGCCCCACTCTGGTATTCTCACTGAGACTTTTGAGGCATCTTTGATGCGCAAGACGACCCTGCCTTCTGCCGGCAGATAACTGTCCACGTCCACCCACGGCGACGCCCGGTTCAGCAGGAGATTCACTCGTACTTCGTCCCCGTTACGAGTCACGATACTGTCCCAGACACAGTACAGCGTCCGCGCGCCGTTGGCCGTACAGCAGTGCATGATGGCATGGTCGGACAGCTTCGGTCCCTGCTCGGTTTTCGTGACCGTGAGCCCGTCGTTTGCGCGCATCCAGCCTAAGAACGACCCGACCGACCGTTGGGGAATATCGCGGGTATCCTGATGGGAACGCTGACTCGGTTCTGTCGCAAAGTAACCCTCCGGGATATGGTCAAGGAAGCGGGTATCGCAGACCTGCGCCTCCGCGTACACATTGCGCACCCAGCGGTCGACATCGTCCCAGTAATCGCCCAGTCCGGCCCGCGTCAGGTACAAAGCCAGCCACACCATATCAGCCACTTCGCAAATCTCGACGGTATTCCCTGGCCGGCCCAGGTACCAGTCCGACCCCGGCATCGCTTCGGGATAGAACCCGATCAGGGGATCGCCCATCTCCCGCGCCCAGCGGTAGCAGGCATCGACGCGTTCCAAGACCGCCCGGTCGTTGGCGGCACAGCCGTATTCGCACACCGCCATCAGCGCGTACAGGCCGTGATGAAAGTGCATAAACGTGTACCGACCGTCGTCGTTCATAAACATCCGGGCCAGCGCCCAGCGCGCCAGACCTCTCGACAATTCCAGGGCGGGCTCGTAGCCCGTCACGCGGGCGAACAGGCCGGAACCGTGTCCCAGCGCGCCCACCGAGTAGATCATGCTGAAAACCGGGTTCCCATCGGCGAGGGAGCCTCCTTCAATGCCTTTCGCTGGCTCATCCGCGTCGAGAGGGACGGTTTCTCCTGGCCGGAACCTGCCTTTCCACAGGAACCGGAACCCGTCTTTCTCCCGCGTCAGCGCCAGCAGCCGGTCGATCTTTCGTTTGCCGACCTCGACCCATCGCGGGTCGTCATCGACCTGGGCCAGCATCGACAGCGCCAGCAGCAACCGTCCCTCGCCCCAGACCTCGGAGAACGGGCGGGGTTCGGTGAACTGGGACAGGGTCTCGGTCGGACAGTAGGTCAGACCGTCGTCGCCCAGCAGACTGAGCTGGGTGCGGAGCACTTCCCGATCCACATCCAGGTGCTCGGCGTTCCCGGAGGCTAAGCGGCAGACGACGAGGGCTTCCAGAAACTTGGGGGGGATGTTCAGGTAGGCATCCGTGATATGGCTTGGGAACAGGACGGCCGGGCGGCGCGAGAAATCCACGACGAAGCCGAGCGCCCATCGTTCAGCCGGATCCCACACGCCGGTGAGGGCGTTCACGGCCAGGCCCATCCGGCCCGCCAGGTCCAAAGTGTCCGGCGCTTCTGCTTCGTAATGTTCGCCCGTCGTACAGCGTGCGGTCGGGTGATGATCGAGCATCGTAGTTCTCCTCCCTTCCAGTAAGGGCCTCTGGAACTAACCCTCCGCCAGCGCCACAGTCATGGCTCGATGGCCCTTTCGACTTACAGTGAATTCCCCACTGAGGGTGCGTCCAGTGTCGAGTATCGCCCTGACGCGATGCGTGCCAAAGACGCAGCGCAGCCGCGTCCGTCCTTCGCCATCACTGGTCGTGTGGACGTCCGTGCACCATTCTTTCTTCACGAGGTTGAGCAGCCGTTCATACAGGGGTTTGGGCGTCATGTCCTCTCGCACAAGACCGGCTGGTGCGCCCTGCCAGCTTCCGTAATCCGAGAAATCCCACCAGGTGATCGCCTCGACCGACGGATGGCTGAAGAGCAAGGTAGAGAGCTGCTCTCCATATTCAGCCTGGGTCATCTCCCCGTCGTGGGTGCTCTTCCAATCCGTGCGCGGGGTATGCCAGTCGTTGTCATCGGCGGCCTTCAGCCTGCCAGACAGGATGGTCAATTCTGTCCAGTGCAACGGGAGTCCATACCGCGCATACGTCTCGCAGACCTGCCACACTCTTTCTAACGGCCAGCGTCCTTTATGCATGTGGCTCTGGATGCCGATCACATCCAGGGGGGCGTCCCGGTCGCGCAGCGCACCGACCAGGGCTTCAAAATCCGGGGAGACGTTAAAATCGTTATAGAGCAACGTGGCTGACGGGTTCGCCTCGCGTGCCCAGCGCAGCGCCTGTTCGACGCAGGCCGCGGCGCCGTGCCGCGCGATCCATCGTCCGATCGCGTTGTCGAACGTGTGTGAGACGGTCGCTTCGTTGACGACATCCCACAGGTGTACGCAGTCCTTAAACCGGGAGACGACCTGCTTGACCCGGCGTTCGAGTCGCGTGAGGATTTCATCATCCGGGCACTGATGGCCCCATTCAGGGAACGTCTCATGCCAGATCAGCGGATGTCCCTTTGTAGCGATCTGGTGGTGTCCACACCATTCTGCCATCGTGTCGAGCGCTTGTTCCCTAGTCACGTCTTTTGACTGCTCATACGATCCCCAGTAGAACGGGAGCGTCGCGTAGTTGAGGAGCGCCGTCAATCGCTCCCCATACCCTTGTTGAAGTGTCTCATCGGCGAGCTGGCCGACGAGAAAGGCGTTGCAGCCGAACTTGAACTCGTGACGGACCAGTTGCACATCGACCGTCGCATGGGGGATGATGCGTCCGGTTTCGTCGGAGAGACGGAGTTCGACCTCGGCGGTCCGGCATTGCCGGATTCGTTCAGGGGCGGATGCGATCAGGTCAGCGCTATCCATCACAGTTTCCTCATGACGTCAGTGGTCGGTAGTCGGGCAAGAACAGTGACGAGTGACGAGAAAAACCAGTTGTTATTCCCACGGAACTTGTCCCCGCGGAGGACCTGTCTCGGCTAAGGCACACCAAAATCCTGGATCGCCTGAACGATGGCCGGATAACTCTTTTCCCAGGCACCGGGCGGGATGTTCTCCGAAATCTGGATCCAGAGCCGGCCGGTGTGGCCGCCCTCCTGGAGAATCTGGGCGGCCTGCCGGTAGATCGTCTCCTGGTCGGCCAGATGGACGGAGGACGGGAAGTTGACGAGCAGTCTCTTCTCCGGCCATACTGTCACCGCGTCCGCGACCCGGGTGTCGTTGTCCGGCGCCGGTGACAGGGAATCGATCCCCTTGACCCTGGATTCGCCGATGGCGTCCCAGAGGGGTTTGAGATCGCCGTCCATGTGGACGTAAACCGGAATTCCTTTTTCTGCCATCATCTCAGCGGCTTCGTTGTAGTACGGCAGGCAGTATCGCCGGAAATAGGCTTTCCCGATGACCGGGGCGGTGATGTTATCGGGAAAGTCAACGAACGGGATGTCCACACTGTCGGCGACCCGATACGTCACCTCCCACGTGCGCCGCTGGATGCTGTCAAGACAGTCGATACATTCTTCAACCAGTTCCGGGTCGTCGACCAGATGCAGACAGAGGTCCTCGATCGGCACCCACTCCACCCAGAGCTGCTGGAACGGCGTGCGGGGAAAGTGCACCAGGGGCAGGCCATCGTCCCCGATCGCCTTGACGATGTTCTGAAGGGTGAGCCGATTCTCGTTCACCGTGATATCACGGAGGTAGCTCATCAGGATGGGATAATCATCCGGTTCCGCGATGAAGCGCTTTCGTATGGCGGTCACGCCGCCCATGTTGGGGACCAGCGTCCGTTCCTCCGTCAGGTTCCCTGCGGGGGTGATCAGGGTCCGGCGCCGGCCGGGCAGTCCATCCCGGATGATCGCCTCTTCTTTAAACCGGCAGTGAGGAGACTCGAACCGGTACGCCGTGCACCACTGGAGGATTCCCATCTGCTCGCGTCCGATGCGATCCCAGACCACCTCATTGGGGGCGTCGAGGTTCGTGTACTGGACGAACGGGACGCGGTCGAGCTGGCCTCCGTTGATGACCGCCAGCATGCGTTCTCTCATCGTGGAAATCGTCATGTCACCACCACTCCACTGAAGTCTGCTCCATCCTGAGGTCTCCCACGGATGATGTGGCCTCTGTCACCTCAATAGCGGCTTTCCTCCAGCGCCACCTGGTAGGCCATTTCCACTTCCTCAAGAGGGGTTCCAGGCTGAACCATGTGCGACGTGCAGAAAATAAACCCGCCGCCGGGTTTCAGTTCTCGCATAACCCGCCGGACTTCATCCCTGACCTTCGCTGGTTCTCCTCGTCCCAACGTCGTGCGCACATCCAGGCCGCAATACAGCGTCAGGTCATGCCCGTACCGTCGTTTGACATCCGCCTGTCTCATCCCTGCCGACTCCTGCACAGGATGGAAACATCGGAACCCTAACGTCACTACGCCATCCAGGACAGCTTTGATGTTCCCATCACTGTGGAGGGAGAGAGGCACTCCGAGCCGCTGAACGAACTCGGTCGTGATGCGCTCCGCCGGGTAGACCAATTCCCACCACATCTCCGGGCTGAAGAGCAGGGCGTCATTCATCCCCCAGTCGTCCGATACATGGATCACATCCACCCCGATCTCGACGACATGCTCGATGTACCGGTGATTCCATCGGGCGATCCGCTCGTACAGGCGCGCGACCAGCTCTGGCCGGAGCGCCATCTCCATCAAATTCTGCTCCAGTCCGATGATCCCGTTCGCCGCCTCGAAGACCCCGGGAGTCTGAACGAAAATCGCCCGGCCTTTCCGCCCCTTGTGATGCTCCACCTCGTACCGGATTTCCGTGTAGATCCCCTCATCGTCAGGGTCGGTGAATTCAGCCTCCAGCGCCTCGTCGAGCGTCAGGACATTGTCGTAACAGCTCTTGCGCGTCTTTCCCAAGAGGTCGCCGTAGACATTCCGTCCCACGTCATCCGATTCCTCGGTCACGGTTGACCGCGCTGGCGCTTCCTTGAGCAACCCTTTTCGTGGGAATGTCTGGCACATGTCGAGGGACAGCGCGTCGTAGAACGCTTCCATACTGCCGTACTTCGCTTCGATCGCCTGAGTCACGCCTGGTTGCTTGAAGACCCACAGGTAGAGCGGAACCCTATCCGGTTCCCGATGGTTGAGTGCCTCAAAAACCCGTTCACGGGGCAGCATGGGAGCTTCTCTTCCGAGCGCTGCTGTCTCCCCTCTCCCCATCGTGGGAGAGGGGCCGGGGGTGAGGGGTAGACAGTTGGTCTCTCACACCGCCTCACACAGCAGCAACTCGGACGTGAGCGGCCCGGCCAGCCGGACGGTGAGGCCCTGCGTCATCAACGCAACCCCGTCCATCTCACACGACCGGCCGACGTTGTCAAACGTCACTCGATACCGTTTCGATACGTCCAGCCCGCGCAATCGCAGGACGTACTCCGGCTCGGACGGAGCGGCGAGCTGAAACAGCCCGCAGATGGCACGGGAGCGGTCGCGTGACGCCAGTTCGAGCACCCCCCACCCGTGAGGCTCCGGGCCTTCAAAGGCCGGAGTATGATGGTAGATGTGTCCCGTGCTCATGAATGGACGCACAACGTTCTTGTACAGACTGACCAGATGCTTCACCCGTTCCAGCACGTGCGGGTTCCACGACGCCTCGAACGGGCGGAGGAAGGCGATCGTGGGCCGGACGAACAACAACAGGCGCAACTGAAAATCCAGCTCCGCGGCCGTGTGGCCCGACTGGCCGCCGACTAATCGGTCGACGTACTCGGGCGGGAGCGCCATCGTCATCCCGTTCGTGATGGAGAACGACCGTGGCGCGATCTGCCAGTCGGTCACCCAGGTATGGCTGAACCGCCGCACCAGACCGATGTCCGTGCGTCCACCGCCGCCCGCGCAGTTCTCGAAGACGACATCGGGGAAGCGCGTCCGCAGACGGTCGTAGATCGCGTACAGAGCTTCGTAATACCGCCAGTACCCGTTCTCGACGTAGCCGTGGCGCGTCGTCTTCGCGCCCGGGCCGAGGCCGCCGACGTTGTAGTCCAGCCGGAAAAACTCCAGTTCGTTGGATTCAATCACCTTGACGATCTGCTCTTCCATCCATCGCGCTGCGTCCGGGTTGGTCAGGTCGAGCAAATCCCCCAACCGTCGCTCGCCGTCGTACGCCACCGACACCCACTCCGGGTGCTCCTGCACGATCCGGCTCTTCGGCGCGATGCGTTCCGCGTCCATCCACAGTCCCCACAGCATCCCCTTCTGATGCACCCGGTCGCGGAACGGTTGAAGGCCGTCGGGAAACCGCTGCCGGTCGACCGACCAGTCGCCGACAGTCGACCACCAGTTGCTCTTCGGGGGGGCATACCAGCTCGCGTCGATGAAGAAGACTTCAGCCCCGATGTCCGCCGCCGCGTCGATGGCGTGGTTGACCCACTCCACCGTGATCTCCAATTCCGGGCCGATGCCCGACT
>JACQVL010000271.1 GCA_016209865.1 Candidatus Latescibacterota bacterium | reverse complement strand
TCTTTAGTATGAACAAATCGCGGGAGAGCGGGTAGACGCCACTCCAGGGCATGGGGCGGAGGTACCGGAAGGACGGGCAGACATGCTTTCACCAGCCGCTGAGGACTACCTCAAGGTCGTCTACAAACTCCTGGGGAACGTCGAGGTGGTCAGCACCACCGCTGTCTCCGAGCGGATGGCGGTGTCGGCCGCCTCGGTCACGAACATGATGAAGAAGCTGGCGGAGATGGGGCTGGTGGCGCATACCCCGTACCAGGGGATTGCGCTCACGGACGCCGGCCGGAAGGTCGCGCTCGAGATCATCCGACATCACCGGCTGCTCGAACTGTACCTGGCCGAGGCGTTAGGGTTCGGCTGGGATCAGGTCGATGCCGAGGCGGAGCGGCTGGAGCACGTCATCTCCGAGGAATTCGAGGCCCGGATGGATGAAGTGCTCGGCTATCCGACGATCGACCCGCACGGCGACCCCATCCCGACGAAGGACGGGATCGTCGATACCAGCCGGTATAGCCTGCTGGTGGACGCCCAGCCCGGTCAGTCCGTCATCGTCCGCCGGGTGCCCGACAGCGACCCGGATATGCTGCGGTACCTGGCCGACCTGGGGCTCGTCCCGGACGCGACCGTGAATGTGATCAAGAAAGAGCCGTTCAACGGGCCGCTGCTCGTCAAGGTCGGGATGGTCGAGCATCACATCGGTCACCAGGTCGCCAGCAGTGTCCTCGTCGATCGGGCCAGAAAAGTCACCAGATAAGGGTGGAGCGCTGCCGTATGGTCATCTGGATCGTCATCCTTGTCCTCGTCCTCGTGTTGTTATGGCCTGATCGCGGGCTGTATGTCCGGTGGCAGCGCAGACGGCGGCTCCTCTCGCGCCAGGCGATCGAGGATGCGCTGATGCACCTCCATCAGCGACAGCATGAGCGCCGTCTCGCGTCTGTCGAGTCGGTAGCGAGCATGCTCAGGATCGGGACGAACGACGCACTGGGGCTCGTCCAGCGGATGGAAGCGCAGGGTCTCCTGACGGCGACCGGGGACGGTTTACGGCTCTCCCCGGACGGCTACCACTGGGCGCTGCAGGTCGTCCGCGCCCATCGGCTGTTCGAGCGGTACTTAGCCGACGAGACGGAGGTGCCGATGGAGGAGATCCACGCGCGCGCCCATCGGCTGGAGCACACCCTGTCGGTGGCCGACCTGGATCGGATGGACGCTGCCCTCGGCCATCCGGCCTTCGACCCGCAGGGTGATCCGATTCCCACATCCACCGGTGAGATACCGGCGATGACCGGTTGCTCCCTGGTCGACTGGGAGACAGCCAGACCGGCGCAGATCGTCCACATCGAGGATGAGCCGCCCGAGGTGTACGCCCAGATCGTGGCCGCCGGGCTGGGGCTGGGGATGGTGGTGACGGTCGTCGAAGCCACCTCGACGCGCCTGGTCGTCGAAGCCGACGCGGTGGAACACGTCCTGGCCCCGGTGGTGGCGGCCAACATCTGGGTGCATGAGGCGCCGCAGGCCGCTCCAGGCCGGCCGGTCGAACGGTTGACGACCTTGACCGTGGGGGAGCAGGGACGCGTCACGGCGCTCGACCCGATGTGCCAGGGCCTGACGCGCCGCCGGTTCCTCGACCTGGGCATCACCCCCGGCGTCCTGATCGAGCCGGTGATGCAGAGCGCGTTCGGGGAACCGACCGCCTACCGGGTGCGCGGCGCCCTGATCGCGCTCCGCCGGGAGCAATCGGATTGGATCTGGATTGAGGCGAAGGGAAAAGAGCAGTGATCAGTGACGAGTAGAGAAATAGTTTCAGAAGGCCAGGGTTCTTTTTTTTGCTCCTGACTCGTCACTGGTCACTCGTCACTGATACAAGGAACCTCTTCTATGGCACCTAAGCCACCCAGTGGCCATCATTGCGAGTCTTGCGCCCTGCACGCGCACCTGGTGCAGATGGGCATCCAGGTCGACGACTGGGATTATGTGGTGGGGTTAGCGGGCAACCCGAACGTCGGGAAGAGCACCGTCTTCAACGCCCTGACCGGCCTGAAACAGCACACCGGCAACTGGCCGGGGAAGACCGTCGTCCGGGCTGAAGGCGGGTTCGAGTTCAACGGGAAACGGTACAAGATCATCGACCTACCGGGGACGTATTCTTTGCTCTCCGCCTCGGTCGATGAGGAAATCGCCCGCGATTTCATCCTGTTCGGCAAGCCGGACTGTACGGTCGTCGTCGTCGATGCCACGGTGCTGGAGCGGAACCTGAACCTGGTGTTACAGGTGCTCGAGATCACCGACAGAGTCGTCGTCTGTCTGAACCTGATGGACGAGGCGCGTCGCAAGGGGATCGACGTCGATCACCGGGCGCTCGCCCGCGACTTAGGCGTCCCGGTCGTCCCCACCGCAGCCCGGCTGGGCGAAGGACTGGGTCTGCTGATGCGCACTGTCGCTGAGATCATCGAGGGACAGACCCAGACGACCCCGCACCGGATCACCGGGAATCCAGACCTGAACCGGGCGGTGGCCGAGCTGGTGCCCCTGCTCGAAGCCGCTTACCCAGGCCTGCCCAACGCCCGGTGGGTGGCGATGCGGCTGCTCGACGGCGACTACCGGATCCGTCAGGCCCTGGAAAGCGGGGAACTCCTCCGATTGGCCGGGGCGGGACAATCCCCGGAGCGAAAAGCGGAAGAGCCTGCTCTGTCACTGGAGGTCACGTGATGAACGAGGGACAACTGGACAACCAGACGATGACCGCGCCCGGTCCCGCGACGGCACGGGAGATTCTGGCCAGGGCCGAAGCCCTCCAGCGGACGATGGATGTCGCATTCCGCGACAAGATCGTAGAATCCATCTACACGGATGCTGAAGCGATCACCAGTCGAGTCGTGCGCCAGCAGGGCTCGCGCTACGCCCATCTCGACCAGCGGATCGACCGGATCGTCACGTCGAAAGTGTGGGGCCTCCCCCTCATGTTCGTGCTCTTAGCGGGGGTGTTCTGGGTGACCATCGTCGGCGCCAACTATCCGTCAGCCCTGCTCGCCTCCTTCCTCTTCTGGGTCGAAGATCACGGGGCTGCGCTGTTTGCGGGAGCTGGCCTGCCGTGGTGGGTGACCGGCTTCCTGTGGCACGGGGTCTATCGCGGGCTGGCCTGGGTCGTCTCGGTGATGCTGCCGCCGATGGCGATCTTCTTCCCGATCTTCACCATCCTGGAAGACCTGGGCTACCTGCCGCGCGTCGCGTTCAACATCGATCATCTCTTCAAGAAAGCGGGCGCACACGGCAAACAGGCGTTGACGATGAGCATGGGGCTGGGTTGCAACGCGGCGGGGGTCATCGCCTGCCGGATCATCGACTCCCCCCGCGAGCGGTTGATCGCCATCCTGACCAACAACTTCATGCCCTGCAACGGCCGCTGGCCGACGCTGATCATGCTGGCCACCCTGTTCGTCGCCGCCGCGTTTCCCCCGTCCCTGGCCGCGATCGCGGCCGCCGGGTCGCTCGTCCTCATCGTCGTCATCGGCGGACTGATGACCCTGCTCGTCTCCGCTCTGCTCTCCCGCACCGTCCTGAAAGGGGAGGCCAGCAGCTTTACCCTCGAACTCCCGCCGTACCGGCGTCCCAACGTCCTGCGCGTCCTGTACACCTCCATCATCGACCGGACGCTGTTCGTCCTGTGGCGGGCGGTGGTGATGGCCGCGCCGTCGGGCGGGGCGATCTGGTTGCTGAGCAACCTTCAGGTGTCCGGGCAGAGCCTGACCGACTGGACCTCCGGCTGGCTGAACCCGGCGGGACACGCGGTCGGCCTGGATGGGGTGATTCTCTTAGCATACATCATCGCCATCCCGGCGAACGAGATCGTCGTCCCCACCATCCTGATGGCCTACACCAGCGCGGGGAGGATGGTGGAGATCGACAACCTGGCTCAGCTCCAGCACCTGCTGGTCGGCCAGCACGGGTGGACGCTGATGACCGCCATCAGCCTGATGCTCTTCTCCCTCCTGCACAACCCCTGCTCCACGACGATCTGGACGGTCTACCAGGAGACGAAGAGCACCAGATGGGCGGTGGTCAGCGGACTCCTGCCGCTGGCCATCGCGTTTCTGCTGTTGTTCATCCTGAATCAAGGCATACGGGTATTCGGGTTGATATGATCACGAGGTTCTACTATGAAACACACTCGCTTCCCTCATCCACGATTCATTCGAACTGTCACGGCGGTCCTGGCCGGCCTGTTCCTGTTCACCGGTTGCAACGCGCTCGTGACCAACCCGCCGAAGGAGGGTGAGACCTTCGATGCCCCTCTGCCTGGTCTCGCACCGCATCTGAATGTGATGTTCAGTCAGGGCGACGGGAACTTTGACCACGTCTTCACGATCAAAGAGGGGCTCGGCCCTCTCTTCAACCATACCGCGTGTGCGGGCTGCCATCCGGGGGACGGGCGCGGGCCGTCGTCGGTCACCTTCTTCCGGTTCACCGTCCCCGGCGGAGACCCGCTGCTGACGGGAGAGCCGCAACTCCAGCAGTTCAGCATACCGGGCGTACCGCCAGAGACGCTTCCGTCAGGAGCCCTCACCTCACCGCGTGCCGGTCCCCCCGTCTTCGGCATGGGGCTGATCGAGGCCATCCCGGAGTCGGAAATCCTCTCCCGTGAGGACCCCGGAGATGCGAACGGGGACGGCATCTCCGGCCGGGCCAACCGGGTCCCGGCCGCCGACTTCGTCCCGGTGACCGAAGTGGGCGGCAGGCCGGGTCTGAACATCGGACGGTTCGGCCTGAAAGCCAATAATACTTCATTACTCGCACAGGTCGTCGGGGCGTACCATCAGGATATCGGCATGACGAGCGAATACCGGCCGGTGGAGAATCCGAATCCGCTGGGACACGGGGTGAGCGTGGGGGATGAGGTCGCCGACCCGGAGATCTCCGCCGCCACCGTCCTGCAGACCGTCATGTACCTCCGGCTGCTCGCGCCCCCCGCCCGTGGGAGGATCACCCCGGCCGTGACGCAGGGTGAGCAGGTGTTCCAGTCGATCGGCTGCGCCACGTGCCACGTCCCGACGATGCGAACCGGGCCTCACGACATCCCGCAGTTGAGCAACCAGGACGTTCATCTCTACTCCGACCTGCTCCTCCACGACCTGGGGCCGGAGTTGGCGGACGGCCGGCCCGACCACGACGCGACCGGGACCGAATGGCGTACCCGGCCGCTCTGGGGGCTGCGGCTCGTCGGGCGGTTCCTCGGCGGCCTGCCGGTGTACCTGCACGACGCGCGCACGTCCGACCTGGCTGAGGCCATCCGGCTGCACGGCGGGGAAGCCCAGGGCGCGCGCGACCGCTTCCTCAGCCTGAGCGAGGCGGACCGCCGCGCGTTGATCGCGTTTTTGAATTCGTTGTAAAGGCGGTGACGAGTGACAAGTGACCAGTGACAAGTTAAAAAATTTCAATATTTGTATAGCTTGTCATTCTTGCGAAAACAAGAAGACATTCTTGACTCGTCACTCGTCACTACTCTTCGGAGCCGTTCCATGTCCCATCCTGTCCTCTCCCGCCGGTCATTCCTCACACAATCGGGCATGGCATTACTCGGCACGGGTCTCGCCCTGGGATGCGCGGCGATGACGACCCTGGAGGTGGCGCCTCAAAACGGCCGCCTCGTCGTTGACACCGCGATGTTCCAGGAACTCGCAGAAGTCGGCGGTGCGATCCATGTGAAACCCTCCCGGCTGAGCGACCCGCTCCTGCTCATCCGGACCGGAGCGGAGGAGTACCGGGCGGTCTCGACGATCTGCACCCATCTCGGATGCCAGGTCCGCAAAACCCGTCTGGCGTTGCGCTGTCCCTGCCATGGGTCGGTGTACGATTTTGAGGGCAGGGTCATCAACGGCCCGGCGAAACAGTCGTTGCTCGCGTATGCGGTCGACGTCGCAGGCACGACGGTGACGATTCATCTCGGATAAAAGGTGGGGAGTACGGCATGATGAAACACTGGACACTCAGCCTGATCAGCTTCATCGTCGTCGCAGTTGCGCTCGACATCCAGTCCGGGTCTGCTCAGACGGCGCAGGATTCGGTGTCGAGCGCCTCGCGCCCGTTCGTGTCGGGCGGCATCTACGATAAACCGTTCATCACCCGCTTAGGGGGGAAGACGACGATCGGAGGGTACGGGGATTTTCAGTTCCGGGCCGAACGGGAAGGCGGAATCACCGAAGAAGTCGCGTTCACGCTGCACCGGTTTAATCTCTTCACGTACTCGGTCGTCACGGATCGTGTCCGTCTCGGCTCAGAGATCGAGTTCGAGAACGGGGGAGAAGAGATCAAACTCGAGTACGTGGTCGTCGATCTTGAAGTGCGTGAAGAACTCAACGTTCGGGCCGGGATCATCCTCTCCCCGCTGGGCAAGTTCAACCTGACGCACGACGCGCCGCAGAACGAATTGACCGACCGCCCGCTCGTCACGACTGAGATCATTCCATCGACCCTCTCAGAGGCGGGCATAGGCTTCTGGGGGGCGTTCTATCCGTCGCTCTCAACCCGGCTGACGTACGAACTCTACGCGGTGAACGGGTTCAATGAAGGGGTCATCAGCAACGCGGTGACGAGCATCAAGGACGGGCGGGGCAGCTTAGAGGAGGACAACAATAACGTGCCGGCGGCGGTCGGACGGGTGGCGATCAGTCCGTCACGCGGGCTGGAGTTCGGCGGATCGTTCCACGCCGGGCAGTACAACGTCTCCAGCCGGGACGGCCTCCCTGTCGAGAACCGGCAGTACCTCTCGATCTTCGGCGCGGACCTGGAGTACCGGCGCGGGGCGTTCTCCCTGCAGGGCGAGTACGCGCACGCCCATGTCGACCTCCCCCGCCAGCTCAAGGGGTTCCTGGCCAGCGACCAGCAAGGCGTCTACGCCCAGGTCGGGTACCGGTTCCTCACCCGCCTGTCGCCCGTCCTCCCCAACTCCAGCCTGACCGGGGTCGTCCGGTTTGACGCGGTCGATTTTGACACGGCCGTCAAAGGAGACGGACAGCAACGGGTGACGGTCGGCCTGAACTTTCGTCCGGCAGAGGACACTGCGTTGAAACTGGAGTACCAGTACCGCCGGACGGCGGACGGGGTGAACAACATCACCCCCGGCCGGGCGGTGCTGTTCAGCGTGGCGACGTATTTTTAAGGCAAGGACGAAGGAGTAAGGACGAAAGGGATTCACATCGGTCCGGCCTTGCAGATGTCGTTCATCGGGCAGAGGAGACAGGCGGGTTTTTTCGCCGTGCAGACGAGCGCGCCGAAATCCATCAGAGCTTGATTAAAGTCGTACGCACGCTTGGTCGGAATGAGTCGTTCCGCCAGTTCCCACAGCACCTGCCGGACGTTGCCCCGCTTCGGGTCGCCCGGACCGAGAAAGATGCGATGGAGCACCCGCATAACATTCGTGTCGAGGATGGGCGCGGCTTTCTGGAACGCGAAGGAGAGGATGGCGCCCGCCGTGTACCGGCCGATCCCTTTGAACGATTGCAGCACCTCCGGGTCGTCGGGAAGCCGTCCCCCGTGCTGTTCCACCGCTTCGCGCGCGATCGTGTGCAGGCGGACGGGCCGGATGTTGTAGCCGAGCGGGTACCAGGCCTGTGTGACTTCCTGAACGGATGCACCCGCCAGGTCTTCCAGGGTCGGGTACTTCCCCAGGAATTCATGGTACTTCGGAAGCACCCGCTCCACCTGCGTCTGCTGGAGCATGATCTCGGAGACGAGGATATGGTAGGGGTCGGACGTCTCCCGCCACGGGAGGTCGCGGCCGTGTTCGGTGTACCATTTCAGCAGCCTGCGCTGGAAGGTGCGCTTCAGGCTTGTGTCGAGGGGAGCAGAAGTCTTGTGTGGGGAGGGGGTACGCTTGCTCATGAGCGAGTCTGTGTCATCACCTTTTCCAGTGCCTTCAAGAACGCCTCATTCTCCGCCTCCAGTCCGATAGTCACCCGCATCGCCCGGTCGAGCATCGGGTAGTGACTGACATCCCGAATCAGCACCCCGCGCTCGATCAGGCCGTGAAAGACCTGCCTGACATCCCGGTCGACTTCGAACAGGATGAAATTCGCGACGGACGGAAATGGCCGGACGCCCTCGGTCCGGGAGAGGCGCTCGAACACGCGCTGCCGTTCCGCACGGATGAACCCGACCCGCTCCTCGATCAGGGCGCGTTCATCCAACAGGCGCATGGCGGCGATCAGGGAGACCTGATTGACGTTGTAGGGGAGCTTCACCTTCTCGATCTCCCGGGCGATCTCCGGCCGGGCGATCAGGTAGCCGATGCGCAGGCCCGCCGCGCCTAACGCTTTGGAGAACGTCCGGGTGATCACCAGGTTGGGATACCGGGCGAGCAGTCCGATGTTCGTCAGTCCTGCGAACTCATGGTAGGCCTCGTCCACGACGACGAGGCCGGGCGTCGCGTCCGCGATGCGCGCGACGTCATCCGGGGTGATGAAGGAGCCGGTCGGGTTGTTGGGCGAGCAGAGGATGACCAGCTTCGTGCCCGGATGTCCGGCCTCTGCGACGAGCCGGTCGACGTCGAACGACAGATCGGGCCGCAATCGTACCGGGCACAACTCCCCGTCCATCGCCGTGCTCATCAGGCCGTAGAGGGTGAACGTCGGGACGGCGAGGACGACCCGGTCGCCCTTAGAGACGGTGGCGATGAACGTCGCCTGGATGAGTTCGTTCGACCCGTTGCCGATGAGCACGCCGTCCGGAGCGACCCCGTTGTACGCCCCGATTTTCGCCTTGACCGCCGTCGGCACGAAATCGGGATACCGGCCCCAGTCGCGGCCGGCGGCCTCAGCCAGGATGTCGCGCTTCAGGTCAACCGGGACGTCGAACGGACATTCGTTCTGGTTGAGTTTGATCGGACAGACCGGCTGGACGAGGGTATAGCCTTTCATCGCCCGAATGCCCGGCTTGATGGTGTGGAGGAAGTCAGCGTTCATCATTTAGCCTGTTTTACTCGTCACTCGTCACTGCTCTCAATAGATCACCTTATTCAACGGATACTCCACCAGCCCCTGTGCCCCCGCCCGCTTCAGCGCCGGGATGAGTTCGCGCACCGCTGATTCATCGATGATCACCTCGATCGCGACCCACTGTTCGTCCGCCAGGCCGGAGATGGTCGGCCGCTTCAGGGCGGGCAGGAGACCGAGCACCTGATCCAGGTCGTTCCGGCTCACGTTCATCTTCAGCCCCACCATGCCGTCCGCCAGGATCGCTCCTTGCAGCAGCATGGCGACGTTCTCGATCTTGTGCCGCTTCCACGGGTCTTCCCAGCTCGACGTGTTAGCGATCAGCTTCGTCGTCGATTCTAAGATGGTGTCCAGCACCCGCAGCTTGTTCGCCCGGAGCGAACTCCCCGTCTCCGTCCCGTCGACGATCGCGTCCGCTAAGTCGGGGGCCTTCGCCTCCGTCGCTCCCCAGGAGAATTCGATGTCCGCCCGGACACCGTGCTTCTCCAGGTACGCTCGAGTCAGGTTGACGATCTCCGTCGAAATCCGCTTACCTTCGAGGTCATGGACGGTCTGGATGGGCGAATTCTCCGGGACGGCCAGGACCCACCGGAACGGCTGACGGGTCTGCTTGGCGTACACCAGGTCCGCCACTTCCACGACCACCGCGCCCGTCTCCAGGATCCAGTCCTTGCCCGTCAGTCCGGCATCGAACACCCCGTCCTCGACGTACCGGGCGATCTCCTGCGCGCGGATGAGCATCGCGTCCAGTTCCTCGTCATCGACCCAGGGAAAGTAGGATCGGCTGCTGAGGGAACAGTGGAACCCCGCTCTCCGCATCAGTTCCATCGTGGATTCTTGTAAGCTGCCTTTGGGCAATGCGAGCTTCAATTTCATCGGGAAGACTCCTTTTCAGCGGCGGACAACTCCGAACAACATGTTGATATTTTTAAAAATAACATTCTCTCTCCCAAAAGTCCATCAGGAAAATTCGCAGCCACACCATGAAAAAGAGCTTGACATCGCCGGGAGGTTCTGTTAGGGTATAAGCAGGTCTGGTGTAGACCGGAGGATTTTGTATGATTAACTGGAATGGACCACGCCCAGCCGTCCGGCCGTACCGGTGGCGTCGTGTGCGTTCCTTCCGGCGCATCCGTATGCGCGTCCGTGTCTCTACGCCGATCTGACGAACACTCGGCGCAGACAGAAAGGAGTTTGGGCAGTGAAGATCACATTCAATGACCTGAATGAGATGATCAAGGAACTGAAGGACAGAGGGGTGCAGGAAATAAGGGTCAATGAAGTGATCCGGGACGTGCAGGCGATGATTCCGGATGATTATCCGTTGCCCATCAGAACCTATTCTGTCTACGTCACCGCCAACGCCAGCGCCGACTGGGAGGAAGAGCTCATCGCCGAGTACGTCGAGCGAGTCGGCTGTGTCGATGAACTGGCGAGCGAGGAAGTCAAACGCGAGATCGGGATGCGGTCGCAGGAGAAGGTGGCCGTTATCCGCGAGTTGTTAGCGAATGAGTTCTTGTCCGTCGGGTCGGGACGGTTTGAAGAATAGCAGTGACAAGTGACGAGTGACGAGTAAAAGAAGGTTGAGATTAAGAACCGCTCACGCCATGTCACCCTGAGCGCAGCGAAGGGTCTCAGGAACGACGCGATGCTTCGCTCTAAATTTGCTCGTCACTTGTCACTCGTCACTCTGTTGAGAGGCTCTGCTTCAACCCCTGGCAGAGCCGTTTTTCTACCCAGAGGAGCGCCAATGTCTGCAGATACAGTCGGGTTCGGGGTGATCGGGCTTGGGATGGGGGCGTCCCGCGCGGAACTGATCCACCAGATGGCCGGCGCGCGGCTCGTCGCGGTCGCGGACATCGACCCCGCACGAGGCCAAAAAGCGGCAGCCAAGTATGGGATCGAGTGGTACGACGACTACCGGCGGCTGCTCGACCGCACGGATATCGACGCCATCATGGTGATGACCCCCAGCGGGACGCACGCCGATTTTGTCATCGCCGCCGCCCAGGCGGGCAAGCACGCGATCTCGACGAAGCCGATCGAGGTGACCCTGGAGCGGGCAGATACGATGATTGCGGCCTGCAAGCAAGCAGGCGTCATCCTGGCTGTCGATTTCGAGTCCCGGTACGTCGCCGACAACGTCCGCCTCCGGCAGGCGATCCAGGAGGGCCGGCTGGGGAAGCTCATCCTGGGCGAGGCCCGGCTGAAGTGGTACCGGAGCGACGCCTACTACGAGGGGTGGCACGGCACCTGGAAACTGGACGGGGGCGGGTCGCTCATCAACCAGACAGTCCACCAGATCGACCTCCTCGTCTGGCTGATGGGACCGCCCAAGACCGTCTGGGGCCAGATCGGGGTGTTCACCCACAAGATCGAAACGGAAGACTTAGGGATGGCGATGATCGCGTTCCAGAACGGCGCGGTCGGGACGATCTTGGGGACGACGACCTGCCCGCACGATTTCCCGCCCCGGATGGAGATCCATGGCGATCGTGGCGTGGTGATGACGGCCAGTAACAAGATCGAGGTATGGCAAATCCCCGGCGAATCGGAGTCCGACCCCTTCCCGTACGACGGCCCGAAGAACGTCATCGAGGACATCGTCCGCGTCGTCCGCGAAGGCGGTACGCCGCGCATCGACGGCGCGGAAGCGAAGCGCTCCCTGCAACTCGTCCGGGCCGTCTACGATTCCGCCCAGACCGGCAGGCCGGTGACGGTTGCGTAAATGTCCCGCCAACAACGCTGTGACCTGCGCAACGGCCTGCTGTTCGTCTCGCCCTGGCTGATCGGCCTGGTCGCCTGGGAACTGTACCCCATTCTCGCTTCCCTCTACTACAGCCTGTGCGAATACTCCGTCCTTACCCCGGCCGCCTGGATCGGCCTGGACAATTACCGCGATCTGTTCACCGACGAGGTCTTCTGGAAGGCGCTGTCGAATACCGGGTTCTACGCTGCCTTCGCGCTGCCGCTCGACCTGATCTGCGGGATCGCGCTCGCTCTGCTGCTCAACACGAAGGTGCGCGGCATGGTGTTCTACCGGGCGATCTTCTTCGTCCCTTCCCTCGTCCCGATGATCGCACTCGCCATCCTCTGGCTGTGGATGTTCAACGCCCAGTATGGGGTCGTGAACTATGCCCTGGGGGCAATTGGTCTGCCCGGTCCCCGCTGGCTCGTCGATCCTGCCTGGGCCAAGCCCGCCCTCGTGTTGATGAGTCTCTGGGGAATCGGCCGGGCGGTCGTCGTCTACCTGGCCGGGCTTCAGGACGTGCCCGTCCATCTCTATGAGTCCGCCGACCTCGACGGCGCGTCCTGGCACCACAAAATCCGCCACATCACCCTCCCGATGATCTCGCCGGTTATCTATTTCAACCTGATTCTCGGCATCATCGGGGTGATGCAGGTGTTCGCCGTCCCGTACGTGATGACGGGCGGCGGTCCGGCCCGCGCGACACTGTTCTACACGATGTACCTGTACGATAACGCGTTCACCTACCTCCGGATGGGCTATGCCTGCGCGATGGCGTGGATGCTGTTCCTGCTCATCCTCGGCCTGACGCTCATCGCCACGAAGGTGTCGGAGAGACATGTCTACTATGCGGGGAAGTGAGAGCAAGGATGAAGGACGAAATGAAACGGCAAGGACAAAGGATGAAGGACGAAATGAAACGGCAAGGACAAAGGATGAAAAAGGAAGGGCAACAGCCCTTTTTCATTCTTCCTTTTCGTCCTTCGTCCTTCATACTTCGTCCTTTTCGTCCGTCCTTCATACTTCGTCCTTTCATGATTCACGCCATCCTGATCGCGCTGTCGTGCGTGTTTCTGTTTCCCCTCCTGTGGATGATCTCGACGTCACTGAAACCGATCGATCAGGTGATGAAACTCCCGCCGGAGTGGATTCCCCGCCCGATCCTGATCCGGAACTACCTCGACGCGGTGAATTACATCCCGTTCTTCCAGTACGCGAAGAATACGCTCGCCATCTGCATCCTTGGGATAATCGGCACCCTGCTCTCCTGTTCCCTGGTCGCCTACGGATTTGCCCGCATCCGCTGGCCGGGCCGGGACGCGCTCTTCATCCTCTCCCTGTCCACGATGATGATCCCGTTCCCGGTCACGATGATCCCGCTGTACGGGGTGTTCCGGACGCTGCACTGGATCGGGACGAACCGGCCGCTGTGGGTGCCCGCGTTCTTCGGGAGCGCGTTCAACATCTTCCTGCTCCGCCAGTTCTTCCTGACGATCCCGTTCGACCTCTCAGAAGCCGCCCGGATCGACGGATGCTCGGAGCTGCGCATCTTTAAGGATGTGATCGTCCCGCTCGCGCGTCCGGCGCTGATGGTGGTCGCACTCTTCCATTTCATATACGCCTGGAACGATTTCCTCGGCCCGCTGATCTACCTCACCAAGCAAGAAACGTTCACCCTCTCCCTCGGCCTCCAGTTCTACCAGAGTCAGCACGGCGGGACGCAGTGGCACATGCTGATGGCGGCATCCACGCTCGTCGTCCTGCCCGTCCTGATTCTCTTCTTCTTCGCACAGAAGACATTCATCCAGGGGATCGCACTCACAGGACTGAAAGGGTAACAGTGAGAGAGGAGGCATTATGGCGCAATCGGAGACACCCCCTTCACAGGTCGCCACGGTCGGTGATGCGGCGCGGTCGAAGGTTCCACTGTCTCACCGGCTCGGGTTTTGGAACAATTCCCTCATCTTAGCGGGCTGGGTGCTCGTCCTGTCCAGCTTCCTCGTGGGTGGGCTGGTCGGCCAGGCCTTCCCGCTGCGGATGTCGATGCCGATTATTTTCTTCGGCACACTGTGCAACGGGATCGTCGGGGTGTTGATCGGCGTGGCGGCTGCGCGCACCGGATACTCGAGCGCGCTGCTCTACCGGTACAGCTACGGCCGCTCCGGGGTCGTGCTCCCCAACGTCATCATGGGTATCGTGAACATGGGATGGTTTGCGGTCATCTTGAACATCACGCGCGATGGGTTCATCGAGCAGATCGGCGCGGCGCCCGGTTCCTTCCTCTGGATCGTCGCCACCGTCGCCATCGGTGCGCTGTTTATCCTGCCGGCTGTCATCAAAATCCGCTGGCTGGCGTACATTGACTGGTTCGCCGTGCCGGGATTCATGGTCATTTTCGGCCTGGTACTCATCCTCACGCTCCGGAGCGCGGGCGGGTTGGTCGCGCTCTGGGACAAGACATGGACGCCAAAAGTGAACGTCCTGACCGGGTTCGACATGGCGGCGGGCGGCTGGCTGGTCGGGGTGACGATCATCTCCGACCTGGCCCGCTTCTGGAAGAACGGGAAACACGCCGCGATCGGCATCCTGTCCGCATACGCCATACTCGTCACGCTCCAGTATTGGGGCGGCGCGATCGGAGCGGCGCATACGGGCGACTTCAACATTTTCTTGATCACGAATACCCTCGGCCTGGGATTCCTGGCCTGGGTTGCCCTGTGGTTCGGGGCACAGTCAACCGTCCAGGGTGGGGTCTATGCGTCGGGTCTGGCGTTCTCTGCACCGCCTCTCCCGATCGCACGGAATCAGGAGTTCACACGGCGGGTGGCGACGATACTGACCGGGCTCGTCGGGTTCGCGGGGAGTTTCCTCGGCCTGGACAAACTGGCTAACTGGTGGGTGGGGTTCCTCGCCTGGGT
The DNA here is from genome assembly GCA_016209865.1 of Candidatus Latescibacterota bacterium. Lineage (GTDB taxonomy): Bacteria > JAAXHH01 > JAAXHH01 > JAAXHH01 > JACQVL01 > JACQVL01. Next base: position 510 of record JACQVL010000271.1, on the reverse strand, counting down.
GGTCAGCCCGATCGCCATCACGGTCATCCTCGATTACTGGGCCTTCCCGGAGCGCCGAGGACGGTATGAGCACGCGCGAGGATCGGACATGAACCTCAACCCCGCCGCATTCGTGGCCTGGGCCGCCGGGTTCGCCGTCGGGTATTATACAGGCGTCACCCAACTGTTCAGCGGCCTGATCACGAGTACGCTGACCGCCGGCCTCATCTATTATGGCTGGATGCGCTTCGCCCTCGCACGCGGGACGACGCCAGAGCGACAGTTGTTCAAATAATCGTCTATGTCAACATCGCAAGGAGAATGCTATGAGCCCCCTCGCGTGGTCATTAATTGGCCTGGAAATCATCCTGGCGATCTGGGTCGTCCGTCTCGTCTGGCGCGTGGAAACGGAGCGACCGACGGAGACCATCGTTCCAGAAACAGACGCGGACGCGGAACTGGTGGCGTAGGCACTTGACAAGCGGTTCGGGCGTCTGTATTATGACAATATGGTTTCGCGGGAATGACAGC
>JACQVL010000030.1 GCA_016209865.1 Candidatus Latescibacterota bacterium | reverse complement strand
GCCCTGCACAGGGCGCTCCCTAATTGCAGGCCGAGGTACGGGTCCGAGAATGTTTCGTTTTTCGTCCTTCGTCCTTCATCCTTCGTCCTTATACACTGAATGCTTCCATGGACGATGCCGATGTCGGGATGATCCGCGAGACAGGCAAGCTGGAGCGCCAGCTTGTTGGCCGGCCACAGGTCGTCCGCGTCTAAGAACCCGATCACGTTCCCGCGCGCCATCCGTAGTCCGGTGTTCCGGGCCGCCGCCGGCCCGCGGTTGGACTGAGCCGCCGCCCGGATGTTGCCGGTAAGCCGTGGGATGAGCTGTGCCGTCCCGTCCGTCGACCCGTCATCGACGATGATGATCTCCAGGGGGGCGTCCCCCTGCCGCTGGATGCTCTCAACCGCGTCGGCCAGGAACGCGGCGCCGTTGTGCACCGGGACGATGACGCTGATGAAGAAGTCGGGGTTCATGGGTTACACGCGGATAAGACCCCCGCGATCACCTCCGGAATACGGGACACCTCCGTCCCCAGTTCCAGGTGATAGCACGGCACCTGCTTCACCACCTGCGCCATCGTCTGCAACGCCGCATGGTGCGCGCCGGACAACTGGAAGATCGTGCTCGGCGCCAGGGCCTTGAGGCCCTCCGTCGGGGATGCCGGTCTGACCGTCGTCTCGACCCGGCCCGTCACGCGGGACAACAGGATGGCGCGTACAGGAAACCCGGTCGTTATGCTGTCCGGGTACCGTTCACGAAGAAACAGGAGGGTTTTTCCCCCGTCGAGTTGGTCGGCCTGCGCGAGCGCTGGCGCCAGATGTGGCAGCCTTCTGAGACTCTCCGCGTCCAGCTTGGCGGAGTTGTACAGGCTGTACGCGTAAGGACCGGGCTTCGTCGCCAGCAGGCAATAGTCGTCGCTGACGTAGGATAACGGGGAATGGAGACAGGACAGGGCGGTGGTGGACTTACCCGTCCCGCCCCGGCCCGCCAGCAGCACCCCTCCGGCTGGCAGGCCGACCGCCCCGGCGTGCACCAACTGGCGATCGTGGCGGCCCATCCACCAGGAGAAGATCGTGAGCAACGGGGCGCCGCTCTCGTAAGCGGGAAGCTGCCGGGCATCGTGAACCCAGTACAGCGCTAAGTTCTGGCTGGCGTCCAACAGACTCAACACTCCGGACCCCATCGCGAACGCGGTGGAGATGTGGCCGTCGTTGTACCCGCGCACCTCTCCTCGCGCACGGTAGTCATCCCACGACCAGGGCGGCGGCGGCATCCGCGTGCCGAGCGAGGCGCTGTCCCAGAGACAGATCGACAGGGCCGGGGGGGGCCCGTCGGACAGTGCCTCATGGTGCGCCAGAGCCGGGACGAGACGCGGGATCAAGGCCGCGCCCGCAAAACGCAGCCGGACCGGATAGCCCCCGATCCGGTACACCCGGTCGATCGTGCCGCCCGCCGCCTGTTCAGCCTGTCGAAAGGCCTGGCAGGCGGCTCGAAAAAAAGCGACCGCATCCGGCGGATTCAACGGATCGTGTTGAGACATCGTCATCGCTGCTCGTCGGTGTCCTCTGGTTTCGCGCGAGGCCAGCCGGTTTCGTCGACCTCATGGATCGGGTCGAGCAGCATCAATTCCTGCATGTCCGTGTATGTCTGGAGCCGGGGGACTTCGAACGGACGCTTGTCTGGACTCGACCCGCTGTCGGCCGGAGCCGGTTGCCCATGCACGCGGGTGGACTCGTGGGCAGGCGCCGGAACGATGAGGGCTTCCTGCTGCAGTTCACTGACGAAGGCCTGGACCGCCTGTTGGATCACCCCACGGTCCCCCTCGTACTGGCGGACGAGACCTTCGACGATGTCTCCCACACACGTCCCCTGCTCGATCAACCCCCAGATCGCCGCGCCAGCGTGCTCCAGGCTGTAGTAGTTGCCGTTCCCTAAGTTGACGACGACCACTTCCTCATCGAAGACCTCATGGATCACCTGTGGCTTATTAATGATAAACTCCTCGGAGTCATTCATGGTGTGCTCTCCCTCACAGTCGATGTCAGGTTAACGCCAGCCCGCCGTCCCATCTGCGCCTGTCGTTCAAGAAAGTATATACATTTATCTTGTCGGGTCAAGAGGAAGCGTGCAGGATGGTGGGTGCCTGGAGGGGTTCGTGGTTCAGGAAGGAATGATGAGGGAAGGGATGGCTTCCGCTCAGCCCTTCTGCCCGATGCAGACACGCAGCAGGTTTGGGTGCTCCGCGAAATCTTTCGTCCCCGCCCCGTAGCCGACGCGGTCGAGCACCATCCGGGGCATCGGCCCGAACTCGTTCGCCACGGTTGTGATGATGGCCGCGCCGGTCGGCGTGACGACCTCCCCTCGCGTCTGCGTCTGGTAGACCGGCGTCCCACGGAGGAGTTCGAGCGCGCCCGGGGCCGGGACCGGCATCCGGCCGTGGGCACAACGCACGAACCCGCTGCCGACGGGGAGGGCGGACGCGTACACTTCCTCGATGCTGAGCAGATGCAGTCCGATGCACGCGCCGACGATGTCGATGAGCGCGTCTAAGCCGCTGACCTCGTGCAGAAGCACCGTGTCTTTCGTCGTGCCGTGCATCGCCGCCTCCGCCGCGGCGAGCCGGTCGAAGATGGCGGCCGCCCGCTGTCGCACCGCCGGGTCGAGTCCGCTCCGTTCGATCACCTCAAGAATCTCTCCCAATCGACGGGCCGGCCCGTGGGCATGCGCGTGCGGGTGAGGATGGTCGTGCGCGTGGTCATGATCGTGATGATGATGCGGATGCTCATGCTCGATCACGTCGGCCAGGGCGTAGCCGTCGGGCGTCTCGACCAGGACGTCGACCTTCGTCGCGGCGATCTCGTGCTTCTTGACCCGTCGCCGCTCGACCCGGTAGCCGGCGACCGGGAGCTTCGCCAGCTCCTCCCGCAGCCGGTCGAAGTCGAGGCCGGCATCGACTAAGGCGCCTAAGATCATGTCCCCGCTGATGCCCGAAAAGCAATCGAAGTAGGCGATCGTCATCGTGTTCCCCTCACCCCCGGCCCAACCTGGGCAGTGGGCAGTCCCCGCACAGCCACCCTCCCCCGCCAGGCAGATGGGCAATGGGCAATAGGAAATAGAAAACGGGAAATGAGAAAATAGAAACCGTTCCCCCGTCTACTGCCCATCTGCCTACTGCCCACCTGCCCGGCGGGGAGCGGGCAGGGAAGGGCCTTATTTCCCCGCGTTAAACCGCCGTTCCGCCTCCTGCCAGTTCACCACATTCCACCACGCGGCGATGTAATCCGGCCGGCGGTTCTGGTACTTGAGGTAGTAGGCGTGCTCCCACACGTCCAGGCCGATGACCGGGAACTTCCCGTCCATGACCGGGCAGTCCTGGTTGGCCGTCGAGAGGATATCGAGCTTGCCCGACGCGTCTTTCACCAGCCAGGCCCAGCCGGAGCCGAACCGTCCGGTCCCCGCCGCCGCGAGCTTCTCCTTGAATTGATCGAACCCGCCGAACGTGCTGGTGATCGCCGCCGCTAAGTTGCCGACCGGCTGGCCCCCGGCGTTGGGACCCATGACCTGCCAGAACATCGAGTGGTTGTAATGGCCGCCACCGTTGTTCCGCACCGCCGTCCGGATGTTCTCCGGCACGATCCCGCAGCCGCTGGCTAAGAGCTCTTCCAGGCTCTTGTTGGCCAGGTTGGGCGCCGACTCTAACGCCTTGTTCAGGTTCGTCACGTACGCGTTATGGTGCTTGCCATGATGGATCTCCATCGTCATCTTATCGATGGAAGCCTCCAGAGCATCATGGGCATACGGCAGTGCAGGCAGTGTGAATGGCATAAAAGCAACCCTCCTCATGAAAAGAAGTTACTGGTGACACCGTCCGGAGGACGGCATATACGAGAAAATGCCGTGATGTATGAGTTGTGGGGACGCAGTCTGTTGCGTCCCTATTAACTTAATGGCCGGAACGGATTCGCACAAGTGCTTTCCGTCGCAAAAAAAAATCGGGTCATAGCCGGTCGGTGTACACTCCCCCTCCGGCCACGACCCGATGGGTGACGCGCGTCCCGTTACTTCTTCTCGACGATATCCTTCTGCATCGGCCCCAGGACGCCCAAGAGTTCATCCTTCTCAGCCTTGGGCACCTTAAACTTATCGAGCGCCTTGACGAGATCCTCGACGAGCGCGGTGAAATCAGCCGTCGAGACGCCCATTCCCTTGTGGGCGGTCTTCATGTCCTTGCCCTTGTACTTGCACGGCCCGCCCGAGGCTTCGCAGATCTGGTCGACGAGCTTGGCCTTAAACGGAGGGATGTCCGTCTTGGCGAAGAACGAATTGATCCGCTTGTCCGCTGCGACGTTCGCCACAAACTCATCGACGACCGCCACGATCGCCTTCTGACCGCCTAAGCGGTCGTAGAGGGACTTGGCCCCCATCTTCGCAGCCGGTTGTGTTTTGGCCTGGTCGGCTGCCGTCACCTCTTCGAGCTCCATGTCCGGGTCGTCGTGCTGGGCAAACGCCGCATACGCCCCGGTGAACAGGAACACTGCTGTCAACACTCCCGTCCAGGTCAACATTCGCTTCATACATGATCCTCCTCAAGGAAGAGTTGTAGGATTGACCGATCACCGACCACCGACCACCATCTTAAAAAAGGTCATTTCTCCACATCGTCAAGGGAAAAAATGGCCGGATCAACATCTATTGATCAAACCGGCAACCGCCCCGGAGAGTTCCCGTACTCTTGATATACGCAAATGTTCACATCCTGGATTTAGACCGCCGGGAGGATGAACTCCTCGATCACCTGGGCGACCCCGTCGTCGTGGTTCGACCGGGCGACGAAGTCCGCCGCGGCCTTGACCTCATCCGGCGCGTTCTCCATCGCCACCCCCAGGCCGGCGAACTCAATCATGTCCAGGTCGTTAAAGTTATCCCCGACCGCGACCATCTCGGACGGACGGATGCCGTACCTCTCCCCCAAGAACGCTAAGGCGGTCGATTTCGACACCTCCGGCGGGACGATCTCGATGAACCAGTAGTCGCTGACCAGGGTGCTCCGGGAGAGGATCAGGCCGAGGTTCGGCCAGCGCTCGACCAGCCGCGCCCGGAGTCGGTCGATATCCTCACGCCGGCCAGCCGCCGCCAGTTGCGCCGGGTCATACGTCACCACGCTCAGCAGGTCGGACACCAGCCGGGCACGGTCCCCGTTCGCCTCGATGTACCGGCGGAGCCACTCGTTGGGCGTCCGCTGCGGCTCGTGCAGAAACGAGCGGCTCTCCGGGACCGGGTCGTAGACGAGCGGGTCGTACCCCTCCGCCTTGAGGAACGCGATGAGGGCGACCGCCACGTCCCTGGGCAGGTTCGTCGCCCGCAGCACCGTCCCGTCCAGCCGGTCGAGGATGAGCGCCCCGCTGTGGAAGATGAGGTGCACCGCCGGGTCGACCTGCGCCGCGATGTGGCGGGCCGAGTGCAGGCTCCGTCCGGTGCAGAGAACGACGTGCACTCCCGCCGCCACAGCGGACTGGATGGCGCGCCCGGTGCGGGGCGTGACGAGACGGTGGTTGTTCAGGAGCGTCCCGTCGATGTCGATGGCGATCAGCTTGTAATGCATGGTTTCTGTCCATCTAACACGAACCGCTCGATCACCGCCGCGACCCCGTCCTCGTTGTTGGAGGCGGTCACGTACCGGGCGCGAGCTTTGACTTCAGGGGTGGCATTCCCCATCGCCACGCTCAGGCCGGCGGTGGCGAACATGTCGAGGTCGTTCAGGTTATCCCCGACCGCCATCGTCTCAGCCAGGCCGATCCCTAACAGTCCGGCCAACTCGCGCAGCCCGCTTCCCTTCGACACCCCGGCCGGGGTGATCGTCAGATGGCAGTACGCGGGGTCGGTCGGGCTGATCTCGAGCGTCACCGTCGTG
>JACQVL010000266.1 GCA_016209865.1 Candidatus Latescibacterota bacterium | reverse complement strand
GGGGTTCGGGGTTCGGGAAGGGACAGGAAACAGAAAGCAGCGGGCAGCAAAAATTAACGCCTGGCTCTCTGCCTTCTGATTTCCCCGAATCCCGAACCCCGGGTGTTATCTGAACCCCGAGCAACAAGGAGTCCCTGCCATGCCTGCCCATCCCACCCTCCTTGAGATCATCAAAGCCCGTGCCGTCCTCCGGTCACACCTCCGTCCGACACCGCTTTATCGTTCGCCCGCGTTCAGCCAGATGTTAGGTGTTGAGTTGTTCATCAAGTACGAAAACCACCAGCCTATCCGGTCGTTCAAGCTCCGGGGCGCGCTTTACCGTCTCTCCCTCCTGAGCGAGGAGGAGCGGGCGCACGGGGTGATCACCGCATCGACGGGCAATCACGGCCAGGGCATCGCGTATGCAGCGAACGCGTTGGGGGTACCCGCGACGGTCATCGTCCCGCACGGCACGCCGGCCGTGAAGACGGAGCCGATCCAACTCCTCGACGCCCGGCTGATCGTGTTCGGGCATGACATCGCGGAAGGGTTCGACCGGGCGAAAGAACTTGCTCAGGAAAGCGGGATGGTGTACATCGAGGATGGGGATGATGCCGGTCTGATGGCGGGCGCGGGGACGATCGGGCTGGAGGTTATCGAGGAGTTGCCGGAGACGGAGGTGATCGTCGTGCCTGTCGGCGGCGGCAACTTGATCGCTGGGCTGGCGCTGGCCGTGAAGGGACTGAGCCCGAACGTCCGCATCGTCGGCGTCCAGGCGGAGAAAGCGCCTTCGGTCTTTCTTTCGTGGCGACAAGGACATCTCGTCACGACCGAATCGTGTGATACGTTCGCGGGTGGATTGGCGACCCGGTACCCCGGCGGACTGGCGTTCGAGGTGCTCAAGGCTCTGGTCGACGACATCGATCTGGTCACCGAGGATGAGATGTGGCAGGCCATCCCGTTGATCCTGGAAAAGACAGGATATATTGCGGAGGGTGCGGGCGCGGCGCCGTTTGCGCTCTGTCTCAAGCGGGCGCGCGCCTGGGCGGGCCAGCGGGTCGTCGTCATCTTCAGTGGGGGGAACCTGGCACCGGAGATGCTGAGGGAGATGATGTAAGGAACGTGTTTAAAGGGGGGAAGAGCATGGATTCCCGCTGCAGTTTACCCTCGCGGAAGCGGGGGCGGGAATGACACTAATGAACTTTGACGAACAAAATCGGTAAAGACCTGTAGGGGCGAATCTTGTATTCGCCCCGATGCGGGCGATCACAAGGATCGCCCCTACGGATGACCTGTTTTGATCATCAAACCTCATTAGAAGCGGTGAGTAATGTAAGGTAATAAAGGGAAACGTCTCAAATCCCCCTCTCAGGAGCTTGCTCTATGGAACTGCCCATCAACATCCCCGAAGACATCGTGACGCTCCTGCGCATGGAACCGGAGCAGTTCTCGCGGGAGCTCCGCTTAGCCGCGGCGGTCAAATGGTACGAGCTGCGGCTCATCTCGCAAGACAAAGCGGCGGAGATCGCGGGCGTCTCCAGGGACGAATTCCTCCGGGCGCTGGGACAGTTTAGCGTGTCCGGGTTCCAGTCGGATGACGACGCGATCATCGAGGAAGAAGCGCACGAACGCGACGACCAGGCGGCAGAGACTGAAGCCGCGATCGAAACGGGGGAGCGCACGGTCGTGAAGATGGTCTACCCATCCCCCGTGGACAGGCTGCTCACGTTCGGGAATTGTCTCAATTTCCACGAATGGCCTAATTATCTTGACCTCGGCCTCGGCCCGGAGCATATTCCTGACCTCATCCGCATGGCCACGGATGAGGAATTGAAACCGGATTGGGCGACCCACCGGGTCGACCCTCCACCGGTGCCAGAGGCAGACATTCAACCGGATTTGCTGCTGTCATTCCCGCGCACGCGGGAATCCATCATCCCAACGAAGGAGCTCCTATGAAACTCGTCACGTTCGTTTCTGCTGACGGAACCCCGCGCGCCGGAATCTGCGAGGGCAAGAAGGTGTACGACCTCGCCGCCGCCGCCGCGTCCGTCGGCGCCAGCCTCCCGCCCGATATGACGGCGTTGCTGACACTCGATGAGGAACTGGAGGTCACCCGGCGTGTGGCCGCTCAACTCCACAACGTCCCGTACATCTCCCTCGACCAGGCCGCTCTGCTCGCCCCGGTGCCCTACCCGTCGAAAGTCCTCGCCTTAGCGGGCAACTACCAGGCGCACATCCAGGAAGGCGGCGGCCAGGCGGTCGATAAGTCGAAAATCACCCCGCGCGTGTTCATGAAGCCGGGCACGTCGGTCATCGGGACCGGAACCGCCATCCGGATTCCCCGCTGGTCGAACGCGGTCGACTACGAGCTGGAGATCGCCGTCGTCATCGGGAAACACGCGAAGGAGGTCTCGACGGAAGACGCCGCGGCGTACATCGCCGGGTACACGATCTTCAACGACGTCTCCGCCCGGTCGCTCACGATCGCGGAGGGACGCGAACCGCGTCCGATGGACGACTTCTTCGATTGGCTGAACGGGAAGTGGTTCGACACGTTCGGCGCGATGGGGCCGTACCTCGTCACCTCCGATGAGGTCGGCGATCCGCACGCCCTGACGATGAGACTCAAGGTCAACGGCCAGACCCGCCAGGACGCGAACACCGGCCAGATGATCTTTAATGTCTACGAGCTCGTCTCCTTCTGCTCCCATCTGGTGACCCTCGAACCGGGGGACATCATCTCGACCGGCACCCCGTCAGGCGTCGGGGACACCACCGGGACGTACCTCCAGTCGGGGGATGTCGTCGAAGGGGAGATCGAGAAGTTAGGCGCGCTGAGGAATGGAGTGCAGGCGGAAGGATAGAAAACAGTGGTCAGTGGTCAGTAGTCAGTTAAAACCAAAGAGCAAGAACGTATACGAGCTTATTCATACCCATTCTTCATGACTCCTAATTTTTTACCAACCATCGATCATCCACTATCGCTCTTATGCTGTTTGCCCTTACTGACCACTGACCTTCGGAGGCCTCATGATCACTAACCCCGATCTCTGCGTCATCCGTCTGCGCGCACGCGAGCGAATCTCGGCAGAATTAGCCGCCCTGCTCGACCCGGTCAACATCGCGTCGATGCACGAGTTCGTCCTGCCCGCGAACGCGGACGTGGAATTACATTATCACGATATTGATGAATATTGGCTGTTCACGGACGGGCATCCGACGGTCACGCTGCGCCTGCCGGACGGAACTCAGAAGGTCTACCATCTGGAATCCAGCGATTTGGTCGCCACCCTCCGGGGCGTCGAGCACACCCTTCATGCCGACCATCCGCTGACGTACTTCCAGTTTTCGAGCACCCCCGCTCCGGGCGCGCGGGGAGGGCATTTGATAAGAGACAGGGGTCAGGATTCAGGGGTCAGGGGTCAGGGAAGGGAATAGATCACAGGTCACAAGTCGCAGGTCATAAGGTCGCAGGTCGGAATCTGACCTTCAACCTTTGACATTCGATCTTGTCCTTTGCTTTTTATGGTTTTCCTGACCCCTGACCCCTGACTCCTGACCCCTAATCCTCCCATGCACCGACGCACGTTTCTCCGCACGGTCGGCTTCGCTGCGCTGGCGGGTGGCCTCACCCACAGGCCGGCGGAGTCGCAATCTCAGAGCGTATCTCCACAAAGGAGGCGGACTGTGGCGACGTTCGATGTTCTGATCACACACGGCCGCATCGTGGACGGGACGGGTGCGCCGTGGTTCCGGGGCGACATCGGGATCGTCGGAGACCGGATCGCCGCGGTCGGCCCGCTCAACGGCGCGAACGCGAAGCGCGTGATCGACGCCGGGGAACAGATCGTCTGTCCGGGGTTCATCGACACGCACGTCCATTCCGACGCGGTGCTCCTGGCTGATCCGTACCACGAGCCGGCCGTGCGTCAGGGAGTGACGACGGAAATCTTAGGACAGGACGGCACCTCCTACGCGCCGATGTCACAGAAGAACATGGCGTTCATGCGGGAGTACTTCGCCGCCGTGAACGGCAACCCGGTCGTCGACTGGAACTGGCAGTCGGTGGCCGAGTACCTGAACCGGCTCGACCGCCGCATCGCCATCAACGTCGCTTACCTCGTCCCGCACGGCGCGCTCCGCTTAGAGGCGATGGGCTTAGAGACGCGCCCGCCGACCGCCTCCGAACTGGAGACGATGCGCCGCCTTCTCGTCAAAAGTCTGGACGAAGGAGCGGCCGGGTATTCGACCGGCCTCGACTACATCCCCTGTGTCTACGCGACGACGGATGAATTAGTCGAGCTGTGTAAGACGGTCGCCTCTTACGGCGGGCCGTACGTCACCCACATCCGGTACAATCGAAAAGGCTTCGATGCGGCAGTAGAGGAAGCGCTTGAGATCGGGGAGCGATCGGGCGTTGGCGTACACATCTCCCATTACAAGGGGAAAGCCGAGCACATCCTCGGCCTGATCGACGCCGGACGGACGGCCGGGATCGACGTCACGTTCGACACCTACCCGTACTTAGCCGGCAGTTCGATCTTAGCGATGATGTCCCTGCCGGAATGGGCGCAGGAAGGGGGGATCGCGGCGACGGTAGCTCGTTTGAAGGCCGCAGACACCCGCCAGCGGCTGCGCGACCGGCTCGAGACGTTCCCGTGGGAACGGATGCACATCAGCACCGTCACCCGTCCCGAGCACAAGGGGTACGAGGGACTGAACCCGAAACAGGCGGCGGACAAGGCCGGGAAGAGCGTCACCGACTTCGTCTGCGACCTCCTTGTCGCGGAGAACATGGCGGTCGGCGTCGTACAGTTCCCGGAGCCGACGTACACCGAGGCCGATCTGTACCGGGTGATGAGCCACCGGGCGCACATGTTAGGCAGCGACGCCATCTTCATCGGCGGCCGGCCGCACCCGCGGGCGCACGGGGCGTTCGCCCGGTACTTAGGGGTGTACGTACGGGAGCAGAAGGCGCTCGATTTAGAAGAGGCGATCCGGCATATCACCTCCGCCCCGGCGCGCCGGTTCCTGCTGACCGACCGCGGGCAGGTGCGCGAAGGGTGCGCCGCTGACTTAGTCGTGTTCGACCCGGAGAAGGTCATCGACCGGGCGACGTACGAGGACAGCCGCCGGTTTGCGGAGGGCATCACGCACGTGTTCGTCAACGGTCAACTGGCCGTCGAGAATGGGCAGCCCACGCGGGCGCTGGCCGGCCGGGCGCTTAAGGCGCCGTGGGTGAAGTGAAGAAAGGAGGCTCCACATGCATCGTACGTTCGCGCTTGTCATCCTCACCCTTGCCGCCGTCTTCTCCATCCATCCGGCCTCAGCGCAAGATGCAAAAGGAAGCGCCATCTTTGGTTTCTTCCCGAATGAACTGGCCGCACAGCAGGACTGGGAGGCGAAATTCCGCGCCGTCCCTCAGCCGGACACCCTCCGCGCGACGATGCGCTGGATCACGGAAGAGCCCCACCACGCGGGCGGACCGGGCAGCAAGAAGGTGGCCGAGTACATCGTAGCGAAGTTCAAGTCGTGGGGCCTGAACGCCTGGATCGAGCCGTTCGAGGCGCTGCTGCCGACCCCGGTCGAGCGGCGGCTCCAGCTCCTCGAACCGGAGCAGTACACGGCGGCGTTGAAGGAACCGCCGATCCTGCAGGATAAAGATTCGTCGGACGAAGGACAGCTTCCGACGTTCAACGCCTATTCCCCTGATGGGGACGTGACGGCCCAGGTCGTGTACGTGAACTACGGCGTCCCGGAGGACTATGAGACGCTCGATAAATTAGGCATCGACGTGAAGGGGAAGATCGTCCTCGCGCGCTATGGCCGGAGCTGGCGCGGGATCAAGCCGCGGCTCGCCGGCGAGCGCGGGGCGATCGGCTGTCTCATCTACTCCGACCCGGCGGACGACGGGTACGCCCAGGGGGACATCCTCCCGGAGGGCGCGTACCGCCCCTGGCAGGGCGTCCAGCGCGGGAGCACGATGGACATGCCGACGTATCCGGGCGATCCCCTCTCGCCGGGCTGGGCCTCCGAGAAAGGGGCGAAGAAACTCACGTTCGCGGAGGCCAGGACCCTGGTGAAAATCCCCGTCCTCCCCATCTCGTACGGCGACGCGATGCCCCTGCTGAAGAACCTGCGCGGACCGGTCGCCCCGGAAGGCTGGCGCGGCGGGCTGCCCCTCACCTACCACGTCGGCCCCGGCCCGGCGACGGTGCGGCTGACGCTGAAGTTCGACTGGAGCAGCCGTCCGATCTACAACGTCATCGCCCGGATCGACGGGAGCGCGTTCCCGGATGAGTGGGTGATCTACGGCAACCATCATGACGCCTGGGTCAACGGCGCGGACGACCCGACCAGCGGGAACGTGGCGTTGATGGAAACCGCCCGCGGGTTAGCGACCCTCCTGAAGCAGGGCTGGAAACCCAGACGGACGATCATCCTCGCGTCGTGGGACGCGGAGGAATGGGGACTGATCGGGTCGACGGAATGGGCGGAGAAGCACCAGGTCGAGCTGCGGGAGAAGGCGGTCTGCTACATCAACTCCGACAGCAACGGCAAGGGGTGGCTGGGCGCGAGCGGGTCGCACTCGTTAGAGCAGTTCGTCAACGAGGTCGCGCGGGACGTCCAGGACCCGAAGACGGGCAAGAGTGTGGCTGAGGCGCTGAAAGAACGGCAGCTCTCCCAGGCGAAGACGGACAGCGCGAAGAAGGAAATCATCGGACGACCTCATCCCCCCATCGGCGCGCTCGGGTCGGGGTCGGATTACACCGTGTTCCTCGACTTTCTCACGATCGCCAGTCTGAACCTCGGCTACGGCGGGGACGGCGGGGGCGGCGTCTACCATTCGATCTACGACTCGTACGACTGGTATACCCGGTTTGATGACACCACCTTTGAATACGGCAAGGCGCTGTCACAGACGATGGGGACGGCCATCATGCGTCTGACGAACGCGTCCATCCTCCCGTTCAATTTCGTCGATTACGCGACGACGATCGTGCGGTACCTCGATGAGATCGAGAAGGAGCACAAGAAAGTGGACGGTGCCCCGGCGCTCGATTTCGCCGGCCTGCGGACGGCATTAGCGACGTTCAAGGGGTCGGCTGAGCGGTACGACGCGGCCGTACGCCAGGCGCTCAATAAGGGCACGGCGGATGCGGCCCGGCTGAAGACCGTGAACGCTATCCTCTACAAGACGGAACGGGCGTTCGGGTCCGACAAGGGTCTGCCCAAGCGGGAGTGGTTCAAGCATCAGGTCTACGCCCCCGGACTCGACACCGGGTACGCCGTGAAGACGATCCCCGGCGTGCGCGAGGGGATCGACCGGCGGAACTGGAAAGAGGCCGCCGACATGATCGTCGTCGTCCAGGGCGTCCTGAACGCCGCCGCGAAGCGCGTCGATGAGGCGACGAACGCGTTGGGCGGGCCGTGATGAAAAGAGAAAAGGCGTAGGGGCGATCCTTGTCATCGCCCGCACTTCGTGGACATCATCATGATCGACCTCCAGGAGATCGTCGCGGCTCGCGCCCGGCTCGACGGGGTCGTCCATCGTACCCCGCTCGAATACTCCACTGCCCTGAGCGAGCGGACCGGGCGGCACGTCTACCTGAAGCTGGAGAACGTCCAGCGGACGGGGTCGTTCAAGATCCGTGGGGCGTACAACCGGGTGGCGTGCCTGACGGACGACGAGCGGACGCGGGGGATCGCGACCGCATCGACCGGCAACCACGCGCAGGGGGTGGCGTGGGCCGCGGCCCGGTTCGGACTCTCCTGCCAGGTCTTCGTCCCTGAGACCGTCTCCCAGTCCAAACTCGCCGCCCTTCGCCGGTATCCGGTCGACCTCGTCCTCGCCGGTCGCGGCTATGAAGAGACGGAAGAGATCGCCTTAGCGGCATGCCGGGACAGCGGCCGGACGTTCATCTCCCCGTTCGACGACGTCAAGGTGATGGCCGGACATGGGACGATCGCGCTGGAGATGCTGGAGGATGAGCCGTCGCTGGACGGCGTCGTCGTGCCGGTCGGCGGCGGTGGGCTGATCGGCGGAGTGGGCTCCGCGCTCAGGCATCTCAAACCAGATGCGGCCGTGATCG
>JACQVL010000265.1 GCA_016209865.1 Candidatus Latescibacterota bacterium | reverse complement strand
CACTTACCACGTCAATAGGATGAGGCGGCAAAGCCCAAGACAAAGCATCCACCCAGAAGAGATGCAACAATGGGCCAGCGTCGGCAACGAGAGTCACGTGGGAAACCTCTTGCCTGTGGCCCACTGCAATTCCGCATGGATCTCTTCCTCAGTCAAACTGTCCCGGTCGTAAGGTTTCGCGGTACGCTCGTCCTGTTCATCCCAGACTACCTTCACAGTCAACCCATCCGGCAAATGCACAACCGGCGGAAGTTTGATCTGGCCATTCTCCACAATTCCGATCACTTCTTTCATGGGTTTCATCCTCCCATCTTCCAGTGCTATCCCGATGTTCTGTATGTCATGAAGGATCAGTCTGATCCAGCAGGTATGCACAAGCTGAGCTGGGTCGGGTCATCACGAATGAGCAATAGTAACGCCGAAGATCAACGGTGTCAAGCCTTCTCTGCGAGAAAGCGGGTGACAAATTGTCGCACAACTACCGGCGTTCCTGGAAGGAGGTCTGCACGGTAGAGCCGACGAGGCTGACTTCGCTGAAGAGTCCACTGTCGTGATCTCGATAACGGATTGATACCAGATCATCACAAGGCCTCAAGGATGCGGAGCAGCTCCGGGAGTTCATGCATTCTTAGCCCGTGTCGCAGCGATCGCGGCCCGCGTCCCGTCCAGGTCGAAACACTCCCGCTGGTTCGTCTGCATCAGCCGGGTGGCCAGCCCGATCGCCTGTGGCTCGGTCAGGTCCCCGGCTTCCACCTCGGCGTCCAGCGCCCGGGTCAGCCACTTCCGCGCCTGGATGGCGTACGCCACCGAGCTGGTCGGCCATCCGGTGTCGCCGCCGAACGCGAAGAGCTTGTTCGCCGGGACGGCGTGGAGAAAACGCCGCACGAAGTCGCACGCGCTGTATGGGTTGATCGACCAGGCCCAGCACAGGTCGACCCACACGTTCGGATAGTGCTTGGCGATGGCGATGAGCTCGTCGTTGTACGGGTAGGCGATGTGCATCAGGACGAACCTGGCGTCCAGGTACCGGGCGAGCAGGCCGCACAGGTTGCCCCCACGAATCCGGTCGACCGGCATCCGGCTGTGACCGGCGTAGTACCCGGTGTGAATCTTGAACGGCAGCCGGTGCGCGATGGCGAACTCCACCCCCCGCGCCCAGCCCCAATCCCCCAGACAGAGCTTCTCCTCGTCTGACGCGTGCGCCGGGTCGTTCAGGACGGCGTCCAGCGCCCGTGCCGCGTCCGCGTCCGTCCGTTCCCGCCACAGCAGGGTGCGGGTGTACGCATGCTGGGCTTTGACCGCGATCGCGCAGGGCGCGTATTTGTCGAACACCGCCTCCATCGCCCGCCGCAGGTCATCCAGGGTGTGGACGTCGACCCCGGTCTCCTTCGCTAACTCGTCGCGTTTGATGTCGCCCTGACAGAAATTGAACCAGGACAGGTCGTACAGGAAGAAATCCGGCCCGGAGGCGTCGGGCAGACACGCCCAGATGAAGTTGTCGATCTGCACGTGATCCAGGTTGCCCACTTGCCGCAGCAGGCGCAGCCGTTCACCCGGACGCCGGAGCTGGGTGAGCGTCTCCTGGGCGGTTTCCAGTTCCGCCGGGGTGATCTCGGCCATCCCGTAAATCCGCTCGGCGATGATCCGGACCGCTTCGCCGTACCCCGTAGACCGGACCGCTTCCCAGGGCTTGCGGATGGCCTCGAACCGTTCAGCCAGGTTGGGGTTGGAGGCGTCCATCAGCTTCTTGAGGTCGTCCCCGGTCGCCCCGGCCACGGCTAAGTCGGCGGGGACGTAGTTGCCGAACAAGTCCTGCAAGATGTCCGGCCCTTCGTTCACCCAGGCTTCTTCAAACCGGAGGTGTTCATGCGTGTCGCACAGCGGGGTCTGCTGGATGTGCAGGCTGACATCTGTAGGCATCGGGCTCCTCCTTATCGTTGATGACGTTCAGCGTGTCGTCATTCCTGCGAAGCCGGGAATCCACCCTTCTTGAAGATCAATGCCTCCTTCAAATATCCCTTCACAAGGGCTTTATCGGTCATCCACACCAGCTCCCAGCCGTCCTGGCCGTATTGATCCAGAATGTCCTGGAGATCACGAGCGGGCGCTCCGAGTTCGACCTTCGGCACGACCTTATACTGGACGGGGACGGGCGGCGTCGCAGAAGCCCGCGAGGCAGTCGTCCACAGGGAGATGAGGTTGAGCAGGAGTAAGAGTCCTACCACCACCAACCCTGTGCGGGTTATGGTATCGGCCTTCATGATACCCTCCTTGCAAAGCAGTCATGGTGAGCGATGGGTTGGTCAATCCGCAATCGGCAATCGACAATCCGCAATCGATAGGCCGGTTCACCGCTTCTTCAGCCCGTCATGGGAAGAACGGGGTCAGCCACTCTTCTTCGATCTCCAGGCCAAACCCGGGGGCGTCGTTCGGGATGAGCCATCCCTCTGTCGGGATCGCCTGGCCGGGCAGGGACCCCGCTTCTTCTGGCGGGACGCCGGGCGGAGTGCCGACGAACGTCTCCAGCCAGGTCATGCTCGGCTGCGCGAACGTGAAATGCTGGCCGAACGGGGTATTCCCCCCCCCGTGGAGGATCGTCATCAGCCCCGCGCTCTCCGCGCTATGCACGATCTTCTGGCAGACGGTGACCCCGCCGCACCAGTTGATATCGGGCTGCAGGATGTCCACCACACGATGCTGAATGGCCTGCGCGAACGGCAGGGGCGTATACCAGTGCTCCCCGGTGGCTAACGTCTGCCACGGGAGCCGCCGCCGGCATTCGACGTGGGCGTCCATGTCCTCCGGGATGAGACATTCCT
>JACQVL010000280.1 GCA_016209865.1 Candidatus Latescibacterota bacterium | reverse complement strand
GGTCGGGCTTTGATACTGCTCCGGGTCGTAGATGAACAGGTTCCGTGCGGGAACCTCGACCCGGCCGAGGACGATGTCATCCAGCCGCTCCCCGACCCGTGCGGCTTCCTCGGCGGTAAACAGGCTGTCCACCGCCACAAACCCGTTCTCTTCAAAGAACGCCTTCTGAGCGGATGTCAGGATCATACACGGCCTCCATTGGTGGCTCTGCTCGTCACTCGTCACTTGTCACTCGTCACTGCCCTTCCGGCGTCATCGCCTCACCCCGCAAGAGGAACGCGCGGATGTCGTACCGGCCGGGGCGTTCGACCGGCAAGTCGCCCCGTTCGACCATCACGTCGAGGGGAGAACAGCGGGTGCGCACGGGCATCTGCACGACCTCATGCAGCCGGGCGGACTCATAGATGGCCATGATGATCTCGACGGCGGCGCGGCCGTTCGAGGCCTCTCCTCGATGCTCCGCCTTGCCCTCGATCCAGTCGACCAGCTCACGCGCCTGCCCGACGCTCGCGTCTTCCCCCTGGGACGGCCGCTCCTCCCAGCGTCCAGTCTTGCTGCTGAGGAGCCGCACCCGCCGCTCGTCGACGTCGATGATGCCGTCCTCTCCGTAGATGGTGCCGCCCTGACGGCCGGGGCCGAGCTCCTGGAGCAGCATCCCGACCGTCCCGTTGTCGAACTGGATGATCCCGGCGCTCCGGTCTTCGATCCGGATATCCCGCTCGTACCGGTCGGTCTTCCGCTCGACGTTCCCGATGACCCACTGCGCAGTCGGGTTGCTCAGGACGTACCGCATCATGTCGAGCAGGTGGGAGCAATCGTTGAGCAGTCCCTGGCCGCCGCTGGCCATGACGTGCTTCGGCTGGCCGATCGCCCCGGCGGCGATCAGGCTGCGGGCGTCCGTCCACGCCGGGTTAAACCGGCGCTGGTGGGCGATAGCCAGCTTGACGCCGTTCCGGCGGGCGACGATCATCATCTCGTCGCATTCCCCTAAGGTCGTCGCCATCGGCTTCTCACAGAGCACCGCTTTCGGTTTGCGGGCGCAGGCAGCGATCGTCATCGGCGCATGGAGTTTGTGCCAGGTGCACACGCTGACGATGTCCAGCTTCTCCTGATCGAGCATCTCCCGCGCATCGGTGTACCGTTTCTCGATCTGGTGCCGCTCCCCGAAATCCCGCAGCGCCTCCGCCACCGGGTCGGAGATGGCGATGACGTTCACACGGTCCACCCCGTGATACCCCATCATGTGCAGGTTGGCGATACTCCCACACCCGATGATTCCGACACGATACTGGTCTGGCATGGCATCTCCTTCTGATAAGAGCAGTGACAAGTGACGAGTGACCAGTGACGAGTAAAAGCAAAAGCAAAAGACAAAACCCTACCTGCCCTGAGGATACTATTTTGCTCGTCACTCGTCACTGGTCACTCGTCACTGATTTCCACCGTCCGTCCGGTGTTCAGGCTCTCGACCATCGCGTCGATGACGAGCATGTCCCGCCACCCGTCTTCGACCGTCGAATGACAGTCCCCATCTTCTAAGATCGCCCGCGCCCACAACTCCAGTTCCTCACGGTAGCCGGGCCGGATGACCCCGTTCTGATAGCTGATGCCCCCATCCCAGGTCACCGCCGGATGATCGCTGTAGCCGCCCTGGCCGACCGGCGGCTGAGGGGGATGGTAGATCAGGCGCGTCCAGTTTGACGTCTGGACGGACGCCGGGCCGTCGCCCAAGAGATACACCTGATTGTCGAACGACGGCGACCGGAACCCGGCGGTGAGGCTCCCGGCCACCCCGTTGGCGAACGTCAAGCTGAAAACAAGGGCGTACTGTTCTCCTGTCGTCGCGCTCCTGGTGGTGTGGACGGCGACGATCTCACCCAGAAAATAGCGCGCCAGGTCGATGTGATGGATCAGATGGTCGAGCATGAAGAAGCGGACCATGTCCGCATCGTCGTCCCGGCGCATGCCCCAGTCCATCCGCATTCCCGGCCCTGGGCAGCAATACCGGGCCTGGTAGAGGATGACCCGGCCGAACTCGGCGCGTTCGGTGATCGCTTTGGCCATCCGGTTGACCGGGACGTGCCGCTGCACGGTCCCGACCATCGTCTTGACCGGCCTGTCCCGCGCCGCGTCCGCCAGGCGCCGTGCGCCCGCTGCGGTCATCGCGGGCGGTTTCTCCACGTAGAGATGGAGGCCGCGTTCCAGGACGGCGATCCCCGCCGCTTCATGCACCGCCGGAGGGGCGACGACCATGACCGCGTCGAGGTCGTCGCGGGCGAGCAACTGGCGGTAATCGGTGTACCAGACCTGCGCCTTGTACCGTTCCGCCGCCGTCCGCGCGGCGTCTTCGCGGAGGTCGCAGGTGGCCACCAGGTCGAGCGCGTCGATGACGGAGAGGGCGGGCAGCAGCACCCCGTTCGAGAGCCCGCCGCATCCGATAAGACCGAGGCGGAGACGTCGTGTCGCCATCGTGATCGACTCCCTTCATGGCAGACAATACCGTTTCTTCGAGAGATGGAGCCAGAGAATGGATTGGAAGAATATACCCGACGAGACGGCGCTTGTCAATGGCGGCATATTCTGCTTGACTAAGGAAGCAGGTTGCTTGTATACTGTAAACATTGTGTTCCAACCTGCCGTGCGACCATCCCGATTCACCGTAGAGAGGAGAAGCTCCATGCGATCAAACACACGGTTCTGGCTGTTGATCGGGTCCCTCGTCTTCGGGTTGTCTCTGCCGGCCGTCGCAGGACAACCGATCTCGGGTACTCGTCGAGTGGCGACGCAGCGGGCAACGGTGCATGTTCAACAGTTGGCCCGGCAGGGTGTCCAGGCTCCCGCCGTCCCCAGGACGCCTCAAGCCATCCGTTCGCCGCTGCCTGCACCCCGTCCATCGCGCGACGTCCCGGTCTCCCGCCCCAAACCGGCGGCTCCATCGCCTGCCAGCCCACCCCCTCTTCCCCTGCCCTCTCC
>JACQVL010000021.1 GCA_016209865.1 Candidatus Latescibacterota bacterium | reverse complement strand
GCGGAATGTCAACCCGTACTCCGCAATCAGGTACAGCTTCTCTCAAGATACGTGGTCGCTCATGGGAGGGGATTTCGTCTACCGTCGGACTGTGCCACGCACGACGCTGAGCCGCCGTGACGCCCTGATCGTCGCGCCAGACAGTCCGGCCACTGCCCCGGCGGTCGCCTCGCTCCACGCCCACCTGCTCCGGCTGACCGGGGAGGACCTCGACATCCTCCCCGGCTCCGCCATCACCGACGACGAATACCACACCCGCCACCTGATCGTCATCGGCCACCTCACGAACAACCCGGTGATGCGCCGGCTGTACATCACCCGGTACTCGTTCATCGACGCAGGGTACCCCGGCGGGGACGGACTGTTCGTGAAATCGATCACCGATCCGTTCGGCGCCGGCCGGAACGTCATCCTCGTCGGCGGCAGCACGGACGCCGGCCTGATCGCCGCCTGTGACCGGCTCGCTGGCCTGATCGGGCAGACCGGGGCCGACCTCAATCACCTCCATGCCGTCCAATCCACGCTTGCCATCCCAGAGACCCCGGCGGCGTCCGAGATCGACCGGCTCGTCGCCGACGGGATCGCCTCCTGGCGCGTCGGATGGACATCCTCCCCCCTGTCGTCCGCCACGGCGTACGGGCTGTACTATTTTCTGACCGCGCACCCGGTCTGGGCTGAGCTGTTCGCCCGGACGCTGACCGGCTCCATCCCGGCCTGGGCCGACCGGCCCGACGACGCGAAGGCCCAGCACGTGTTCTTCGGCCTGCACCAGCTCATCCACATCTGGGACCTGATCGAGCTATCCCCCTGTTTCAGCGACGACGACCGCGCCGGGATCGCCAGCCTGCTCCTGACGCTCTTGCACCACATCGCCCACACGTCCTACTTCTGGCCGGGCGCGATCCCGGACGGAGAGATCCGGCAGAACCATCTGGGGTTCATCTGCCTGTCCCTGTTCTACGGCTGGCGGTATTTCACGCGGCGGCACGGGAGCGATGCCTTAGCCTACCGCCTGCCCGACATCGAGCGGACGTTCAACGGCCAGGCCCGGTCGTACAAGGCGAACGATGACGCCGGATGCGGCTACGCCTGGATCATCCCGCGTCAGACGGCCCACTACTTCCTCGCGCGCGACGATGAGCGGTACTTCCGGGACGGCCATGTCCGCGCCCTGGCCGATTTAGCCCTGGCGACGATCGATAACCGCGGGGATGAGTGCACGTACGGGGACACCGGCGGGTACGGCCGGGGCGTGGGCGGCGCGCTCTGGGCGCTGGCCGCCGCAAGCTGGTATCACGGGGATGAGCGGTACATTCAAGCCTACCGGCGGCTGAGCGGAAACCGGCCGTTGACAGTGGGCGACCTCCTCGAAGGTCCCTACCGCACTCCGGAGCTGGTGAATCCCTCTTCATCCTCCGAACCCCGAATCCCCGACCCCGAATCCCCGGTCTCGCCCGTCTTCCTGGACACCGCCCCGCTCGAATGGGTCGGCCATCATACCCCGTTCGTCCCGCGACCGGACGCCCGCTACTTCGATAAACTCGCCCTCCGACAGAGCTTCGACCCGCAGGATGAATACCTCTTGTTGGAGGGATCGGGCACGTTCTCTCACGGACATGAGGACACCAACGCCATCGTCCGGCTCACCTGGCGGGACCGCCTCTGGTTAGCCGACGCCGACTACATCCGGGCGACCCCGCAATTCCATAACGCGGTGGTGATCGTCAAGGATGGGGAGTCGTTCAGTCCCCCGCCCGTAGCCTCCCTCGTTCACGTGAGCGAGGCCGGTCCAATAACGGTCGTGCAAACGGAGGCCGCTCCGTACAACGGAATGGCCTGGCGGCGGCACATCGTCTGGAGGAAGGGTGAATACTTCCTGATCCTCGACGAGCTGACCGCGCAGACGGCGGGCGAGTTCGTCGTCGAATGTCTCTGGCGTCTTTTAGGGCAGATGACTCTCAGAGACGGGGACACGTTCGTCCAGCAGGACGGGGTGACGTTGGCCGTCCGGAACGCGGACGGCTCGCGCCGCTGGGTGGTCGAGGAGGAGAACCGGGGGAAGAGCAACTGGAACGCCTACGAGCACGCAGACGGGGTCGTCCGGGTGCTCCATCAGCGGCTTGCGCGCCCGCTCAGCCATGGCGAACGGCTCGTGTTCGCCAGCCTGTTCTGCATCGCGGACGGGGCGACGGTTCCGTACACGGTCGAGCGGCTCGACGAGCGGACGTATGTCGTCCGGGGCGCGGAGCGAACAGACACCGTACGACTCGGCGAGCCAGCGGAGATGGTGAAGACAGTCGCCCAGTTGCGAATGGGGCACGTGGCCACGGTGTCGTTCGACGCCCCGATCTGCGCCTCATGCCGGACACCGTCCGGCGGACTCCTCGTCGGCACGGGGACGGGGGAGATCGTGGGGATCGACCAGGAGGGGACGGTCACCCGGCTGGCCTGTCTCGACGACCGTCCCGTGTCGCTGCACACGGCTGACATCGACGGGGATGGCCGGCCGGAGACGCTCGTCGGCACGGACCGCGCGCGGCTGGTCGTCATCGATGCGGACGGGCATGTCCGGTGGGAACGGCTTTGTGACGCGTTCTTCGGACGCGAGACGAAGGTCACGGCCATCACGGCCGGCCGGGACCGGAGCGGCGCGCCGCTGATCTACGCCGGGACGACCGGCTGGCACGTGTACGCGTTCGACGGAACGGGGGAAGAACGCTGGCGCCGGCAGATCAAGTACCACGGCGTCACCGCCCTGCTCGCCGCCGACCTCGACGGGGACGGGCGGGAGGAGGTGGCGGTGGGCACCGAGTACTCGACCCCCCTGAACCTGCTCGACGACGACGGGCGCATCCGGTGGTTCACGTGGGAGCAGGTCGGGAGCGAGGGACGGTCGACGACCGAGTGGTGCGGCGTCCACCTGACGCACCTGACCGCGGCGGACGTCGACGGCGATGGCCGGCAGGAACTGATATTCGGGACGCTGGCCAATACGGTGTACGTCCTCCGGGTCGAGGACGGCCGGGTCGTCTGGAAGGCCAATGTGGGCGGCGCGGTCACCGGACTGTTCGCGGGGGATATCGACGGAGACGGGCGGGTCGAGGTCATCGCTGGCGGAGAGCACGGCCATCTCCATCTGTTCGACGCCGCAGGACGGCGGCGCTGGCACCGGACCGTCGGGGAGCGTCTGGCCGCCGTCGCGGTGGCCGACCTCGACGGCGATAGCTGCGCCGACATCCTGGCCGGAACGCCGGACGGACGGGTCGGCGTGTATGATCGGGCGGGAGGGCTGATGGCAGACTCTACGCTGTCGGGGACGATCACGCAACTCTTCCCTGACTCCGCCGGTCACGTCACTATTCTGGGCGGGAACACAGTCGTGTGCGTGCGTGGTGAGAGGAGGACATCATGATCACCGCAATCATTCTCGTCAACGCGACGATCGGGCAGGTTCCGACGGTGGCTCGGGCGCTGGCGGAGGTTCCCGGCGTCGTCGAGACATACTCGGTGGCGGGCGACTACGACATCGTCGCCATCGTGCGGGTGAAGGAGCATGAAGAGTTCGCCGGGCTGGTGACCGAGCGGATCGGTCGAATCTCCGGCATCACGAAGACGGTCACTCTGATCGCGTTCCAGTACTTCCCGAGTTCATTGATGGAACGGGCCTGGAGCATCGGGATGGAGGAAGAGGCGGGGGAGAAGAAGTAAGATGGATTCCCGCTCCCCGCTCCCCGTTTTCACGGGGACAAGTTTCGAGGGAATGACACAGGATACACTCTTTCACGAACCGTAAAGGAGTCCCTACCATGCGGCTGATCGCGGTTGGCTGTGAGTATACGGGGAAGACGACGCTGCTCGAGAGTCTGATGACATGGGGGGCGGAGCGGGGGATTCGTTTCCACTTAGATGACCATTTCTCCATTCCCGACCGGCAGTTCCTCAGTCCGGCGGACAAGCAGGTCATGCTCAACCTGACCCCGGTCCTGAAGGAACGGTTCCAGCGGTTCCAGGTCGTCTACCACGTTCGCCTGCTCGACAAGTACGAGCACATCCTGCTCGCCGGGTTCCACATCGAGGAGGCGGTGTACGGTCCGCTGTACTACTACCCGGGGATCGCGTTCCCCTGGAATCGAGAATTCGAGAAGGAGATGCCTGACGACGTGATCCTGCTGCTCCTGACCGCGCGTCCGGACGTGATCGAGCGGCGGATGACCGGGACGCCGCATGAGTCTCCGATTGTTCAGAAGCAGGATATCGAGAAGGTGCTGAGGCGATTCGAGGAAGAATTCGGAGCATCCTGGATCAAGCACAAGATCCAGGTTGACACATCTGACATGACACCTGATGATCTGTCACGAACATTCCATCAGGTCGTCATCCCGCATCTGAACACGCGGGACCTGTTGGCCCGGATGGCGCACACGATGCACGGTCTGTAGGGGCGCATCCAGGCTCTTCAACGGGGCGCGGGTCTGCGCTCATCCGGCGTCAAGCCGAAACAGCGCCTCGACGCTGATCGTGAAGTCATCCAGTTCACCCTGCGTCCAGATTCGCTGCAATCGCTGATAGGCGCGGAGTTTCGCGGCCTCATCCCCGATCGCAATCGCCCGGATCAGGGCGATCGCTTCTTCGCGGAGGCTCTGTCGGCCTTCGGATTCGGCGAATTGGGAGAGGGCAGAAAGGGCAGACATCGTACAACTCCTGATGAATTTTGATGACGCAGAATGGTGGGGCGCGTTCCATCGCGCCCTCGGTTACCATCGACTCTACTATAAATTTAGTAGCAAAAAACATGCCTCCAGAAAGCCCTCTTCTCGCGGTTTTCGCACGGTTGGCTCTCAGTAAATATTACGGAACATATTATCAAACAGAATCTTATGAGGAACCAACCTCGATAAATTTTGAAAGAATCCTGCAAATTATTTCTCAAAAATTTTTTTACCCTATGCCTGACATGATCGCCATCACGAGGATCGGGTGAGTCAGGTCACTCGTTTAAGTCCCAGACTATGAAAGAATTTTCCGACCTGTGATAGATTTTTCTCAACAAACGTTGAGGGGATTCTGGAAATCGGATGGCAGGAGGGTGACACTGTTGTCACTGGTGACTAGCACCTTGTGACATCTTCCGTCCTGGCTCCTTAGGGGCGACTGTCCCCACGGAGTCTCTCATGCCTGAGGAACGGGTACTGGAGCGTTGGTTTCGGCTGCGCGAGCAGGGGACGACCGTCCGGACCGAGGCCATCGCGGGCGTGACGACGTTCATGACGCTGTCGTACATCTTCTTCGTCCAGCCGGCGGTGTTGAAGGCAGCGGGGATGGACCCCGGCGCGGTGCTCGTCGCCACCTGCGTGGCCAGCGCCCTGGGCACGCTCATCATGGGGCTGTTCGCCAATTACCCGATCGCCCTGGCCCCGGGCATGGGACACAATTTTTTCTTCGCGTTCACCGTCTGTATCGGGATGAACATCCCGTGGCAGACGGCGCTCGGGGCGGTCTGCATCTCCGGCGTCCTGTTCATCCTGCTCGCGTCGGTCGGCCTGCGCGAGCGGATCATCGACGCGATTCCCACCTCGCTCAAGAGCAGCATCGCCGTCGGCATCGGCCTGCTCATCGCCTTCGTCGGGTTCCAGTGGGCCGGTCTCGTCGTCGATACCCCCGGCACGCTCGTCGGGCTGGGCAACCTGACCAGCCCGCCGGTGCTCCTGTCGTCCTTCGGGTTCGTCGTCATCGCCGCCTTGATGGCCGCCCGGGTGCCCGGCGCGATCCTCTGGGGGATCGTGGCGGCGGCGGTCGCCGGCCTCCCGTTCGGCCTGGTCACCTACCAGGGGATCGCCAGTGTCCCGCCGTCGCTCGCCCCGACGCTCTTCCAGCTCGACGTCATCGACCCGTTCCGCCGAGGGATCGTGACCGTCATCTTCATCTTCTTCTTCCTCGACCTCTTCGACACGATCGGCACGCTCATCGGGGTGAGCCAGCAGGCGGGGTTCATCCGTGACGGCAAGCTCCCGCGCGCCCGGCAGGCGCTCTTAGCCGACGCGGTCGCCTCGGTCATCGGGGCGTTGGCCGGGACGTCGACGGTGTTGAGCTACATCGAGAGCGCGGCCGGGGTGGCGGCCGGCGGCCGGACGGGTCTGACG
>JACQVL010000259.1 GCA_016209865.1 Candidatus Latescibacterota bacterium | reverse complement strand
GCGGAGGCGGCGGAGGGGGCAGAGGGGGGGGCGGAGGCGTTCCCCAGTTGTTCTTCAGCCGGCGCGTCGGACGCCAGCTTCCGGACGGGTCATCGGTGCCGATCGATCTGGGACTGCGATTGACCGGCAAGCTCAACAGGACCACGATCGGGTACCTGAATGTGCAGACCCGGGAAACCAGCTACATCGACGAGGAGATCGCCGACACAACACAGGTTGAGCCGGAGACGAACTGGCAGGCGTTCCGCCTTCAGCAGGACATCCTGTCCCGGTCGAGCATCGGCCTCCTGGCGACGTTCAGGGAGCCGGAAGGCCAGCCGGATCGCACGTCGTCCGTTCCGGTTCCCCGGTTCGCCGGCCGGGACTACAACCGTGTGCTCGGTATGGACGCGGTGTTCGCGTCGAGTCGCAGTCAGCATGAATTCCAATTCATGATGGCCAAGAGTTGGACAGATACTGTACGAGCCAGCGGGTCGGATTGGGTCTGGCGGGTGGCGCAAAACTGGCAGAATCGATGGATGAGTTATAACATTTCCTACTTAGATATCGGACAGAATTTTATCGCGCAGTCGGGCTTCGTGACCCGGACAGACGTCCGGCGCGTGGGCGGGTTCGTGTCCCTCAACCCGCTCATCCGGAAGTACGGGGTTCGACGGCTCCGGCCGTCCGTGCGAGGCGAGTATCTCGCCAGCCATGACCAGCGCTTCTTCGACCCGACAACCTGGGAGATCAACCCCTTCCTCTCCTTCGAGCTCGAAGGGGGCGACTTCATCTCACTCGGCGGGCGACGGAGTTTTGACACGCTGACGGAGACAACAGAAGTTGCCGGGGTGCACTTCCAGCCGGGTGAATACACGTACGATCAGGCGACGTTCTCGGTGTTCACCAACACCTCGCGCCGCCTCGCATGGGATGTCTTCTCGACGATCGGGGAGTTCTACGGCGGACGGCTAATGTCCGTGTCCGGAGAGGCGCAGTATCGACCGGTCGATCGTCTCGTGCTCTCGTTGGGTCTGACGGAAACCCGGCTCAAGCGACCGGATCGAGTCGGGCTGGCGAGCACGGAGTACGACTACAACCACTCCCTCATCCCGCGAACCCGGTTTAGCTATTCGTTCACGCCAAACCTCTTCGTCACTTCACTCGTCCAGCTCAACGCGAACAAACGACGGCCAGGGGACGATTTTCACCTGAACACGGTGACGAGCAATTTCCTGATCGCCTACCGGTCGCCGTTTGGCCACTCCTTCTTCATCGCGTTCAATCAGCTCAGCGATGACGCGCTGTCCACGACGACGACCTTTGGGCCGTACGACCGGACGCCCCTCCGGCTCCGGGATCGGACGATCGTGGCGAAGATGGCCTACCTGTTCAATATGTGACCCCTACGCGCCGGGAGCGGCTGGCGGTGTCTCCGGTTCCGGCACCGTGACCGCACGGCGTCGATGCGTGATCCACGCCCGCACGCGACTCAGCGTGTTATCCGAGACGACATAGAACGCGGGCACGACCAGTAAGCTCAGGGCAGTCGACACGATCAGACCTCCGATCACCCCGATCGCCATCGGCGTCCGAATCTCGGCCCCTTGACCGAGGCCAAGCGCGATCGGCAACGCCGCCATGAACGTCGCGGCCGAGGTCATCAGGATCGGTCTGAGCCGAATCGGTCCGGCCTGGAGCATGGCATCATGCGCGTTGAGGCCTTTTTCTCGGACCTGGTTGGCGTAGTCAACCAGGATGATCGAGTTCTTCTTGACGATCCCCATCAGGAGCAAGAATCCGATCATGCTGAAGATGCTCAAGCTCTTTCCCATCAGCCAGAGTGCGCCCGACGCGCCCGCGATGGACAACGGCAGGATGGTCAGGACGGTGATCGGATGCAGGAACGAGTTGAATTGCGAGGCCAGGACCATGTAGGCCACGATGATGCCGAGGATGAGCGCGAACAGGAGACTGCTCATCGATTCGCGGAACGCGACACTCGCCCCGCCCAGCACCGCACGCGTGCCTATCGGGAGGTTTTTCGAGAACTGTTCGACCAGGCCGAGCGCCTCATTCTGCGAGTGTCCGGGCGCGACGTTGGCGAACACGCTGATCGCCCGCTCCCGGTCGCGTCGTGTGATCGATTGCATCGCCGGGCGCTCCTCATAGGTCACCAACGAGGATAGAGGGACGAGTTTCCCCGACCGACTCCGCACCCGGAGGAGAGCGAGGTCTTCCGGACGAGTCCGCTGCGACGCTAAGAGACGAAGCCGGACGTCGACCCGTCGGCCCCCCGCGCTGTATTTCCCAGCGCGGACCCCGCCGACGAGCGAGTTCAGGGTCGTCGCCACATCCTCGATCGGAATCCCGAGGTCCGCCGCGCGTGCCCGATCCGGGATGATGCGTAATTCAGGCATCCCGACTCGGTAATCGGTGTCGACATCGACCACCACTCCACTGTCGGTCAGTTTCCGGGTGAGGTCTTGGCTCACGTCGATGAGCTGACTCCAGTCCGATCCCCGAACGGAGAACTCCACCGGGTAGCCGCGCTGAGCCGTAAACCCTGATTGTGATGGGTCCTGCACGACTGCGCGAAGACCGGGGATCGAGTTTAACGCCCGGCGCATCTCCGCAGCGAATTCAAGATGGCTGAGGGGGCGCTGATCGGGAGGGACGAGGGTCAGGAACATGATCCCCGTGTTCACTCCAGACCCGCCGAACCCGCCGACGACGCAGAAGACCGCTTCCACTTCCGGTCGCGCGTTGACCCAATTTTCGGCCCGCTGGAATAACTGGTCGGTCTCACGCAAATCCGACCCCACCGCCGTCTGGAGTCGAACCAGGAGCCGGCTCTGATCCTGGGAGGGGACGAATTCGCTGGGCATGTTCTTGATGATGACGATGGCCAGACCAAAAATCACCGCGCCGAGCGCGAGAACGAGTCCCGGTCGTCGCAGCCCTCGGCTCAGCGTCTTCGCGTAGACCTGAGCGAGGCGTCCGAACGCCCGGTCGACCAGAAGGCCTACGCGGTTGCGTCCTTCGCGTGACGTCGTCAGGAGCTGGGAGCACCGTGCTGGAGCCAGCGTCACCGCTTCCAGGTACGACAGGAGGACGGCCACGCTGAGAGTGATCCCGAATTGCAGGAAGAAGCGCCCGATGACCCCCTTCATGAAGATGACGGGGATGAAGATTGCCACCACGGCTAAGGTGGCGGCGAGCGCGGCGAAAGTGATCTCCTGAGTGCCCTCGCGGGCTGCCCGGACCCGGTCTTTTCCGCCTTCCGCATGACGGAAGATGTTTTCCATCACCATGATGGCGTCGTCCACGACGATGCCCACGGCGAGGCCGAGCGCGAGCAGGGTGAAGGTGTTGAGCGTGAAGCCCAGAAAATAGATCGTCGCGATCGTGCCCAGCAGGGACATCGGGATGGCCAGAATGACGTTGAGGGTGCTCGACATCGACCCCAGGAACATCCAGCAGACGAGCGCCGTCAGGATGACCGCTATGACCAGCTCGCGCTCGATCTCATGCACCGAGTCCTCGATAAACTTCGTGGAATCGCTCCTGATTCCCAGTTCCATCCCCTCCGGCAGGGTCTTCTGAATCTCCGCTAAGGCCTGGCGCACGCCCTGGGCGACCGCCACGGCGTTGGCGCCTCGCTGTTTTTTGATCCCCATCCCCTGGGTCGGCTGGCCGTTGACCCGCGCCATCCGGCGGACGTCCTCGAACCCATCCTCGACGAGCGCCACGTCCTCAATGTAGACGGGACTCCCCGCCACCTCACGGATGACGATCGAGCGGAGGGTGGCCAGGTCGATCGCTTCCCCTAACACCCGGATATTCACCTCACGGCCTGCCGCGGTCTCCATTCGCCCGGCCGGGAGTTCGACGTGCTCACGTCGGAGCGCCGCGATCACGTCCGTGACCGTGAGGCCTTTTTCGTCCAAACGAGTGGCATCGAGCCAGAGGCGCACGTTCCGATCCAGAGACCCGCCGACCTGAATCTCTCCGACTCCGGGGATCGTCTGTAATTTCTCCCTCACCTGGTAGCGCGCGTAGTCGCTGAGCACTTGCCGCGGGAATGGGCCTGACAGGGTGACCCACATGATCGGCTGGTCTTCGGGGTTCGACTTCGAGATGATGGGCGGGTCCATATCGCGCGGCAACCGGAACTGAGCCTGAGAGACTTTGGCCTGGACATCCTGGAGGGCCAGATCGACGTCGCGTGACAGGTCTAATTCCAGGGTAATCGATGCGCCGCCCTGCCGGGAGGAGGAGGTGATGGAACGGACGCCTTCGACCTGGACGAGCGCCTCTTCGAGGGTTTCCACCACATCGTTCTCGATGACTTCTGGGGCGGCGCCCTCCCACGAGGCGTTGACCGAGATGTTGGGAAAATCGACATCGGGGAATTGACTGATGCCGATCCGCGATGCGGCGACCCCGCCGAAGACGATCGTGGCGGCCATCAGCATCCAGGCGAAGACCGGTTTTTTGATGCACGCCTCGGTGAGTTTCATGGAATGACCTCCTGGCCATCAGGCTAAGACAGACACGTTGACGAGGTGAATGAACCGACGGGGGAGCGGTTAGCTCGTGGGTGTCCCGCCACGCTGGCCACGCCTGGGCTGTCCTGGCTTCGCGCCCCGCTCACCGTTCATGACGCGGACGGGCGCGCCCTCCCGGAGGGCTTCCGCGCCTCGCACGACCAGCATCTCGCCGGGACGGATTCCCGTGCGGACTTCAATATGGCCGTCCGCGGTGCGCATGCCCACATCCAGGACTCGTTCCTTCGCCACATCCTTCTCGACGACGTAGGCGAGAAAACCCCGTTCACTCGGCCGGACCGCGATCTGGGGGATGACGGGGGTGTTCGTCTGCTCTCCGACGGGGACCGTGACCTGCGCGAACGCGCCGGGACGCAGGAGGTTTTTGGAAGAATCATCGATCTCAGCGTTGATCGACACCATCCGCGATGCCTCGTCCGCCATTTCGCCGACATGGGTGATGCGCGCGGAGAATTCGCGGTCGTTGCCCCGGACCGAGAAACGGGCCCGCATCCCAGGCCGGATGCGCGTCGCGTCCAGCTCAGGAACCTGGAAACGCAGCAGGAGGGGGTCGCGGCGGACGAGGGTGGCGAGAATCGTGCCGGGCTGGACGTACTGGCCGGTCTGAACAGTCCGTGTCTGGATGATGCCCGCCACCGGAGCGCGGACGAAGGCATCGCGGAGGTTGAGTTCGACTAAATCCAACGCCGCTCGCACCTGGGCGAGTTCGGCAGTCGCCGTGCGGACGCGGGTCCGCCAGGTCTCCAGTTCCTCGCCCGGGATCAGGCCGGGGCTCTTCGTGATCACGCCCTCGCGCCGGGTCACCCCATCTTCCGCCTCCGCTTTCCCGGCCTCGGCCTTCTCGAACGTCGCGCGTGCGGACTGCACCGTCAGCCGATACCGCTCCGGCTCGATCTCGACGAGCACCTGGCCGGGCTTGACGACATCCCCTTCAGCGAAGCGAACCTGCTCGACGACCCCCGACACGCGCGCCGTCATCTGGACGACCTCGAACGCTTCGACCGACCCGACCGCACTGACCCGGTACTCCACCCGACGGGCTTCAACCAGAGCGACCTCGACAGGAAACCGCATCGCCCCTCTCCGGCCGCCCCCCCGTCCACCTTGTGCCTGCGATTGGGCCGCAGGGTCCTTGCCGCAACCATCCAACATCGCGCTGAGCATCACCAGACTGACGACGAACCCGATACCACACGACTTCATGGGTTTCACTCCTTCCCCAACGGATCCAAACCGAGTGCAGCACGCCAATCCAGGTAGGCCAGGGTCAGTCCATACCGCTCGCGTACGAGCGCGACCTCAGCTTCGAAGAGTCGGACGTTCGCGTCGGCCACCTCAAGGGCGCTCGCAAGGCCCTGCCGGTAGAGTTCGGTGGCCTGTTCCATGTTCGTACGGGCCACATCGGCCGCGACGCCTGCCTGTTTCACCGCAGCCTGTTCGTTGGCGAGCACGACCAACGCCGTATTCAGTTCCACGTCGACACGCCGCTCGAGCGCCTGGGCATCCAGGTCTGCCGCGTCGGCCAGCGCCTGACGCTCCGCACGGTCGGCGAAGCGTTCGCCCCCGTCATACATGTTCCACGTGAGCGCAAGCCCGATGAGCCAATCACGATTCCTCCCGCTCAGCCCGGACTCATTCGTCATCGTATACTGGCCGGTCATCCTGAGGCTCGGAAGAAAGCGGAGCAGCGGCTCCGAGGCTGCCGCTCGCAGCGCGTCCGTGTGCTGCCGGATGGCCGCGACATCCTGACGTCGTTTGAGCGCCTCGGCCACCACGCCGGTCCCCGGATCCGGGGGTGTCGCGGCTGCCTGGAGGAGCGACACCGGCATCTCGATCGGTCCTTCAACTTTCGTGTTGAGCAGATAGCCGAGTTGCAGGGATGCGGTTTCCATGCCGCCTTGGGTCCGCGTCAGTTCGCGCTCAGCGGTCGCCAGCTCGAGTTCGGCCCTCGTCACGTCGTTTGAGCTGACCAACTGCGCCTCGAAGCGGGCTCGCGTGTCGGCCAGGCTCCTTTTAGCGAATTCGAGGCGTCGTCTCGCCGCCTCGAGCACCTGTTCCATGCTCAGGGCGGTCAGAAACGCGTTGGCCGCCTCGAAGGCCAGGAGCCGTTTATCGTTGGCGGCGGTCAGGCGTGTCGCCTGATTCTCTCGTCTCACCTGCCGATAGAGCGGGGCCGCGCTCGGGTCGTACAGGTTGAACGTCAGCACCCCTCGGGGGGACCACACGTTATACCGTTGAATGGGGAACCGCTGACCTTCAACGACACGAAACGTCTGGTAGGCACGCCGCGTATAATTCCCGGTGGCGATCAAATCCGGGAGGAACAACGTCCGTGCCTTATCAACCCGCGCCTCTGCCGCAGAGACGCGCATCTCGGCGGCACGCGAACGCTCGTTGCGTGTCAGGGCAAGCTGAACCGCTTGTTCCAGAGTCAGTCCGGCTCCATCGGTCGAGAACAGGCTTATGGACGCCAGGGACCCAACAAGAAGCGCCCCGAGCCTCCGTCGCCAAGAACCCTTCGTCAACCCGCTTCTCCGGACAAATCGCTTCCCACGATCGTTGCTCATCTGTGGCATTCCCCTCCACCTCGTTGGACATGGCTTATTCATACCGCAGCGCGTCGATCGGGTCGAGTTGCGCCGCCTTGCGCGCCGGGTAGAAGCCGAAAAAGATGCCGACCAACGCGGAGAACGTGACCGCGAGAGCGATCGATCCGCTGGAGATGAGGGTCGGCCATCCGGCCATCTGCGAGATAATCCGTGATCCGCCGACGCCTAAGATAATGCCGATGATGCCCCCGATCATACTGACCATGACCGCTTCGATCAGAAACTGAAAGAGGATATCGCGCCCACGCGCGCCGATGGCCATCCGGATGCCGATTTCCCGGATCCGCTCCGTGACAGACACGAGCATGATATTCATGATGCCGATGCCCCCGACGACGAGCGACACCCCGGCGACGCTCGCTAAGAGGGTGGTCATGACCTTCGAGGCTGCCCCTGCGGCATCGCTGATGTCCGACTGATTCCGGATGACGAAATCGTCGTCGTCGAACAGGCCGAGTTTGTGACGCGCCCGGAGCAATGCGGTGATCTGCGCCTGGGCTTCTGGAATCATCTCCCGGCTGACGGCGGAGACCATGACCATGCCCATTCGATTGCTCCGACCGATCAGCTTGTTCTGCACCGTCGTGTACGGGGCCAGGATGATGTCGTCCTGGTCGCTCCCCATCGAGGAGCCACCCTTCTTGGCCAGAACGCCGATCACTTTGAACGGGAGCTTCTTGATCCGGATCGTCTCACCGACCGGGTTGCTGCCTTCGCCGAACAGGTTATCGACCACGGTCTTCCCCAGGACACAAACTTTCGTCGCGCTGCGAATATCCTGATCCGTGAAAAAGGTCCCTTCCTCCACGGCCCAGTCCTTAATGACGGTGTACGAGGGACTCACGCCCTGGGCGGTGGTGCTCCAGTTCTGGTTCCCGGCGACCACTTGCGCTGGACTCCTGAGGCTGGGGGACACGCCAGCCACTGCCGGGCAGTTCTTGGAGATCGCGTCGACATCGTCGGCGGTGATCGACGAGGCGGTGCCCATCCCCATGCGCACCCCGCTCTGGTTTGAGGACCCCGGAAAGAGCATCAGCACATTCGTCCCTAACGAGGCGATCTGAGCCTGCACGGAAGAATTGGCCCCCTGCCCGATGGCGACCATGGCGATCACCGCCGCCACCCCGATGATGATCCCGAGCATCGTCAGCCCGGAGCGCATCTTATTCCGGCCGAGCGCGCTCATCGCAACCTTGAGAATCCGCAGAATACTCATCGTCTCTCTCCTCTGACAATCACGTTCGCCCGCTACTCATTCTCCACCGGTAATGCTCGCAACTCCTCTTCCGCGTCGCGCGGCGTATCGACCGGGGTATCGCGCAGGACACGTCCGTCCTTGAAGACCACAACCCGTTTCGCGTACTTTGCGATGTCCGGCTCGTGGGTGATGAGGATGATCGTTTTCCCTTCACGGTTGAGCCGCTGGAAGACGGTCATCACGTCGATGCTCGTCCGGCTGTCCAGGTTTCCGGTCGGCTCGTCCGCTAAGATCAACGCCGGGTTGTTGACGAGCGCGCGTGCGATGGCGACCCGCTGCTGCTGGCCGCCTGAGAGCTGGCTCGGGCGATGGTGCTCACGGTCTTCCAGGCCGACGATCTTTAACGCCCTCATCGCTTGTTTCTTCATCTCTTTCATCGGGGTGTGGTTGTACATCAAGGGCAATTCCACGTTCTCTAAGGCGGTCGTCCTGGAGAGGAGATTAAACCCCTGGAAGACGAATCCCACCTTCTGATTCCGCACCCGGGCGAGGTCATCCCGGCTTAACTGAGACACGTCGATGCCGTCCAGCAGGTACTGCCCGCTGGTCGGCCGGTCGAGACACCCGACGATGTTCATGAAGGTCGATTTCCCGGAGCCGGAGGCGCCCATGATGGCCGCAAACTCCCCCGGCTCGACGTCGAGAGTAATCCCGCGCAGGGCGTGGATCTCGAAATCGCCCATGTGGTACACTTTCGTCAGATTACGGACAGCAATCACGTTCGTCATCGTGTCTTACTCCCCCTCACGCCGTCTACCGCCGCGCGGGCCCGGGCCCGCCGAACATCATCATCCCGCCCGGACGCTGGCCGCCTTGAGCCTGGGTTGATGACGTCGTCAGCGCAACGACGATCTCCTGTCCCTCGACCAGGGAATCGGCGATGACTTCCGTGAATGTTCCGTCCGAGATGCCCGTCCTCATCGGGATCGGCTTGAGCTTCCCGTCAGGCCCGACCGTCCAGAGGAAGGAGGGACGCGCGCCGCGCCGTCCTGACATGCCCGCCATCCCCGCCATCCCGGACTGTCCCCCGAACCCACCACGGCCCCCCTGGGCGAACTGTCCGGCCTGTCCGGACCCGCCGCGCTGGCCGCCCGCCTGACCGCCGCGACCGGCGAACCGCGCGCGCATCTGGGCGATCAACACGCTGTCTGGCACCTCCTGGCCCCCCATCCGTTCACGCATCCGGGCGAGCATCGCCGGGTCGGGCGTCCATTGTCCCGCCCGGCCTTCCCCCTGGAACGCCGGCCGGCCGGCCGCCATGCTTCCCTCACCCGTGCGCGAAGGCTGTCCCGGCATCCCCATCCCAGCCTCCGGTCCGGCCTTTCCCAGACCGGCCATCCGGGCTGTCGAGTCAGCGCCGGCTTTCGCCCCCGTCTGAGCTGCCATCTGGCCGCCCCTCGCCGTGGCTTCAGAGCTGTCCTTCCCCGCCTTGCTGAACCATCCCTTCACGCGAGCGACGAGGCCCTTCGGCTCTTCCGATGCCTGGCCGCTCATCCCCATCGCTCCGCCCATGCCCGACCGTCCCTCACCCTGCGGGCGGAACCGGAGGGCGATCGTCGGGACTTTGAGGACGTTCTCCCGCTGGGCGACCAGGATGGTGACGTTGGCGGTCATCCCCGGTTTCAGCTTCATATCCGGGTTGGGCACGTCCACGATCACCGTGTACGTCACGACATTCTGCACCGTGACCGGGGCGAGTCGGATCTGCGACACCTGGCCGCCGAATTGCTGGTCGGGGTAGGCATCGACCGTAAACGTCACCTGCTGCCTTTCCTGGATCTTCCCGATGTCCGCTTCATCGATGCTCGTCTGCAGCTGCATCCTCGCCAGATCGTTGGCGATCATGAACAGGTTCGGCGTCTGGAAGCTGGCGGCCACCGTCTGCCCGACGTCGACGTTCCGGTTGATGACGACCCCGCTGATGGGCGCCCGAATCGTCGCATACCGGAAATTGACCTGCGCCCGCTCCAGCGCCGCCTCCGCCTGCTTGCGGCTCGCCAAAGCGGTCTCGTACGCGGCCCGTCGCTGATCGACCTCAGCCTGGGCGACGAACTGTTGCTGCGCCAGGGAAATGACCCGATCATAATTCTGTTTCGCCTCGTTGACCGTCGCCTGCGCCCGCTCCAGGTTCGCCTCCGCTTCGGTGACCTGTGCCTGGAGGAACGTCGGGTCGATCTGGGCGATCACCTGGCCTTCTTGCACGTAGCCGTTAAAATCCGTGTAGAGCTTCGCAATCGTCCCGGAGACCTGGCTGCCGACCTGCACGGTCGTGATCGCGCTCAGGGTTCCGGTGGCGGTCACCGCCATCGTGATATCCCCTCGCTCGACTTTCGCGGTGCGGTATTTTTGATCCTGCTTCCCGCTATCGGCGTACAGGAACATCCAGGCTGCGCCGACCACACCCACGATGACGACGAGTAACCCGACCCATTTCTTCCACGTCATGTGCGACTCCTTCTATGAAAAGTTAGTGATCAGTGTCAGTTCAAACAAGATGGATTCCCGCTTTCGCGGGAATGACATCATGTAGCATGTGATCGACTTGACGTCTTACTGACCACTGGCCACTGACCACTGTCTCACTCAGTTCCCCGGTGGACCCTGGAAGAAGCGACCCCGCTGCTCCTCAAACCGCTTCTGTCGCTCCTGTTCCAGGCGTGTATACTCTTTCTGCTGATCCTCGGTCAGCACCGTCTTCAGTTTCTCCTCAAACTTCGCCTTCATCGGTTTGAGCTGGTCCTGGAGCCATTCCCAGTCGTTCGTCTTCTGGGCATCCGCCATCAGTTGTTCCCGGTTCTTCCACATCGGCTGGAGGGTCGACCGGAGGCTGGCCAGTTGGACATCGCTCAGGGTTATCCGGAACGACAGATCAGTCCAGATCGTCTCGATATCGAAGGCGCGGAGCGCCATCATCCGGGCCGGGTTTATCGCAACGCCCTGACGGCCGGGGCCGCCGAACCCGCCAGGACCGCCCGGCCCGCCGGGCCGCTGCGCCCAGGCATCAGGGACGGACAGGCCCACGACGAACAGCGCGAGAAGACTCAGGGATCGAAGAGGACGAGACATAGAGATCTCCTTTGTGTTGCCATTCCTACGCAAGTGGGAATCCAGTGCTGGACTCTCCGATGCATCCCCGCCACGAGTGGATCTGGTCATCTCTCCGGCGATG
>JACQVL010000258.1 GCA_016209865.1 Candidatus Latescibacterota bacterium | reverse complement strand
TCCTGACCCCTGACCCCTGACCCCTGACCCCTGCTTCTCCCCGAACCGTTCAATCGCCTCTTTCAAATCGATCGTGCCCTCGTACAGGGCTTTTCCGATGATGACACCCTCGATGCCGTCGTCGCCCAACGCGGCTAAACGGCTCAGGTCGTCCATCGACGACACGCCGCCGGACGCGATGACCCGGAGGCCACTCTCGACCGCCAATCGCCGGGTCGCTTCGACGTTCGGCCCGGTCAGCATCCCGTCACGGACGATGTCGGTGTAGACGACCCGCTCGACACCCATCCTCTTGACCCGGCGCGCCGCCTCGATCGCGGAGAGCGGCGCTCCCTCCTCCCACCCGCGGACGGCGACCTGCCCGTCCCGCGCGTCGATGCCCACGACGACGCGGCCGGCCCCCCAGCGGTCGATCGCCGCAGCGACCAGGCCGGGGTCGGTCACGGCTGCTGTTCCGATGATGACCCGTGCGACCCCTGATGCCAAGACCCGCTCGATCGCATCTAACGAACGGATGCCTCCGCCTAACTGGATTGGAACAGGAACCGTGCGGAGAATCCGCTCCACGACGTCTAAGTTCTGCGATCCGCCAGTAAATGCCCCATCCAGATCCACGACGTGAAGAAACGACGCGCCCTGGTCTGCCCAGCGACAGGCTGCGTGCACGGGATCATCGTCGTAAACAGTTTCCTGCTCTTTCCGACCCTGCACCAGCCGGACACACCGTCCGCCCCGCAGGTCGATCGCCGGAAGGATCAACACCGGAGTGCTCCAAAATTCCGCAGGATCTGCAGGCCGAACGTCTGCGACTTCTCCGGGTGGAACTGAATCCCCCACACCTTCTCCCTGGCAACCACCGCCGGGAAGTCGATGCCGTAGTCGGTAAGTCCGGCGGTCACTCCATCATCCGACGGCACGACATAGTACGAATGGTCGAAGTAGAAAAACTCCCGGTCCGGCACGCCGTCGAGGATGGGATGATCGAACACCCGGTGCACCTCGTTCCAGCCGATGTGCGGGACTCGCAGACCGTTCTCAGGGAACCGCTTCACCGCCCCAGTCAGCAGGCCAAGTCCTTCAAAACGTCCCAGCTCCTCGCTCGACTCGAACAGAAGCTGCAGTCCCAGACAGATGCCTAAGAGCGGCGTCCCCGCATGGACGGCCTCGAGCAGTGGTTCGCGCAACTGCAATTCATCGATATGGGCCATCGCCATCCCGAACGCCCCCACCCCCGGCAAGACGAGCTTCGACGCCCGCGTCACCGCCTTCGGGTCACGCTGAACCTCCGCCTCGACGCCGACCCGCTCGAACGCCTTCTGCACACTCCGCAGGTTGCCCATCCCGTAATCGACGATCGTGACCATACGTCCCTCCCATCAAGCACAACGCAGATTCATCTCTAAAACTGCTGTAATTAACCACATGTTCGCCCTACTGTCAACATGGATTTCGCTTGACAGTCTGTCACCCCGTCCGTACGTTGAATCACGGCTCGATGTGGATTTCCGTCCCCGTTTGCGCGAGGACAGGCTTGCGCGGGAATGACAAGAGAGAACCGATTCGTGAGAGAGTCATGATCTCTATAACCACGCTCCTCCACTCCAATTCGCGCTTCATCCCGGCGCTGCGAGGTCTCTGTGAGCCGGCCCCGGATGGTGTGTTTCTCGTCGGCGGCTGCATCCGGGACGCGCTGCTCGGCCAGCCCGTGTCCGATGTCGACCTGGTCGTGACCGGCGACGCGCTCCTGGCAGCCCGGGCGTTCGCCCGCGCAGTCCGCGGGGCATTCGTCCTGCTCGACCCGGACGAAGGGGTCGGGCGGGTCGTCGTCCGGCGGACGCTGACGTTCGACTTCGCTCCGATGAAGGGCGCGACGATCGAAGAGGACCTGGCGCAACGGGATTTTACGATCAACGCGGTCGCCTGCCGGCTGATCGACGTGCTCGACGGGACGATGACGCTCATCGACCCATTCCACGGCATGCGTGACCTGCAGCGACAGCGGCTCATGGCCGTCTCGGAACAGGCGTTCGTCCAGGACCCGCTCCGGGTGCTCCGGGCGTTCCGGTTTGCAGCTCAGCTCAGACTCGACATTGACCCGACCACGAACCAGTGGCTCCGTCAGCACGCGGCGCTGCTCCCGACCGTCTCTGTCGAGCGCATCCGGGACGAACTGGCGCTGCTGCTGATGGAGCCTCACACGACGTCCTGGGTGGAGCGGATGTACACAGCGGGCGTCCTTCAGGCCGCTCTTCCTGAGCTGGTGGAGACCAGGACATCTACGCGCCCTTCCTTCCATCTCTTTCAGCAGATCGATGCGTTCCTTGCGGCACCCGACCGGATCCCGGTCGAGGCGCTCCGAGAGGCGCTCCCTCAATATCTCGACCGTCCGATCACGGACGATCGCCGGCGAAGCTGGTTGGTCCGGCTGGCCGCTCTGCTCATCGGTGACGACCCGGATCAGTCACGAACGGATGCCTGGACGGAGCGCATCGCCACCGAGCGACTGCGGCTGAGCACGCATGAACGGCAGGGGTTAGTGCGGCTCGTCCGGCTTCCCGCCACGGTGCTCTGCCTCCGGCACCAGACAGCCGGCCGGGATGAAGCGTTGTACGCGATTACCCGCGAAGCCGGGGAGGAGACGATAGGAGTGGCGCTGCTTGCGTTCGCGCAGAGCCGCATCATGGACATCGATCAGGCGTTCTGCCGTTCGCTGCTGGATCGGCTGCTCCGGCTCGATGCCCGGCGCCGGATGCTCCGGGCGAGTCCGCGTCTGGTGACCGGGGACGACTTGATGGCTACCTTCCACCTGTCTCCCGGTCCGCGGGTCGGGACGCTCCTGTCGCGTCTCGAGGAGCGCGAGGCGCTCGGCCATATTCAATCCAGAGAGGACGCGTTCGCCGCGGTCCGCGAGTGGCTGACCGGCATGGAGAGGGAGGCATGATCGACGGCGTCGGGATCGACCTGATCGAGATCGCGCGCGTGCGCCAGGCGGTCGACCGGTGGGGCGACCGGTTCCTGAACCGGATCTTCACCCCGGCTGAGGTCGATTATTGCCGTCAGCGCAAGGACCCTTACCCCTCCTTAGCCGCACGGTTCGCCGCGAAGGAAGCGGTCATGAAATCGTTGGGCACTGGATGGAGCACGGGCATCAAGTGGACGGACATCGAGATCGGGCGGAACACCGACGGCCCGCCGTTCGTCCGGGTGACCGGCCGGGCACAGGAGCTCGTCGGACGGCGGACGGTGCTGGTCTCGTTGTCCCACACGGCGGACTACGCCGTCGCCGCCGTCACGCTCGTCGCGCATCAGACTGGAACATCCGATGATGCAGGAACCGCAACTGGACAGGACTGAGTCCGAGATTTCCGAACCCCAGGCCGCGCCCCGGTACCCGGCAGCGAGACAGGTGTGGGGTATCACCGTCTTCACGATCTTAGCGGTGATGGGCGCCGGTCTGCTCGCGCTCGATGCCTTAGGGAAAGTCACCCTCGTCCTCTCGGAAGTGGCCATCCTCGTCCCCGCCGTCGTGTTCACCCGCGTCACCGGCTTCTCTTCCCGCGCCCTCTTCCGCCTGCATCCGATCGGCGGGCGGACGGTGTCGTTCAGTGTGGTCGTCGGTCTCTCGCTGCCGATGGTGGCGAACGCGGTCGATACCGCGTTGGAATCTCGTTTCCCGATGCCGGAGTCGTTGAAACAGGCGATGGAAGCGATGCTCAATATTCAGGGTCCCGGCGATCTGGTGTGGATCGTCTCCGGCCTTGTCATCGGAGCGGCGGTCTGCGAGGAACTGTTCTTCCGGGGGTTTCTCCAATCCACCCTGGAGTGGCGGCACGGGCCGTTCTGGGCGATCGTCCTGGCGAGCCTGACGTTCGGGCTTGTCCATATCAACCCCTGGTGGTTCGTCTCCATCCTGTTAGCGGGCGTCGTCTGCGGGCTGCTCGCGTACACGTCCGGGAGCGTCTACCCCGGCATCATCGTCCACGGGATGAACAACGGACTGTCGCTGGTGATCCTCAACGCGAAGCAGTCTGAACAGTTCCGCTGGATGGGCGCGTTAGAGGACGTCTCCTGGCCGACGGCGCTGGTCAGCGGAGTGGTGCTTCTCGCCAGTCTGGTGTGGTTTATGAAGCAGAAACGACTCTCGGGTGGATTCCCCTTTCGCGGGAATGATACCCCCCTATCGTCCCCCCGCATGCGGGGGGACACGGAGGGGGGGTAATACCCTTGTCACTCGTCACTTGTCACTCGTCACTGCTTTCCTATGTTCATTTGCACCGCTGACCAGATGCGCGCGATCGACCAGCGCGCGATCGACCAG
Source organism: Candidatus Latescibacterota bacterium (assembly GCA_016209865.1). Taxonomy (GTDB): domain Bacteria; phylum JAAXHH01; class JAAXHH01; order JAAXHH01; family JACQVL01; genus JACQVL01. Next base: position 45,409 of record JACQVL010000258.1, on the reverse strand, counting down.
TACGGGATTCCGGGTCTGACCCTGATGGAACGGGCCGGACGGGTGGTCGCGCGGGCAGCGGCGCGGATGTTAGGGGGAACGGACGGCCGGCGGGTCGAGATCGTCTGCGGGAAGGGGAACAACGGTGGGGACGGGTTCGTGGCCGGGCGTCTGTTAGCGATGGACGGGGCCCGCGTACACTGCCTGCTGCTGAGCGACCGGCCGGCGGTCACCGGGGATGCCCGCGCACAACTCGACCGGGCGGACGCAGCGGCCGTGCCCATCGTCGAAATCACGGAACCGGGGCAACTCGGGGAGCGGTTGCACGCGGATTTGATCATCGACGCGATCTTAGGCACCGGGCTGAAAGGCCCGGCGCACGGTCTGGCCGCGGCGGGGATCGCGGTCATCAACCGCTCGAACGCCCCGGTCCTCTCCGTTGATGTCCCGTCCGGCCTGACCGCTGACGTGCCGACGCCGGACGCGGTCAGCCGTGACCGCTGGCCGTGCGTCCGGGCGGACCGGACGGTCACGATCGGCCTGATGAAACTGGATGTGGCGGTCTACCCCGGCAAAGCGTGGGCGGGCGAGGTCGAAGTCGCCGACATCGGACTCCCGGCCGAGGCTGTCGCTGCCGAGAGCCTGTGGTTGTCCCTTCCGACGCCGGACGAGATGGCTTGGCTCCTCCCCCGGCCTGCGCCGAACGCGCACAAGGGCGACCGCGGGCGAGTGGTCGTCGTCGCCGGGTCGGTCGGCCTCACCGGCGCGGCGGGAATGGCCTGCCAGGCGGCGCTGCGCATCGGGGCGGGCATGGCGATGTTAGGCACGCCGGAGAGTCTGGCGGACGTGATGGCGGCAAAGCTGACAGAAGTGATGACCCGGCCGCTCCCGGAGACGCCGGCGCGGACGTTGAGTCTCGACGCGCAACACGGGATCGACGAATTGCTCGCCTGGGGTAATGTCCTGGCCATCGGTCCCGGCCTGTCCCGGCACGAGGAGACGTCGGAACTCGTCCGTCGGGTCGTCGCCCGGTCGCCCCGGCCGATGGTGATCGACGCGGACGGACTGAACGCGTTCACCGGACGGTCTGAGTTGCTGGCGTCCCGTGCGTCGGACGCGGTCATCACCCCCCATGCCGGAGAGCTGTCCCGCCTGATCGGCCGTCCTGCCGGGGAGATTCAGGCGGATCGGGCCGGCATCGCCCGCCAGACCGCCCGGACGCTCGGCGTGACGGTCGTCCTCAAGGGCGCGGGGACGGTCGTGGCCGACCCGACGGGACGGGTGTCGATCAACCCGACGGGCAACCCGGGGATGGCGACGGCCGGGTCGGGGGATGTGCTGACGGGGGCGATCGTCGGGCTGATGGCACAGGGACTCCGTCCGTTCGACGCCGCGATGCTGGGCGTTTATCTGCAGGGACGGGCGGGTGACCTGGCCGCCGCCGCCCTGGGCCGGCCGTGCCTGATCGCCGGCGACCTGATCGACTGGCTGCCCAGGGCGATGGTCGACGTGGAGCGCGGATGAGCCGTCGTCTCCTCCTCATCGTCATCCTGAGTGGGGGGTTCATCCCGCCGGCGCAGGCGAAGACGGTCTACCGGCCGGGGGACTGGGTCAGCTACAGCAATTTCCGGTACGTGAACGCCATCGCCGCCGACCAGCGGTACGCGTATTTCGCCACGACCGGGGGCATCAGCCGGTATAACCTGTTCACGAACACCTGGGCGGAACCGTTCACGACGAGCGACGGGCTGCCCGACAACCGGGTGCGTGTGGTGGCGGTCGACCCGCTCTTCAACGAACTCTGGTGCGCCACCCGGGCCGGGGTCAGCCGGTACAACTCGACGACAGAGACGTGGACGACGTACACGTCGGGCGGCGGGCTGTTCCTGGATGACGTCCATTCCATCGGCGTCTCGGAGGATGGTCTGATCCTGTTCGCCACGCAGAACGGCACCGCGCAGTTCGACCGGCGCTCCGAGATGTGGCAGATCGGCGGCCTCACCTCCCGGTTCGGCGGCGGGTCGTCTCCCGTCCGGTGGTACGGGGCGCAAGGCCAGGCGGGCTACCGATACCCCACGTTCATCACGGACTTTGAGTACATCTTCACGCCGCCCGAGTTCATCCAGGACCGTTTTTTCCGGACGTACCGGTTGACCTCGTTCTTCGAGGACACGTTCGCCAACCTGTGGATCGGCACCTGGGGGCTGAACGTCGGCAAAGCCTCGCTGCGGTCGCTGCGGCTCACGTTCCTCCGGACCGGGCTGGTCAGCCAGAACGTCACCGCCCTCTCGCGTGACGGGGACGACCTCTGGTTCGGCAGCACGGCGGACGTGCAGGACGACGGAGGGATCACCCGGTTGAACCGCCGGACGGGCGAATGGACGTACTTCGAGCCGCGCTCGACCGACGGACTGCGAAGCGGGACGATTTCGGCCATCGTGTCCGACACTGCCGCCATCTGGTTCGGCACCGCCGACGGCCTCGTCTGGTACGACAAAGATGCGAACGACTGGACGACGCTGCCGACCCGGCCCCTCACGTCCAGGAATGTCACCGCCTTAGCGTTGAGTGATACCACCCTCTGGGTCGGCACGGCGGCCGGGATCAACCGGATGAACCGGCGCACCCGGACGATCCTGCCCGTCCCGCAGCCGGCGCTCCGGGACCTGCGGGTGTACGACCTGGCGGTGGACGCCGACCAGGCGGTGTGGGTGGGGACGGACCGCGGGGTGTACCGGAGGACGGCCGACGGCGTCTGGAAGAAGATCGAGGACCCGAACTCCGGTCAGCTCAACGGCGCGGTCTTCGGGGTGGCGATGGACAGCCTCTTCATCTGGTTCGGGACGCCGTCAACCTTAGCGCGGTTCAATCGCGCCGACGGCACCTGGAACCAATGGCTGCTCCCGGTCGGGACCGGAAGCGGACGGCTTCGCCTGAGTGTGTCCGACCGGGCGGTCTGGCTGGGCAGCCGGGGCGGGGCGGTGAAATTCGACAAGCGACGGGAGACGTGGACGGTGTACACGACGAAGGACGGACTGCTCGATGAGACGGTCCAGGCGATTCTCCTCGACGGGGACTACATCTGGTTCGGGACGCAGGCCGGAGTGACGCGCTTCCACTGGAACGACCCGTCGAGGCTGGAGTGAAAAAACCCGGGGTTCGGGATTGGGGGTTCGGGGTTCGGAAGAAAAGAAGGAAGAACATAACAGCACTAAGGAATGGCTCCATTCTCGTCTGTATGGTCTTTCCCGAACCCCTAATCCCGACAAAAGGAGTCCTCCCTTGAGAATCCTCGTCACTGGCGGCGCGGGGTTCATCGGCTCCAACGTCGTCGAGCGAGTGCTCCGGGACGGGCACGAGGCGGTCGTCGTCGATAACCTCTCGACGGGACGCCGGGTCAACCTGTTTGGCGACGCTCGCTGGTATGAGATGGACATCCGGGACCCTCAGTTGGACGGTGTCTTCGAGCGCGAGCGCCCGGACATCGTCAGCCACCACGCCGCCCAACTCGACGTCCGCGTCTCCGTCCGCGATCCCCTGTTCGACGCCGACGTGAACATCCTGGGGTCGCTCCGTCTCCTCGACCTCTGCGCCCGTCACGGGGTCCGCAAGGTGATCTTCGCCTCGACCGGCGGCGCGGTCTACGGGGAGGGGTACATCCCGGCATCCGAACAGGACATGCCCATGCCCATCTCCCCGTACGGGGCGGCGAAGCTCTCCGTCGAGCATTACCTGCACTGTTACTACGCGGTGCATGGCCTGGCGTACGTGGCGCTCCGGTACGCGAACGTCTACGGGCCTCGTCAGAACGCGCACGGGGAGGCGGGCGTCGTGGCCATCTTCACCCGGAAACTGCTGGCCGGGGAGCCGGTGACGATCAACGGCGACGGGGAACAGACGCGCGATTACGTCTACGTCGGGGATGTCGTCGAGGCGAACCGCCGGGCGATGTCACTGGATGTCGTCGGGACGTTCAACATCGGCACGGGGGTTGAGACGAGCGTCAACGTCCTGTTCGAGCGTCTGGGAGATATCATCGGCGGAGGGGTTCAGGCGACGCACGGGCCCGAGAAGGCAGGCGAGCAACGCCGGAGCGTGCTGGATGCTACACGGGCACGGCAGGCACTCGGCTGGGTGCCGTCCGTCGAGCTGGGACGCGGCCTCGAACAGACGGTCGACTTCTTCCGGAGCACAGGCGATAGCGCGTAGGGACAACTCTCTGTGGTTGCCCTGTACGAGGGCGACTACAGAAGGCTGTTCCTTATAGATATCATCACCGGAGGTGGAGTATCGAGACATCGTACTGGTACCGGGGTGCCATTCACATCCACTCGATTTACTCGGACGGAGAGGGCACCTTAGAGGAGATCATTACAGCAGGGCGGGAAGCAGGACTCGATTATTTGGTGATGACTGATCATAATACCTTGCGCGCACGGGAAAAGGGCTATGAAGGCTGGCATGACAGTCTGCTCGTTGCTGTCGGCGAGGAGGTGTCGTATTCTCGTGAGCACTGCCTGTCGCTCGGCCTGCCTCGACGCGTCAACGGCCGGCAGTCGACGCGCCGGATCGTCGAGGACATCGACGCCCAGAGAGGGGTGAGCATCGTCGTCCATCCTCACGGGCGGTATCGGGTGCTCTTCCGCCAGAAATCGTACTTCTGGCGGGCCTGGGACGCGCCGTTCACGGGCATCGAGCTCTGGTCGTACATGTTCGACTGGATCAGAGATGTCCGGTACTACAACTTGCTCTTCCGCCATGCCAACCCGGATGCGTGGATCCAGGGGCCATTCCCCGAAACGGTGGCTGCATGGGATCAGCTCACGCAACAGCGCAAAGTGACCGCGATCGGCGGACTGGATGTCCATGCCAAGAAGCTCCCGGCCGGACTTCTGGTGGTGTTCCCGTACCGTCAGCTCTTCGAGACGTTACTGACGTACATCATCACCGATACCTCGTTGACGGGAGACCCGAAGACGGCCCTCGCGTCGCTCTACAGCGCGCTCCGCGCAGGGCATTGTTACCTCAGCTATGAACCGCTGCATCACGGGAAGGGGTTCGCCTTCTGCGGTCGCAACGCCGACGGCGAGGAGCGGATGATGGGGGACGACCTCCGGTTCGTCCCGCCTGTCGACCTTCAGGTCGTCCTGCCGACCGCAGCGGAAATCCGGGTCGTTCGCGACGGCGCGCTCTATGACCAGGCCACCGGCCAGACCCGCGCCGTCTCCGTGACCACGCCCGGGGTCTACCGTGTGGAAGCACGGCTCGACGGCCGTCCCTGGCTGTACTCGAACCCGATGTATATCAAGTGACGAGTGACGAGTGACGAGTGACGAGAAAGGGCTATTCGACGCCCCAGACCTCCTCTCCCTGATCGACCGCGCCCTGGCCGAAGATCTCGGCGCCGGGGACGTCACGACCACGTGGACCGTACCCGCCGATGTCCGCGCGACCGGCCGGTTGATGGCGAAGCGGCCGGGAGTCATCGCCGGGCTTGAGGTCGTCCGTCTGGTCTTCCAACGCATCGACCCCCGGCTCCAACTCCGGGTGTCGATCCAGGATGGCGACCGCGTCGAGCCAGGGCAGCGGTTCGCGGACATCTCTGGCCCGGTGGGCGGGATATTAACGGGGGAACGCACCGCCCTCAACTTCCTCCAGCATCTCTCCGGGATCGCTACCCTGACCGCCCGGTACGTGTCGGCGGTGGCCGGCACCCCGGCGCAGATTACCGATACCCGGAAGACTATACCGGGACTGCGACAGCTCGAAAAGTATGCGGTCCGGATGGGCGGCGGGATGAACCACCGGCTCGGACTGTTTGACATGGTCCTCATCAAGGATAACCATATCGCGGCCGCGGGCGGGATCACCCCGGCGGTCGAACGATGCCGCGAACGGATGCACGCCCAGAGCAGCATGCTCAAGATCGAAGTCGAAACGGAAACGCTGACCCAGGTGGAAGAGGCGGCCCGGCTGATGGTCGATCGCATCATGCTCGATAACATGTCGCTCGACGCCATGCGCGCGGCCGTCGCCCTCGTCCGCCGGATGACCGCGCCCGGCCGCCCGATCGAGCTGGAAGCCTCCGGAGCGCTCACCCTCGACCGCGTCCGCGCGGTCGCGGAGACCGGGGTCGACTTGATCTCCATCGGGGCGCTCACCCATTCCGCCCCCGCCCTGGACATCAGTCTGGAGATGACGGGGTGAGGTGGGTATTTGATTTTGGATTTTAGATTTTGGATTTTGGATTTTCTCACTCTTCACTCGTCACTGTATGTCCGACCCTTTCGACATCCCACGGCTCCGACGGGAGCTTCAGACCTCGTCGTTCGGTCGCACGGTCGAGTATGCTGACCGTCTCACGTCGACGAACGACTGGGCGCTCGACCTGGCGAGACAGGGGGCGGTTGAGGGGACGGTCATCTTAGCGGACGAACAGACGGCTGGCCGTGGGCGGCTCGGCCGGGCATGGGATTCCGCACCCGGCGTGGGACTCTGGGCGTCGCTCATCCTCCGGCCTCCGGCGTCGACAGCGTTCCTGCCGGCCCTCACCCTGTGCGCTGCCTGCGCGGTCGCGGCCGCCATCGAAGACGTCGCGGGCGTCCCGGCGGGTCTGAAGTGGCCGAATGACGTCGTCATCGGCGGCCGGAAAGTCGCCGGCCTGCTGGCCGAGACGAAGACCCTGGCCGGGGTGGAGCCTCCCATCATCTTAGGGATCGGGATCAACGTCAACCACGATGTCGAGGGGTTTCCCCCTCCGCTTCGCGCCGTGGCGACGTCTCTCCGGATCGAGACCGGGCGGGTCATCCCGCGCCAGCGCGTACTCCAGCGCCTGCTCGAACGGTTTGAGCCGCTCTACGCTCAGTTTCTCCAGGCCGGACTCACGCCCTTCATGCCCGCCCTCGTCGAACGCTCAGTCCTGATCACCCGCCGCGTGGCCATCACGGACGGGTCTCGCACCCTCACCGGCACTGCCGTCGGTCTGGATGAAGTCGGCGGCCTCATCATCGAGACGAGCAACCAGGGGCGGGTACACGTCCATTCCGGCACCGTAAGCCTGAGAGAGTGAGACCTGACCATGGTAGACGGCAGTACTCGTCACTCTCCGTAAGGAGTCCTTCATGATCCTGGCGATCGATATCAGCAACACCCATACCAAACTGGGCGTCTACGACGGGGAGCAGCTTCGCGGCCACTGGCGGTTGCCCAGTCGGCGGGATTACACCGTGGATGAATGCGGCATCTTGACGAAGCTCCTCTGTCAGGAAGCGGGGATCACGGTCGACCGCATCACCCGGACGGTGATCGGGTCGGTCGTCCCGTCGCTCACCTCGATCTACCAGGAGATGGTGGACCGGTATTTCCAGACCGTCCCGCTCATCGTGACGGCTGACCTGGAGATCGGTCTCACGATCCACTACGACAACCCGCGCGGGGTCGGGGCGGATCGCATTGCCAACGCGGTAGGGGCGTTCGAGCGGTACGGCGGGCCGGCGATCGTCGTCGACCTCGGGACGGCGACGACGTTCGACGTGATTTCCCCGGAGGGGGATTACGTCGGTGGGGTGATCGCCCCGGGGATCGAGACCTCGGCGGCCGAGCTGTTTCAACGGGCGGCGCGGCTGTGGGGGGTGGAGATCGCCGTACCAGACCGGGTGATCGGGCAGGATACCGAACAGTGCCTCCGGGCCGGGATCGTCTACGGGGCGGTCGGCCAGGTAGACGGGATCGTCGAGCGGATCTGGGAGGAACTGGGCGCGCGGGCGGTGGTCATCGCCACCGGCGGCCTGGCGGGCCTGATTACCCCGTTGTCCCGGACGATCCAGCAACTCGACCCGCTGCTCACGCTCGACGGGCTGCGCCGGATCGCGCTCCGGGTTGACGGGCGCTCCTGAGCAAAAATTTTGCGAGCGGCGCAAAAAAGCGCTTGCGTTTTTGAGGGGCTTCTATTATATTAGCACTCGCTCGCGTCGAGTGCTAATTTATTTCAATTAAGTCTTGTTTTTTCAATAGATTGCTCAATGCGTTCCGCCGGTCATCCGGCGGAGTATCGTGCAGTCGTTCTCATCCATCAGGTTCACACATCGCCCGTATCGTGCGGGCGTGAGTCTCAGTTTGGAAGGGAGGCAGACGATCTATGGCGGCAAAACAAATCTCGTTCGACGCTGAAGCCCGTCAGGCGCTCAAGCGCGGCGTAGATATCCTGGCGGACGCGGTGAAGGTGACCCTCGGGCCGAAAGGACGTTGCGTGGTGCTCGACAAAAAATTCGGCTCTCCGACGTTCACGCTCGACGGGGTGACGGTGGCGAAAGAGATCGAACTCAAAGACCCGTACGAGAACATGGGGGCGCAGATGTTGAAAGAGGCCGCCTCCAAGACGAGTGACGTGGCCGGAGACGGCACGACGACCGCCACAGTCCTGGCCCAGGCGATCTACACCGAAGGACTGAAGAACGTCACCTCCGGAGCCAACCCGATGGACCTCAAGCGCGGGATTGACAAGGCGGTCGATGCCGTCGTCCAGGAGATCAAGCACATGGCGAAGCCGGTCGCCGGCCGCAAGGAGATTGCCGAGACGGCCACGATCTCCGCGCACGGGGATACCACCATCGGGAACCTGATCGCGGACGCGATGGAGAAAGTCGGGAAGGACGGGGTCATCACGGTCGAAGAAGCCAAGAGCATGGAGACCAACCTGGACGTCGTCGAGGGCATGCAGTTCGACCGGGGCTACCTCTCTCCCTACTTCATCACCAACCCGGACACGATGGACTGCGTCCTCGAAGACGCGCGCATCCTGATCCACGACAAGAAGATCAGCGCGCTGAAGGATATCTATCCCATCCTGGAAAAGATCGCTCAGCTTAGCGCGCCCCTGCTGATCATCGCGGAGGACGTGGAAGGGGAGGCCTTAGCCACCCTGGTCGTCAACAAGCTCCGGGGGATGCTGCGGGTGGCGGCGGTGAAAGCGCCCGGGTTCGGCGACCGCCGGAAGGCGATGCTGGAAGACATCTCCATCCTGACGGGCGGCAACGTCATCTCCGAGGAAGCCGGGTTCAGGCTCGAAAACGCCACCTTAGGCGATCTGGGCACCGCCAAACGCATCACGATCGACAAGGATAACACGACGATCGTCGAGGGCGGCGGGAAGACGGAGAAGATCCAGGGCCGGATCAAACAGATCAAGGCTCAGATCGAGGAGACCACGTCCGACTACGACCAGGAGAAGCTCCAGGAACGCTTAGCGAAGCTGGCGGGCGGCGTCGCGGTGATCAAGGTGGGCGCGGCGACTGAGGCGGAGATGAAAGAGAAGAAGGCTCGTGTCGAAGACGCACTCAACAACGCGAAGGCGGCGGTCGAGGAAGGGGTCGTGGCCGGGGGCGGCGTCGTGTTCATCCGGGCGATGAAGGGGATCGATGGCCTGAAACTCGACGGAGATGAGGCGATCGGAGCCGGGATTGTCCGGCGCGCCCTCGAATCGCCCATCCGACAGATCACGGCGAACGCCGGGGTGGAAGGCTCGATCGTCGTCCAGAAAGTGAAAGACAGCACCGGCGCCTTCGGGTACAACGCCGAGACGAACGAGTACCAGGACCTGGTCGCCAACGGGGTGATCGACCCGGCCAAGGTGTCGCGCGTGGCGCTCCAGAACGCGGCCAGCATCGCCGGGATGCTCCTGACGACCGAGGCGCTGATCGCCGAGATTCCGGAGAAAGAGAAGCCGGCTCCACCCATGCCGCACGGCGGTGGGATGTACTAAAGCGGTGGTCGGTGGTCAGTGGTCGGTTACAATCACTCTCCGCGCTGACTTCGCTGTACCGATGAAAACCCCTGCTCTGTACGGGCAGGGGTTTTTTTCTTGCCGTTTTCCTTCTCGTGTGCTATATTCATGACCAGCCAGCTCTCAGCCACAACACCAGCGAGAGGGTTTTGTTTTTACTCGTCACTCGTCCCTGATCTCACCCTGATTTTTTCTCCCATGCGCCGCCATATCGTCATCGAACGGGCCGAACGGCTTCACCAGATTCCTCCGTACCCCACCCGGGAAGTCGACCGGTACAAACGGCGGCTGAACGCCCGGGGCATCGATCCGATCGACCTGACGGTCGGGGGGATCGACCCGACCCCGCACGAGTTCGTCATCGCCCGGATCTGCGAGACGACCCGCGAACTCGGCCGCACGACGGCCGCACGGAGTGAGATCTCAGCGGCGTTCCGCCAGGCGTTCAGCGCCTGGTTCGCCCGCCGGTTCGATGTCGACCTCAACCCCCAGACCCAGGTCTTACCCCTGGTCGGCTCGAAGACGGGGGCGGCGTGTTTGCCCCTGGCGCTCGTCAATCCCGGCGAGACCGTCCTCCTCCCCGACCCGGCCTATCCCGCGTACCGGACGGGGACGATCTTCGCCGGCGGAGTCGTGCAGACGATGCCCCTGCTCGAACGGAACGATTGTCTCCCGAACCTCCGGCAGATCGACCCAGAGGTCGCGCACCGGGCGAAGCTCATGTTCCTGAGCTACCCCAACAACCCGACCGGCGCCGTCGCCGACCTCCCGTTCTTCCGGGCCGTCGTCGACTTCGCCAGACGGCACAACATCATCGTCTGTCACGATGCCGCCCATCTCTTGATGGCGTACGACGGGTACGACCCGCCGAGCTTCATGCAAGCGCCCGGCGCGTGCGACGTGGGGGTCGAGGTCTTCTCCTTAGCCTTCCTCCTCGGCGGGACGCTGTGGGAACTCGGCGTCGCCGTCGGCAGTCCGCCGGTGCTGGCCGCGCTGGCGCAGTTGACGGACAACCTGGATACCGGCCTGTTCCTCGCCCTTCAGCAGGCGGGAACCGACGCGCTGACACGGGCCGAGACGCTGCTCGCAGACCTCATCCCCCGGTACGCGCACCGCCGCGATGTCCTGGTCGATGGGCTACAGACGCTCGGCTGGAAGGTACGAAAGCCCAAGGCCGGACTCTACGTGTGGGTACCCATCCCGCCCCGCTATAGCTCAGTCCGGTTCAGCATTCTCCTCCGGAAAGCGGGGGTGTTCGTCGTGCCCGGCGGGTACATGGGGGAATACGGGGAGGGGTACGTCCGGTTCGCGCTCAACGCATCCGACGAGACGCTGGCGACGGTCGTCCGGCGCGTCGAACAGAGCCTCTCGCGCTACCGGTTCCGGCGGCTGCACCCACCGCAGTTCACGATGGTGTGAGGGAGCTTCCGCGTCGTGGAACGCGACTGGATCCGGCTTCGGACGATCAGGCTGTACGGTCACCATGGGGTATACCCCGACGAGCGGGAGCGCGGACAACTGTTTGAAGTCGACGTTGAACTGGGCGGGGACTGGAGCCAGGCGGCGGCCACGGACAGACTGGCCGAGGCGATCGATTATGTCTCCGTCTACCGGACAGTCGCACGGATTATCACAGGCCCGCCCCGGATGCTCCTGGAGGCGCTGGCCGGGGAGATCGCCCAGCGTCTCCTGCACCAGTTTCCCGTCACGCGGGTGATCGTCCGGGTTCGCAAACCGTTTGTGCCGATGCCGGGCCCCGTCGGCTCGGTCGAGGTCGAGGTCAGCCGATCTTCTCTCAATCCATGAGTCCTGTTCGGGCGTACATCGGTCTCGGGGGGAACCTGGGCGACCGGGAGTCCCACGTTCGCCGGGCACTCGCACTGCTTCGTGGCCGCCCGGACCTCACCGTGACCCGCCAGTCATCGTGGTACGAGACCGTGCCGGTCGGACTGCTCGAACAACCCGCGTTCTTGAACGGAGTCGTCGAAATCCTCACCACCCTCTCTCCCCATGACGTGCTGGCGGAGCTGCGCTGGGTTGAACGCCAAGTCGGCCGCGTCCGCTCCGTCCGCAACGGCCCGCGGGTGATCGACCTCGACCTCCTGCTCTACCACGACGTCATCCTCGATCAGCAGGCCCTCACCCTTCCCCATCCACGACTGGCCGAACGCGCGTTCGTCCTCGTCCCCTTCGCCGAGATCGCCCCGGACGTCATCCATCCGGTCAGCGGGCGATCCATCGCGGGACTGCTCGCCGACCTGGGGCCGGTCGATCATCTCGTTCATCCGTACGTCCCCGTTCACTCTTAGCCGGAAGGTGTGGATCGTCTATGGAGACTCCCAGCTATCTCGCGGTCGAGGGCGTCATCAGCGTCGGGAAGACAGAGTTTGCCCGGCGGCTGGCCGGCCAGCTCGACGCGAAACTCGTCCTCGAAGACCCCGACAGCAACCCGTTCCTGCACGATTTTTATCAGGATATGCGACGGTATGCGTTCCCGACCGAGGTCTGCTTCCTCCTCCAGCGGCACAAGCAACTGCTCGCCCTCCCGCAACGCGACCTCTTCCATCAGATCACGGTCAGCGATTACCTGTTCGCCCGGAACCGGATCTTCGCCAACCTGACGCTGGATGAGAGCGAGCTGAAGCTGTACGAAAATCTGCTGGCCGTCCTCGAAAAAGACATCCCGAAGCCGGACGTGGTCATCTACCTCCAGGCGAGCACCGACCAGCTCATCGAACGGGCCGCCCGGCGGAGCCCCGCGCTCGACCAGGGCCCCACCCCCGACTACATCCGGACGCTGAATGAGATGTACAACCGTTTCTTCCTCCACTACTGGGAGACGCCCTTACTGATCGTCAACGCGAACGAATTCGACGCCCTCTGCAGTGAGACGAATGTCCGCACCGTCGTTGACCTCATCCAACAGCCGCGCTTCGGCACCGAGTACTACATCCCGCAGAGCCGGGACCACTCAACCCTGGAGCTGCCCTCATGAACGCCGCCACGACTCACCCCACCGGATTGGTCTCCCTCATCATGGCGGCGGGGAAAGGGACGCGGATGTCTTCCGACCTGGCCAAGGTGCTCCACCCGCTCTGCGGCCGCCCGATGGTCGAGTACGTCGTCGAAGAGGCGCGCGCGATCTCCTCCGACCGGATCCTGGTCGTCATCGGCCATCAGGCAGAACGCTTGAGACTCGTCCTGCGCGGCTATCCCGTCGAGTTCGTCGAACAACGGGAACAATTAGGCACCGGCCACGCCGTCCTCCAGGCGCGCGAGACGCTCGCCGGGTTTGACGGCGTCCTGCTCGTCCTCTCAGGCGACACCCCGCTGCTTCGTGCCCCCACCCTCCGCTGCCTGGTCGAGCACCACGGGCGCACGCGGGCGGCCGTCACCATCCTGACCGCGCGGATGCCCGACCCGTTCGGACTCGGCCGGATCGTGCGGGATGAGACGGGGCAGGTCATCCGGATCGTCGAGGAAAAAGACGCCACCCCGGAGGAGAGGCAGATCGCAGAGGTCAACACCGGGACGTATTGCTTCGATTGCCGCGCGCTGTTCGCGGTGTTGACCGGCCTCAAGCCGACAAACCGGCAGGGCGAGTATTACCTGACCGACACGATCCACCTGTTGCACGGCCAGGGCCGGGGGGTGAGCGCGTACACGGCGGAGCGCGCGGACGAGACGGTCGGGATCAACACCCCGGAACAGTTGGCCCAGGCTGAACGGCTGATGCAGGAACGAACCGGACGGTCGGGATGAATCCCCCCTTCCTACCCCACCGGGCGAAAAGGCGAAAAAAGAACGAGAGTGGCGAATGACACGGGCGAGGCCAAAAAATTGTTGACATTTTCATAACAGCCTTTATATTAGATAGATAGCTCGGAAAAGCTCGGAGAATCATTGACCCAAGAAGGGGAGACCCTATGTCGCGCCGGATTGCGTTCCTCCTGGTTTGTGTGCTCGTCATGCCCGCCGTGGGGTTCAGCCAAACGCCCGACCGCCTTGCCCAGGAGACGGGCGGACGAGTCGGGACTGCACGGTTGCATCTGTCGGATCAGACCGGGCCGTCCGGGCGATTCCGGCTGTTCGACCCGGCCCGGTTGTCGATGTCCCAGCAGTACACGATGCTCGTTGCCGCCGGAGGGGCGGCCTCGCGCGCCCAGGGGTTGTACGTCAACTCCCTGCACTACCAGTTGGCGTCCAACGCCCGGATGACCGTGCATCTGGGGTATCTCCACCAGCTCTCGTCGCCCGGGAACGGACGAGGGGTTGCTGGTCAGAACCGGCTGCTGCCGGGGTTCGAACTGACATACCGGCCTTCGAAGAACGTCTTAATCCAGGTGAATTACAGCACGTACGGGTCTCAAGACCGGTACGGGCTCTTCGGACCGTACGACAACAGATGGGATCTCAGATCACGCGCGTCTTCCTCTTCCCTGTTCGATTCCTGGTTCCGGGATGAGGGTCGGTAAGCTGACGGAATCCGGTCTTACCGGATGGCTTGGAGGCTAGAAAGGGTGATGGTATGGTGGATGTCGAACGCTGATATTGCCTCGACGTACTGTGCACCGCGAACCCCACCCCTGAGTCCTCGACCTCTCCACTCTCCTCCAGACCGCGCCTTATCCTGATGACCCGACCAGACGCACGAACGGCGTCGATGAAGACATTGCGACCGGAGCCGCCGAGGGAGCGCTGTTGATGCCGAGGCGAAGCCGCAAACAGGGACGTATCCCCCCGGTGACGCTCTCCAAGCCTGCCGGAGGGCGGCGCGCGAGTATCTGGCTGCTCGAAGGAGGGATCATCGTCCTGGTCGGCCTCAACGGCTATTTCCTGTACTCGGCCCTGGCGCCGGCCGCGCCGTCCTCTCGCCTCACCCCGCCCAGGACGTCCGCGGTCCGTCCCGCGCACGAGAAAGTCCAGGTGGAGGTGCTCAACGGGTGCGGAAAGGTCGGTATCGGCCAGCGAGTCCGCGATTACTTGCGCACTCAGGGGTTTGATGTCGTCAACATCGAGAACGCGGAGGATTTCCAGTTCCCGGAGACGATCGTGCTGGATCGGCGGGGGCAGACGACGGTCTCGGACGCGGCGCTGGCGGTGGCGCAGGCACTGGGCACGACGCATGTCATCCTGCAACGGAATGATGATCGGATGGTCGATGTGACGGCGATTATCGGCCAGGACTACGATCAGCTCCGTCTCAGTCAGGAGTAGCGGACGGGGGTGGCATTGAACGCGGCGGAGCTGGCCGAGCATGCGGCAGCGTCTCTGGTCGCTAAAAAAGCGATGGATGTCCGTATCCTCGACCTGCAGGACCTGACGTCCATCGCTGACTATTTTGTGATCGGCTCCGCTGGCTCCGAGCCCCAGATGAAAGCGATCGTCGAGAGTGTAGTGGACGGGCTGGCGGCGGAGCAGGTCAGACCCTGGCATGTGGAAGGGACGACCGCGTGGCGGTGGGTGTTGATCGACTATGTGGACGTGGTCGTGCATGTGTTCCGTCAGGAAACGCGAGTGTTTTACGGCCTGGAGCGGCTCTGGGGGGATGCGCCGGTGACGGACGTGTTCCTCGACCCGGCCTCCGGGACGATCCAGTCACGAACGGCCGGGCCGCGCGTCCAGGACGAGAAGCGTCATGAAGGCGACGGGTTCGCGCTTCCGCGAGAATGACACGAGGAGTGGACTGCCACCCATGACGAACGAGCCCGTCTCCACGCACGACACCAGCCGTCTGACCGTGCGAGACTACCTCACGCAGGGCCTCCGGACAGCGGTCGCCGCCCTCTACGGGAGCGACCGGGCGTCCGAGCCGGTGCCCCTGGAAGCCCCGACCAACCCCGACCACGGGGATCTGTCGACCAGCCTGGCCCTGTCGCTCGCCCGGCAGGTCAAACAGTCTCCCCGTGCGCTCGCCGAGACGATCGTGCGTGCGCTGGCGTTCGACCCGGACCGGGTGAGCGAGGTCTGGGTGGCCGGTCCCGGGTTCATCAACTTCCGCCTGGGGCCCCAATGGCTGAACGAGACGCTGCTGGAGATCGAAGCGGCGGACGAGCGCTACGGGGCGTGTGAGGCCGGCCAGGGCCAGCGGGTGCAGGTGGAGTTCGTCAGCGCCAACCCGACCGGCCCGCTCGCCGTCAGTCACGGCCGGCAGGCGGTCATCGGAGATGCCATCAGCCGTCTGTTCGAGTGGACCGGGTCTGTCGTCACGCGCGAGTACTATTTTAACAACGCCGGCCGCCAGATGACCCTCCTGACCGAGTCCGTCTACGCCCGGTACATGGAACTGCTCGGCCGTCCATACCCGTTCCCGGAGGACGGCTACGAGGGGGACTACATCCGCGATATCGCCCAGACGATCGTCGACCAGCACGGCGGCACGCTCGTCGGCGCGGCGGAGCGCGGGGAGCTGGCGGTCTTCAAAGAAACCGCCGAACGGTTGATGTTCGAGCATATCAAGGGAACCCTCGCCCGATTGGGCATCGTGTTCGACGTGTTCTACAACGAGTCCGACCTGTACGAGACGGGGCGTGTAGCGGCGGTGATCGAGACATTCAAGCAACGAGGGGCGGCCTACGAGAAGGACGGCGCCTTATGGTTTAAAGCCACAGATTTCGGGCTGCCGCAAGACCGGGTGATCGTGAAAAGCGCCACCGGCGAGCCGACGTACCGGCTTCCCGACATCGCCTACCACCAGCATAAATTCGAGCGCGGGTTCGACCTCATCGTCGATATCTTCGGGGCGGATCATCACGCGACCTACCAGGAAGTCATCGCCGGGTTGAACGCGCTGGGCTGTGAGACGAGCAAACTGAAAGTCCTCATCCACCAGTTCGTCACCCTGATGAAGGATGGGGAGCAGGTCCGGATGTCGAAGCGGAAGGCCAATTTCGTCACCTTAGACGAACTGCTCGACGAGGTCGGGCCGGACGTCGTCCGCTTCTTCTTCCTGATGCGGAATATGCACAGTCATCTGAACTTCGACCTGAACGTCGCGAAGGCCCAGTCGGACGAGAACCCGGTGTATTACGTCCAGTATGCCCACGCCCGGATCATGAGCATCCTGCACCATGCGGAGGAGCAGGGCATCGTCCGGCTTCCGGCGGCGCGCGTCGATCTCTCCCTCTTGCGGGCGCCGGAGGAGGTGGCGCTCATCAAGCTGTTAGGCCGGCTGCCTGAGATCATCCTGAGCGCGGCGACGCTGTTCGAGCCGCACCGGATGACCACGTACGTCCGGGAGGTGGCGGCGACGTTCCATCCGTTCTACCACCGGCACCGGGTGGTCACCGACGACCGGGCATTGACGCAGAGCCGGCTGGCGCTCGTCAACGCCACGCGGATCGTCCTCCGCAACGGGCTGTCCGTCATTGGGGTGTCCGCGCCGGAGACGATGTGAGGAGACGATGAGCATTCTCGTCGTTGGGTCGGTCGCGTTCGACTCGGTCAAAACCCCGCACGGAGCGGTGTCCGAGGCGATCGGGGGGTCGGCCACGTACTTTTCTGCGGCGGCCAGCTTCTTCGCGCCCGTTCGCCTCGTGGCCGTGGTCGGCCAGGATTTTTCGATGGACGCGCTGGCGTTTTTACGCCACCGGTCGGTCGACTTCTCCGGGCTGGAAGTCGCAGACGGCCAGACGTTCCGGTGGGCGGGTGAGTATGAGCCGAACATGAACGATCGGCGCACGCTCGACACGCAGTTGAACGTCTTCGCCTCGTTCCGTCCGATGCTCTCGGACGTGCACCGTGAGATGGAGTTTGTGTTCTTAGCGAACATCGACCCGGAGTTGCAGAGCGAGGTGCTCAACCAGGTCACCCGGCCGCGGCTCGTCATCTGTGACACGATGGACTTCTGGATCACCGGCAAGTACGCGGCGCTGCTCAGCACCCTGGCGCGGGTGGATGTCCTCATCATCAACGACGGGGAAGCGCGGCAACTGGCGCAGGAATTCAACCTCGTCCGGGCCGCACGGCGGATCCTCGAATTCGGCCCGCGGGCGGTCGTCGTCAAACGCGGAGAACACGGCGCGACGCTCGTCACGAACGACTCCTACTTCGCCGTCCCGGCCTATCCGGTCGTGTCGGTGACCGACCCGACCGGGGCGGGCGACTCGTTCGCGGGCGGGTTTGTCGGGTATCTCGCCAAGACGCAGGAGACGAATGACGCCGGCCTGAAACGGGCGATGATCCATGGCAGCGTGATGGCGTCGTTCAACGTGGAAGACTTCAGCGTCCGACGGCTGGCCACGCTGACTCACGGGGAGATCGACCAACGGCTGCACGCGTTCATGGAGATGTTGCGGTTCGAATGACGCCTTTCACGACCATCGCCTGGGATGCGGAGCATCGCGCGGTGCGGATGCTCGACCAGACGCGGCTTCCGAATGATCTGGTGTACGAGACCTACCGGGATTATCGGGAGCTGGCCTCTGCCATCACGCACCTGAAGGTGCGGGGCGCGCCGGCGATCGGGGTGGCGGCTGCGCTGGGGGTGGTGCTGGGCATCCAGGACTCGCGCGCCCGCGACTATCCGGCGTTCACCGCGGAGCTGGATGAGGTCATCCGGGTGCTGGGGGCGACCCGGCCGACCGCCGTCAACCTGTTCTGGGCGCTCAATCGGATGAGGGCGGTCGCGGAGCGCAGCCGGACGCGCTCCATCCCGGACATCCAGACGGGGTTGCTGAACGAGGCCTTAGCCATCCTGGAGGAAGACCGGGCGGTCTGCCGGAAGATCGGAGAGTACGGGGCAGACCTCATCAACGACGGACAGACGGTGCTGACGCATTGCAACGCGGGCGCGCTGGCGACGGCCGGGGCGGGCACGGCGTTAGCGGTCATCTACCAGGCGCACGCGGACGGCAAGGGGGTCCGGGTGTTCGCCGACGAGACGCGGCCCGTCCTCCAGGGCGCCCGGCTGACCGCCTGGGAGCTGATGCAGGCCGGGATTGATGTCACCCTCATCTGTGACAACATGGCCGCTCAGGTGATGAAAGAGGGGAAGATCGACTGCATTATGGTGGGGGCGGACCGGATCGCCGCCAACGGGGATGTGGCGAACAAGATCGGCACGTACGGGGTGGCGGTGCTGGCGCAGGCCCATCACATCCCGTTCTACGTCGCCGCCCCGTTCTCCACGATCGACCTCTCGATCCCGACCGGAGCCGGGATTCCGATCGAAGAGCGGAATCCAGTCGAGGTCACGAACGGGTTCGGGAAACCGACCGCGCCGGATGGCGTCAAGGTGTACAACCCGGCGTTCGACGTGACCCCCGCCCGTCTCGTCTCAGGGATTATTACTGAACGGGGGATCGCACGGACCCCGTACGCGGAGAGCCTCGCGTCGCTGGCGCGAGAGGAGAAAAGGGGATGATTGTACGGGCGATCCTTGGGATCGCCCATATCGGGGCGAAGACGAGATTCGCCCCTACAGGATGGTCTCATATCCATTCATCGAGGAGTACACACACGACCATGAGAACACCGACTATCAACGCACAGAACGTCGAGCGCCAGTGGCACGTCGTGGATGCCAGGGGCCAGGTGCTCGGACGGTTGGCCAGCCAGGTCGCCCAGATCCTCCGGGGGAAGACGAAGCCGATCTATTCGCCCCACGTGGACACCGGGGATCATGTGATCATCATCAACGCCAGCCAGGTGGTGGTCACCGGGAAGAAAGCGGAGCAGAAGCTCTACTACCGGTACAGCGGGTATCCGGGTGGACTCAAGGTGACGCCCTACCAGAAACTGTTTGCCCGGAGCCCTGAGCGGGTCGTCCGGATGGCGGTGAAAGGCATGCTCCCCCACACCACACTGGGACGGCAGATGTTCAGGAAGCTGAAAGTCTACAGAGGATCGACCCATCCGCATGCGGCGCAGAAGCCGGATGTGTTGAAGATGGGATAACCATCATCGCAGACAAAGGAGGTGAACGCACGCATGACGACAGATGTCTATCACGCGGTCGGGAAGCGGAAACGCGCGATTGCTCAGGTGTGGGTCCGGCCGGCCGACGGCAACACGCGGACGGTCAACGGCAAGACGCTGCAGGAATACTTTTCCCGTGACAGCCTGGTCGCGGCCGTCGAGGAACCCCTGACCGTGACGAGCACGCTGGATCGGGTGAGCGTCATCGCCCGCACGCATGGCGGGGGGATCGCCGGACAGGCGGGGGCGTTGCGGCTGGGCATCGCCCGGGCGCTGGAGAAGATGGACGAGACCTTACGCGGCCAGCTCCGTACCGCCGGCCTGTTGACCCGTGACGCCCGGAGCAAGGAGCGGAAGAAGTACGGGATGGCCGGCGCGCGGAAGCGGTACCAGTTCTCGAAACGGTAAGCAGACCGAGCGTGTGGGAGTCACCCCTCCCATGCAGCAGCCGCGGCCTATCAGCGCCGTGTGAGGGGGGATCAAACATGTGTCCGTGGACGTGGTGAAAGGAGCGATAGACCGAACATGGGTATTCCGATCATGCAGGACCTGCTGAAGGCCGGGGTTCATTTCGGCCATCAGACGAGACGGTGGAACCCGAAGATGAAGAAGTTCATCTTCGCCGAGCGAAATGGCATTTACATTATCGACCTGCAAAAAACGCTGAAGCACATCGAACTCGCCTACACCGCCGTCCGGACGGCGGTGGAGAGCGGGGAGTCGGTGCTGTTCGTCGGGACGAAGAAGCAGGCGAAGCCGGTGATCGTCGAAGAGGCGGCGCGGTGCGGGATGTTCTACGTCGTCGAGCGCTGGCTGGGCGGGATGCTTACCAACTTCCAGACGATCCGGTCGAGCGTCAAGCGGCTGGAAGACCTGGAGAAGATGAAAGAACACGGGATTCTCGACGCGCTGACGAAGAAGGAAGCCGCCAGCCTGGGGAAAGAGCGGGATCGGCTGCAGAGGGTGTTGGGCGGGATTCGAGAGATGCGCCAACTGCCCGGGATCGTCTACGTGGTCGACGCCCGGAAGGAACGGATCGCCGTCGCTGAGGCGAACGCCCTCGAAATCCCGGTGGTCAGCATCCTGGATACCAACTGCGACCCCGACCTCATCACCTACCCGATCCCCGGCAACGACGACGCCCTGCGCTCCATCGCGCTCATCACGAACATCATCGCAGACGCCGTCGACGAAGGCCTCCGACGGGTGGATCGCGAACAATTCGCCCGGAAGAAGGACACCGAGGAACCCGACGAACAGAAACCGGCCCCCGTCGTCGACGACGTAGATGAAGAGGCGTAAGACGGACGCATCCGGTTGAGTTTCTCATAAGTTTCTCAGAGAGACCTCATGTTTTTTCGAGGACTGCTCGGTAGATTAGAGGACATCCGGCAGGGTGTGTGACTGGCAGGCTGGAGAAAGGCGGCCTTAGCTCCTGATCCGCGTGAGCAGGGGCTTAAACGGAGTGGGATTCATGGGAGTGTCGGCAGCAGATGTCAAAGTCCTGCGGGAGAAGACGGGCGCCGGGATGATGGACTGCAAGAAGGCGCTCGACCTCTCCAACGGGGATATCGAGAAAGCGATCACCTACCTGCGGGAGCAGGGCATCCTGACCGCGTCGAAGAAGAGCAGCCGGACGGCTAAAGAAGGGCTGATCCATGCGTACACCCATGTGGGCAGCCGGATCGGCGCGATGGTCGAGGTCAACTCCGAGACGGACTTCGTCGCCCGGAACGAGGCATTCAGGACGCTCGTCCATGACCTGGCCATGCAGGTCGCCGCCACCAAGCCCTTAGCGGTGGATCGAGAGCACATCGACCCGGCGATCGTCGAGCGGGAGCGGGAGATTTACCGGACTCAGGCACGGAACGAGGGGAAACCGGAGCATCTCATCGACCGGATCGTCCAGGGGAAGGTCGAAAAATTCTACCAGGAGCACTGTCTCCTCGAACAGCCGTTCATCCGGGATACCGATAAAACGATCAAGGACCTCGTCACCGCGACGATCGCGAAATTAGGGGAGAACATCGTCGTCCGCCGTTTTGTCCGGTTCGAGCTGGGAGGGGAGTAGGGGACGATGCCCCAGGAGAGCTACTCGCGAATCCTGCTCAAACTGAGCGGAGAATCCCTGGCCGGGCCTGCGGGCTACGGGATCGATTTCGAGATGCTCAGCTTCATCGCCTCGGAGATCCGCGAAGTCGGGGAGATGGGAGTCCAGATCGGGATCGTCATCGGCGGGGGGAATATCTTCCGGGGAGCGGAGGCGAGCGCCAAGGGGATGGAACGGGTGTCGGCGGATTACATCGGGATGCTGGCCACCGTCATCAACGCGCTGGCGCTGCAGGATGTCTTAGAGAAGATGGGGATTTTCACCCGGGTGATGACGGCCATCACGATGCAGGCGGTCGCCGAGCCGTACATCCGGCGGCGGGCGCTCCGGCATTTAGAGAAGGGACGGATCATCATCATGGCGGGGGGGACGGGCAACCCGTACTTCACGACGGACACGGCGGCGGCGCTCCGGGCGATCGAGATCGAAGCGCAGGTCATCCTGAAAGCCACCAAAGTCGACGGGGTGTACAGCGCCGACCCGGTCCGGCATAAAGATGCCATCAGGTTTCAGGAACTCACGTATATCGATGTCCTCAACAAAGGCCTCAAAGTCCTCGATACCACCGCTGTCTCGCTCTGCATGGACAATGCGTTACCCATCATCGTGTTCGAGTTGATGCGCAAGGGAAACCTCAAACGGGTCGTGCTCGGCGAGGCGGTGGGCACGATTGTGAGGGGGAGCAACCGTGGTGACTAAACAACTCTTAACCGACTTGGGACACAAGATGGATCATACCATCGACGTGCTCCGGAAAGAGCTGGCGGGGATCCGCACGAGTAAGGCCAGCCCCGCCCTCCTCGACGCCATCCGCGTCGAGGCCTACGGGACGATGGTCCCGCTCAATCAGGTGGCGAGCGTCAGCACCCCCGACCCCAAGACGATCGCCGTCCAGCCCTGGGACAAACAGATGCTCGTCCCGATCGAGCGGGCGATCCAGAAGTCGGACATCGGGCTGATGCCCAAGAACGACGGCACCGTCCTGCATCTCCCCATTCCACCCCTGACGGAAGAGCGCCGGCGGGACTACGTCAAGCTCGTCAAAAAATTAGGGGAAGACGCCAAGATCAGCATCCGCAACGTCCGCCGGGACATGAACGAGCGGGTGAAGAAAGAAGAAAAGGCCGGGACGCTCTCCGAAGACGAGAGTAAACGCCTCCAGAAGACGGTCCAGGAGGTCACCGACCAGCACATCACGACGGTCGATCAGGCGATCCAGAAAAAAGACGCTGAGATCATGGAGATTTGACGGTGGTCGGTGGTCGGTGGTCGGTAGTCGGTAACATCTTGTCATTCCCGTGGAAGCGGGAATCTATAAGGGGTTGTCGAGCGTGAACCAGGACGCTTCCGCACTCGATAGGACGCGGCTTCCCCGGCATATCGCCATCATCGTCGACGGGAACGGGCGCTGGGCGGCGCAGCGCGGCCTCCCCCGGGTCGTCGGACACCGGGAAGGGGTCAACGTCGTCCGGGATATCGTCCGGGTTGCCGGGGAGTTGGGTCTCGATGTGCTGACGTTGTTCACGTTCTCCACGGAGAACTGGCGACGCCCGAAGACGGAAGTCTCCGCCCTGATGCGTCTCCTCATCGCCACGATCCGGAGTGAGATCGAGGAAATCAACCGGAACAACGTCAAGATCATGGTCATCGGCCGGTGGGATGAGCTGCCCGAAGCGGCCCGCCGTGAGGTCGCGTACGCGATCGCGCAGACGTCGAAGAACACCGGCCTGCGGCTGATTCTGGCCCTCAACTACGGCGGGCGCCGGGAGATCGTCGAGGCGGCCAAACGCTTGGCTCAAGATATCGTCGACGGCAAACAGCACCTGGCGGCGGTGGATGAGACCCTGTTCGCGTCCTATCTCGATACCGCCGGCCTCCCCGACCCTGATCTCCTGATCCGGACGAGCGGGGAAATGCGCATCAGCAATTTCCTCCTCTACCAGCTTGCCTACACCGAGATCTGCGTGATGCCCGTCCTGTGGCCCGATTTCCGGCGTGAGCATTTCTACGCGGCCATACAGGACTATCAAACGCGGGAGCGGCGGTTCGGCCGGACGAGCGCCCAGGCTCAGGTCGCGGTCTCGGTCCGGTGACAGGCCGCGCCGATCCGGGCCATACGAGGATGGGGACGGAGTAACCGCACGGTGACCGTACCACACGTCTGGGTCCGTATTCTCGTCGGCCTGACCCTGATCCCAGTCGTCTTGCTCCTCGCGTGGGTGGGCGGTGTTCCCTTCGTCGGGTTCATCGACCTGGTGATCGTCGCGGGACTCTGGGAATTCTACCGCATGGCGGCGGCCAAGGGGCTCGACCCCAACCGTCCCCTCGGCCTGCTCGGCGCGGTCGCGCTCAGTTGGAGCGCCTGGTTCGACGGAGGCCGGATGGCCACGGGGGTGATCACCGGGGTCGTCCTCCTGGCAGTCACCCTGGAGATCATCACGAAGCGGCCGAGCTCAGCCTTGCTGAACGCCGCTTCGACCGTACTCGGCGTCCTCTACGTCGGCTGGCTCAGCAGCCATCTCATCCTCCTCCGGGAACTCCCACGCACCCAGCCCACGTTAACAGACCATGACGGGATGGGCGCGCTGTTGGTCGCGTTCCTCATCCCGTGGGGTTGTGACACGGCGGCGTATTTCACCGGACGGGGGCTCGGCCGCCATCGCTTGATTCCCCGGGTGAGCACCGGGAAGACGGTCGAAGGGGCGCTCGGCGGGCTGGCTGGAGCGCTCGTCGGGCTGTTTGCCCTCCGGTCTTCTTTCTTTCCGTTCCTGTCGCGGGCGGACTGCTGGGTGTTAGGACTGGCCGGCGGCCTCGTCGCACAGGTCGGCGACCTGGCGGAATCCCTGATGAAACGGGATTCGCAGGTCAAGGACTCCTCCCACCTCATCCCGGGCCACGGCGGGGTGCTCGACCGGTTCGACAGCGTGCTGTTCTGTGCGCCGTTGGTGTATTATTATTTGAGGATGGTGGTACTCTAAATGAAACGCGTCGCCATCTTAGGGTCGACCGGGTCGATCGGGGTGCAGAGCCTTGAGGTGATCGCGCAGTTCCCCGACCGGTTCACCGTCTGCGGGCTGACGGCCAACAGCCAGACGGAGATGCTCCAGCGCCAGATCGAGCGGTTCCGGCCGGACATCGTGGCGGTGATGGAGGAGCGGTATGCGGAAAAGCTCCGCCAGACCCGCAACGGGTATGGCCCGGCGTTGTGCGCCGGCCTCGACGGGCTGATCGCGGTCGCCACCCATCCGGAGGCCGACTTAGTCATCAGCGCGCTGCCGGGCAGCGCCGGCCTCATCCCGACCCTCAGGGCGATCCAGGCGGAGAAAACGATCGCTCTGGCGAATAAAGAGATCCTCGTCATGGCCGGCGAACTGGTGATGCGGACGGCCGCCGCGGCCGGCGCCCAGATCCTCCCGATCGACAGCGAGCACTGCGCCATCCACCAGTGTCTGGCCGGGCAACGCATCGAGCAGGTGGAACGGCTCATCTTAACGTGCTCGGGCGGGCCCTTCCGTGACGTGGATCGGAGCGCCTTCGCGTCGATTTCCCCAGCCGACGCGCTCGCCCATCCGGTCTGGGAGATGGGCCGGAAAGTGACGATCGATTCTGCGACCCTGATGAATAAAGGGTTCGAGGTGATCGAGGCCCACTGGCTGTTCGGGCTTCCGGTCGACCGGATCGATATCGTCATCCATCCGCAATCGATCATCCATTCGATGGTCGAGATGGTGGACGGGTCGATCCTGGCTCAGCTCGGCGTGCCGGATATGCGACTGCCGATCCAGTACGCGCTGACGTTCCCGGAACGGCTGAACGTCTCCTGGCAGCGGCTCGACCTGATGCAACGGCGGGAGTTGACGTTCGCGCCGCCGGATTTCGACAAATTCCCCTGCCTGCGGCTCGCCTACCAGGCTGGACAGGCCGGGGTCACCGTCCCCACTGTCCTGAGCACGGCGGATGAGGTGGCGGTCGAGGCATTCTTGCAAGCGCGGATCGGCTTCTCGGATATCCCGGACATCATCGCCGAGACGATCACCGCGCACGAACACCGGATGGACGACGCCCCCAACGGGACATTCTCTCTCCCTTCCATCCTGGAGGCGGATGTCTGGGCGCGGGCGTTCTGCGCCGACCTGGTGAACACATCGAGCACGAACCCGCTCCACGTGAGCTGATGCCAGGCCGGCGACCGGGTGAGGCCGGGCATGGGAGAGTCTTCCTGATATGATCACGAACATCTTAGCGGCGATCTTTGTCCTGGGGCTGCTCGTCTTCGTCCATGAACTCGGCCATTTCATGGCCGCGAAGCGCGTCGGGATCAAAGTCGAACGGTTTTCCTTAGGCTTCCCCCCGAAGATGATCGGCAAGACGGTCGGGGATACCGAATACTGCATCTCCTGGGTCCCGTTAGGGGGCTACGTCAAGATGGCGGGCGAGCATCCTGACTCGGACGAAGTCAGGGGCGAGCCGTGGGAGTTCCATTCGAAGCCCCTCTGGGCGCGCGCGTTCGTGATCGCGGCCGGCCCGGCGATGAACGTCCTGCTGGCGTTCCTCGTCCTCTGGGGCCTGCTGTGCTTCGTCGGCATCGCCTCCATCGACACGACGGCGATCGGCAAAGTCGCCCCGCAGTCCCCCTTCGCGAAGGCCGGGCTGGCCGTCGGGGACCGGATCGACGCCATCAACCGGACGCCGGTGAAGACGTGGGAAGATGTCGTCGAGCGGTTCGCCGCCGAGAACATCTCGCAGTTTCACGTCCGCTTTACCCGAGCCGGTGCCGAGAGCACGACGGTCATCGATTTCAGGACGACCACCTCGCCCCAGGAGCGGTTCGCCGGGCTGATGTACTTCATGGACACGACGATCAACGTCGTCAACCCGGGCAGCCCGGCTGCCGCGGCCGGCCTACAGGTCGGGGACCGGATCACCTCGGTCGACGGACAGCCGATCAGCCAGTGGACGGACATGGTCGACATCATCCGTAAGAAACCCGGCCAGGTGCTCACGATCACGTGGGCACGCAGCGACCAGCCCTACCAGGCGCAGGTGACGACTGAGGTGATGCGCGAAGTCAACGCGAAAGGGGATATGGAGAACATCGGACGGATTGGCGTCGGCAAGGAATACTACCGGTCGAAGCCGGTCGGGGTCTTCCGGGCGTTCGGGCTGGCAGGTCTGCAGACCGCCGGGGTCATAGGAAAGATGATCTCGTTCGTCAAGCAACTCGTCTCCCGCGATGTCTCGGCCAAGCTGATCGGCGGGCCGATCTTTATCGCCCAGGTGGCCGGGGACACCGCCCGGCGAGGCGTCGAGAGTCTGTTCAACTTCATCGCCTTCCTCAGCATCAACTTAGCGATCCTGAATATCCTCCCGATTCCCGCGCTCGACGGGGGTCAACTTCTCATCCTGGCCGTGGAAGGCCTGATCCGGCGTCCCCTGACCCTGCGACAGCGGATGGTCTGGCAGCAGATCGGGATGGCGATCTTAGCGTTGATTATGGCGTTCGTCATCGTCAATGACGTGTCCCGGCTGCTGCGATAAGACAGGAGTCGGTGGTCAGTAGTCAGTGGTCGGTAACGATTGGAGTGGTGTATGGGTAGACGGCAGAGGGCGGTTGGAGGGGCTCGACTCGTGCGGGCCCTCGCCGTGGGCGGGATCTTCCTCCTGAGCCTGGGGGTGGGGCGCTCCTGGGGGCAGGCTGCGTCGCGGGACTCGGTCGCCCTGTCCAATCAGGAATTCGACGCCCGGGCGTATGAGCACTTCGCGCGCGGGAGCCTGTACGATTCGCAGAACGACCTCCCCAACGCCATCAAAGAATACCAGGCGGCAGCCCGGTACGACTCGCTGTCCCCGGCCATCCACGTGGCGTTAGCGCGTGATTACTACGAGCTGGGGCAGCGGGAGGAGGCGTTCCGGCACGCAAAGAAAGCGTTGAAGCTGGACGAGACGATCGTCGATGCGCACCTCGTCGTCGGCAAGTGCCTCAGGGATCTGCGACAGTACGGGGAAGCGCGCCGGTCGTTCGAGCGCGTGGTGGCGCTGGACGCCGAGCATCTCGAGGCTCATTTCTCGCTCGCCCAGATCGCGCGGGAGCAGCGCGATACCGAGAGAATGATCCAGGAACTCGAAATCGTCAGCCGGCTGGTGCCCCGGTCGGCGGATATCCATTTCCAGCTCGTCGACGAGTATAAGGCCCGTGGGGAACTCGATAAGGCCATCGTCGAGCTGCAGAAAGTGCTCGACGACTACCCGACTTCCCTGCGCGCCCGGTTTGGACTCGCCCAGATCTACGAGCAGCAGCGTGACTGGGACAAGGCGGTCGAGCAGTACAGAGAGATCGCTGACCTGCACCCGCAGAACGAGGTGGACATCCGCCGCCGGCTGGGTGAACTGCTGACGCTGTCAAGCCGCTGGGACGAGGCAATCCAGGAATTCAAGACGGTGCTCGCCGCCGACCGGCAGAGCGCCCGCAACTGGGTCGACCTGAGTACCGCCTACCGGCGCAAGGGCCAACTGACCGAGGCCGAGCGGGTGCTGTACGAGGGGCTTCGGGTGTTGCCGGATGACGCGGACCTGCACGCCAACTTCGGCATCGTCTACCTCGAACAGAACAAACTCGATCAGGCCGCCTTGGAGTTTCAGGAAGCCCTGAGCCGGGATGAGAAAGATGCCGGGAGCTGGATCAACCTGAGCCTGACCTACCGACGGCAACAACGCCAGGATGAGGCGATCGACGTCCTCAAACGCGGGATCGGGAAGCTGCCCAACGACCCCGACCTGCGCCTGTACTTAGGTTCCCTCTTCCTCGCCCAACAAGCCTACAACCAGGCCATCCCGGAGTTCAAGAAAGCGGTCTCGATCAACAACCAGTACCCGCGGAGCTGGATTGCCCTGGGGCTGGCCTACGTGGAACAGGGGAAGAAGAACGACGGCATCAAGACATTCCAGCAAGGCCTCAAAGTGCTCCCGAACAACATCGACCTCCGGCTGAACCTGGCCGACGTCTACATGGACCAGAAACAGTTTGCCCCGGCGATCGCGCAACTCCAGAAAGCGATCGACCTGAACCGGCGCGACACGCGCGGCTGGGTCAACTTGAGCTTAGCGTACATCCGGCAGGACAAGTACGAGAGCGCGGAGAGAGTCCTCAATCAGGGACTGGCAACCACACCCAACGACCCGGACCTCCATTTCTACCTGGGCGTGAACTATCTCTCCCAGAAAGCGTACGACAAGGCCGTCACGCAATTCCAGCGCGTCATCGACCTCGACCAGCACGACAGCCGTGGCTGGGTCAACTTAGGGCTGGTGCAGCTCCGCCAGAAGAAGTATGACGAGGGGATCACCATCTTCCGGCGTGGCCTCGAGGCCGTTCCGAACGACCCGGAGTTGTGGTTTTACTTAGGGTATTCGTACTCGGAGCAGAAGCATTACGACGAAGCCATTCGTATCGCGAAAGACAGCATTGAGAAATTCCCGGCTAATTACCGCCTCCGGTTTCTCCTCGGCCAGGCGTACGACCAGGCGGGTCGCTTCGACGAGGCGGTGGCCGCGTTCGAGCAGACGCTGAGGCTGAACCCGGATGATCCCTACACCCTCAATTACCTGGGGTATATCTTAGCGGATAAAGGCCTCCGGCTTCAAGATGCCCTCAGGATGATCGAGAAAGCGGTCGAGAAAGACCCGGAGAACGGGGCGTTCCTGGATAGTTTAGGGTGGGTGTACTACCGGTTGGGACGGCTCCGGCAAGCGAAGGAGTTGGTCGAGAAAGCGCTCGAACGCGACCGGGACAACGCGACGCTGTACGATCATCTCGGCGACATCGTCCGCGACCAGGGGAACCAGAAGGACGCGATTAAACATTGGGAACGTGCGCTCGAACTCGACGCTACCAAGCAAGAGATCCGCAAGAAACTCGACGCCGTCCGGTAGTCCGCGCCATCGGGAGCCTGCTCCTCGCCGTCCTGGTGGGGAGCGGTTGTACCCGTTCCGCGACGCCCGGCGTGACCCCCTCAGCCCCCCTCAGCGTCCCGGCCCTGCTCAGCCGGGTTGAGGCCTCTGCCTCCCGCCTGATCGACCTTAAAGGGACCGCCCTCGTCTCCGCCAGCCTCCACGACCAGCGGGGACGCGCCGATACCCGGATTTTTTTCCGCCACCCGGACCAGCTCAAGGTCGTCGTCGACGGGCCTTTCGGACAGGTCATCGCCGTGATCGCCGTCCAGGGGGAGACGGTGCAGTTCTACCTCCCGCTCCAGAACGCCGTCTTCGAGGGCACGGTCGAGGATCGCCTGGACCGGGCGCTTCCTGGCCTGAACGTCCGCGTCACCGACATTCAGAGCCTGATCGGCCGGATCGACCTCACGCGGTACCGTGGCGATCGGCTGATCGAATCCCGCCAGGATGGCGATCAGTACCTGCTCGTCGTCAAGGATGAGAAAGGAAGGGCAACCAGGAAAATCTGGATCGATGCGAACCGGTCGGTCGTCCGGCGCGAGGAAGAGGATCGAGAGGACGGCCGGGTGATCGTCAAAACCTTCGACGAATACATCCGGACCAAAGGTCTCTGGCGTCCCTCACGGGCACGGATCGTGTCTGGAGACGGACAAGAAGCTCTGACGGTGCAGTTCTACACGCAGGCGGTGAATACCGGCCTCTCCGCCGCCGACCTGGCCCTGACCCTGCCGAAGACCGTCAAGCGCCTCCCCATGAATCCATAGATGGAGGGGCAACGCATTCGCTGAGAAAACGTAGCAGGAGCTCTACTCTGAGAGCGAATGCTTTGCCCCTACGAACGTGCCAACGTGCCGCGTTCACGCAGCCTTCTGAACACGTCCCGTCTTCAGACACGCCGTACACACCATCATCCGTTTCGTGCCGTGTGGGGTGGCCACCCTGACCCGCTGGAGGTTTGGACTCCACCGGCGTTTGGTCAGGTTATGCGCGTGGCTGACGCGATGCCCGATCTGGGGGGCCTTGTGGCAGATTGCACACCGCCGTGCCATACCATTCCCTCTGAGTCTGCCTGGTCTCTGGATCGATGATCTCACGCGTGATCAAAACAGTACAATATAATCCTTCCTCGCACCGAACGCAACCTTTTTTTGTATCACAGATGACCTTGAGGGGCGGTGAGAAAAAAGGGTTGACAAGCCTTCAACCCCGGTTCTATATTAAGACCGTTTCTGGATCGAACGGTGGGCATAGCTCAGTTGGTTAGAGCGCCAGACTGTGGCTCTGGAGGTCGCGGGTTCGAATCCCGTTGCTCACCCTCGTCATCGCTTCATCCCTGGCGGATTGCGGAGTATTCGACCCACAATCCACAACCTGAAATCCGAAATCTGATTCACCGACCACCGACCACCGAAATGAGGTGACCGTGAATGTGGATATTCGGAAGCTGAAGCGCACGGTG
Source organism: Candidatus Latescibacterota bacterium (assembly GCA_016209865.1). Taxonomy (GTDB): domain Bacteria; phylum JAAXHH01; class JAAXHH01; order JAAXHH01; family JACQVL01; genus JACQVL01. Next base: position 14,212 of record JACQVL010000258.1, on the reverse strand, counting down.
AAACGAGAGCCGACCTCGCTCCGGTTTGCCCTGTTAGCAGATCAGCATCGGATAGCGGGAGACGTCGAGAAAGCGATTCAGGTCTGTCAGGCGGGATTAGCCTGGCATCCGCGGTACGCGACGGGGTATTGTACGCTCGCCCAGTGCCACGCGGATCAAGCCGACCTGGCGGAGGCCAAAGAGGCGCTGCTCGATGCGCTCCGGTTCGCCCCCGACCGTCTCATCGCCCTGAAGCAACTCGCCGATATCCTGAAATCGGAGGGCGACACGACCCGGGCGCTCTCGTATTACCGGCGAGCGTTGGCGATCGACCCGCTGGATGCGTCGATTCAGGCCGAGATCACCACGCTCTCCGGCCCGCAACCGCCCGCGTCCGCAGAGCGTCCCCCCATCCCGTTCCCATCCCAACCCGTCCCATACTCCGAGGTCGTCGATCCCGCCAACGCCGCAGCCTGGGGGACGTGGGTTGCCGGACTGTTCCAGGATCTCGTCCCGCAAGAGGACACGGCGACGGACGGCGCAACCCCTGACTCCACGACGCTGTGGCCAGGGCCGGCGTTTGAAGCGCTCCTGACACTCGCCGAAGAGGCGACGATCTCCCCGGAAACGCCGGTGACCGAGTTCGAGGCGCCCGCGAGCGTGATCGTCGAGGCCTCCCCGGTGGAACAGGACGTGATCGTCCCTGAGCCGGCAGTTCCCCCGCCGGATGAACTCACGCCCGCATCAGAACTGGCGGAATCCGCCCCCGCGACGGTCGATGAGACACCCCCATCCTCACCGGTCATCGAGGAGACCGAGAGCATCCCCGAGCCGGCTGTGGAACCTTTCCTGTCTCACGCCATGGACGACTCGGCGATGATGCGTCCTGAGGAGGAAGTGGTGCCGGGCACGGTCGAACCGGTGGAGTTCTTCGCCCCCTTCTCTGAACCGGCTCCTGAACCGGAGCCCGTCTTCGACATCGAGCCGCTTGTCCCGGCGGCCCCGGTTGTCCCAGAAACGCCGGCCGTTCCAGAGGCCGCGGTCGAGCCAGAGATCGTCGTCGAGCCAGAGATACCCGTCGAACCGGAGAGGCTGGTCGAAGCCGAAGTGCCAGTCGAGCCAGAAGTATCACCCTTCCTGGCGCCGCCACCCGTCGCCGAGACGCCGGAGATGATGGAGACGCTTGCCGCGCCAGAGCCGACCGCGCCCGTCCTGTCCACCGACCGGTACCTGGACCAGTTCTTCCTCGTCGAAGGCGCTGAACCCCCGTTCAGACCTGAGGCCTCCGTCCCGGCAGCACCCTCTCCGGCCCCTTCCCCGGTTGCACCCGTGGCCTTCACCGTCCCGGCTGAGGAGGAGGTCGCGGCGCTGCCCGCCCGTGACGCGGATGCCGAGTCGGACGAGCCGGCAGAGCCCGAGTCCCATTCTGACGTCATCCCGACCGCGACGCTGGCGGAGTTGTACGTCCGGCAAGGACTGATCGACCGGGCGATCGCGGTCTACCTCTCCCTCATCGAGAAGGACCCGACCAATCTGGATATTCACAACCGTCTCTCTGAGTTATTCGTCATCAAAGCCCAACAGCCGAAGATACCGGCTCCATAAGCGTGGTTCATCCTGGAGAAGACACGAGCATGATCGCAGCAACTGACCTGAGAAATGGGATGACGATTCTCGTCGATGGGGACATCTACCTGCTGACCGAATGCCAGCAAGTCAAACCGGGCAAAGGTTCCGCGTTCGTCCGCGCCCGGATGAAGAACGTCCGGACGGGATCGGTGATCGACCGCACCTTCAAGGCCGCCGACCGCGTGGATGACGTCCGGGTCGAACGCCGCCAGGTCCAGTACCAGTACACGGATGGGGACCTCTACTACATGATGGACCTGGCGTCGTATGAGCAGATTCCTGTCTCCGCGTCGTTGCTCGGCGATGCGGTGCTCTTTCTCAAAGATAACCTGACCTTAAACCTGCTGATGACCGAGCACGAGGTCATCGGCATGGAGATGCCGTTCTTCGTCGAGCTGCGTGTCGCCGAGACTGAGCCGGGAATCCGAGGGGATACGGCCACGGGCGGGACCAAGCCCGCGAGGCTCGAAAGCGGAGCCGTCGTCCAGGTGCCGCTCTTCATCAACGTCGGCGATATGCTGAAACTGGACACCCGGACGAAAACGTACGTCGAACGGGTGTAAGATCGATTGCGGATTTCGGATTGAAGGTCTGGAAGTCAAATCCGCAATCCGCAATTGAGTAAGGAGCGGGACCATGCGGATCGACGAGATCATGAAACTGATCGAATCCGTACAACAGAGCGACATCGATGAACTGGAGGTGTCCGGCTGGGGGCAGAAAATCCGGATCGTACGCCGATCCAACCACGCCGCGCCCATCCACACCTTCGTCGATCCCCCGTCTGTGGTACGGCCGGCTGTCGCCTCACCCTCACCCGCCGTCGCGTTGCCCCCGCAGTCTGAACCGGCAACTCCCCCCGCCAGAACACTCGTCGAGATCACGGCCCCGATGGTCGGTACGTTCTACCTGGCGCCCGCTCCGGATGCCGACCCGTACGTGAAAGAGAACGATATCGTCGTCGCCGGCCAGACGGTCTGCATCATCGAGGCGATGAAGCTGATGAACGAGATCCCGTCTGAGACCAAAGGCCGGATCGCCGAGATCCTGGCGGAGAACGGCCAGCCGGTCGAATACGGCCAGCCGTTGTTCCTTGTCGAACCTCTGTAGGCGCTGATGTTCCAAAAAATCCTCATCGCGAACCGGGGTGAGATCGCGCTCCGCATCATCCGGGCCTGTAAAGAATTGAACATCGCGACCGTCGCGGTGTACTCGAAGGCGGATCGGGATTCGCTGCACGTCCGGTTTGCGGACGAAGACATCTGCATCGGCAATAGCCCCCCTGAGGACAGTTACCTCAACATCCCACGGATCATCAGCGCGGCGGAGATCATGAACGCCGACGCCATCCATCCCGGGTACGGATTCCTCTCCGAGAACGCCCATTTCGCCGAGATCTGCGAAGCCTGCGACATCACGTTCATCGGCCCGTCCTCGGTGATGATCCGGGCGATGGGGGATAAGGCCGCCGCCCGGAAGACGATGGCCGCCGCCGGAATTCCGACGATTCCCGGCACGGATGGGACGGTCGAGGACGCGGCGGTCGCCATGCGCGTGGCTCGCCAGATCGGCTATCCCTTAGTGATCAAAGCCGCCGCCGGGGGCGGAGGACGGGGCATCCGGGTCGTCCGGGACGAGTCGCAGTTCGAGCAGAGTTTCCAGACCGCCCTGACGGAAGCGGCGAAAGCGTTCGGAAACCCGGCGCTGTACCTGGAACGGTTCATCGAGCAGGCCCGGCACGTGGAGGTCCAGGTGTTCGGCGACCGGTACGGCGAGATCGTCCACTTAGGCGAGCGGGACTGCTCCATCCAGCGACGCCGGCAGAAGCTCATCGAAGAATCACCCTCCCCGGCGGTCGATGACACGCTCCGCGCCCGCTTAGGGGAAACGGCCATCGCCGGGGCGAACGCCATCGGGTACGAGAACGCCGGGACGATGGAGTTTCTCCTGGCCCCGGACGGGATGTTCTACTTCATGCAGATGAACACCCGGATCCAGGTCGAACATCCCGTCACCGAACTCGTCACGAACATCGACTTGATCAAGGAACAGATCCGGATCGCCGCCGGGGAGCCGTTAGGGTATACCCAGGACGACATCCCGTTCCGGGGTCACGCGATCGAATGTCGCATCAACGCGGAAGACGCGGAGAAAGGGTTCATGCCGTCCACCGGCCAGATCACGAGCTTCCACGTGCCCGGCGGGTTCGGGGTGCGGGTGGACAGCCACGTCTACGCCCAGTATGTCGTCTCCCCGTACTACGACTCCATGCTCGCCAAGCTGATCGTCTGGGGACGCAACCGCCAGGAGGCGTTGACGCGGATCCAACGAGCGTTGGAAGAGTTCATCATCGAGGGCGTGAAGACGACCATCCCCTTCCATCTCCGGATGCTCAAACACCCCAAATTCAAGCACGGCCAGACCGACACCACCCTGGTCGAGGCGCTGCTGGCGGAGGAAGAGGGGATGGAAGTCGGTAGTCAGTTGTCGGTAGTCGGCGGTCGGTAACAATCAGTGACGAGTGACCAGTGACGAGTGACGAGTAGGGACGGCCTTGTGCGGACGCCCGTGACTGTCATTCCCGCGCAAGCGGGAATCCAGATTTAACCGACCACTGGCCACCGACCACTGTCTTTTCAAGGGAGCCTGTATGCTTATCCCAGACGACCTCCGGTATACGACTGAACATGAATGGGTCCGCCTGGACGGGGACATCGCCACGGTGGGCATCACCGACTACGCGCAGGAGCAGCTCGGCGACATCGTGTTCGTCGAATTGCCCGCCGCCGGGACCCCGGTCGAATCGATGCGGATCTTCGGGGCGGTCGAGGCGGTCAAGACCGTCGCCGACCTGTTCTCCCCGGTGACCGGAGCGGTGATCGCGGTCAACGAGCAACTGGAGGCGCATCCCGAATACGTCAACACCGACCCGTACGAAACCGGATGGATGATCAAGATCAGGGTGACGACGGCGAGTGAATTCGACGGCTTATTAACGGCCCAGGCGTACCAAAAACTGATCGGCGCGTAGCCTATGGAGCCACCATGACCTACATCCCCAACACCGATGCCGATCGGGAAGCGATGCTCCGGGCGATCGGCATCCCGTCGATCCAAGCGCTGCTGAGTACCGTGCCGCGGGAAGTCCGGCTGACCCGTCCCCTTCGGCTGCCGGCCGCCCTGTCCGAGCCCGAGTTGCGCGATCTCATGGCGGAGCTGGCTGGTCAGAACCTCGACTTCGACCACGCCGTCTCGTTCGTCGGCGGGGGCATGTACGACCATTTTGTCCCGAGCGCGATCAGGCATCTGGCCAGCCGGTCGGAATTCCTGACCTCGTACACCCCCTACCAGCCGGAAGTCAGCCAGGGCACCCTCCAGGCGATCTACGAATACCAGTCGATGATCTGCGAATTGACCGGCATGGATGTGGCGAACGCGTCGATGTATGACGGGGCGTCCGCGACGGCGGAGGGGATGCTGTTAGCGCGGGCGGCGACTGGACGGAGCCGGGTGGCCGTGGCCGGGTCTGTGCATCCGCAGTATATCGAAACGCTGCGCACGTATGCCCACGGGCCGCGGCTCACGATCGACCTCATCCCCTGTCCCAACGGGGCGCTCGACCCGGCTCGTTTGCACGACGCGGTGTCGGACCAGACGGCGTGCGTGCTCGTGCAGCATCCGAACTTCTTCGGCGGGCTGGAGGCCGTGGCAGACATCGAACGGATCACCCACGCGCACGGCGCGCTGCTCGTCATGGCCGTCGACCCAATGTCGCTCGGTCTGTTGAAACCGCCGGGGGACTACGGGGCAGACCTGGCGGTCGGAGAAGGCCAGGGGTTGGGGAATCAGGTCAGCTTCGGCGGCCCGACCGTGGGGTTCTTTGCGGCCAGGCAGGAACTGATCCGCCGGATGCCGGGGCGCATCGCCGGGAAGACGGTCGATACCCAGGGCCGCCGCGGGTTCGTCCTGACTCTCCAGGCACGCGAGCAACACATCCGCCGGGAAAAGGCCACCTCGAACATCTGCACCAGCCAGCAACTGAACGCCCTGATGGCGACGATCTACCTGTCGATGATGGGCAAGGTCGGCCTGCGGAAGGTGGGGGAGTTGTGCCTGCAGAAGAGCCATTACGCGGCGGATCAGATCAGCCAACTCCCAGGGTTCAGCCTGCGGTTCTCCATCCCGTTCTTCAAGGAGTTCGTCGTCCGGACCCCGGTGCCGCCGGGCCGGATCGTCCATGAGCTGGCGAAACAACGCCTGCTGGCCGGGATCGACCTGGGCTGGTTCCCGTCCCTCAACGTCGACGACTGTCTCCTCGTCGCCGTGACGGAACGCCGGACGAAACCCCAGATCGACCGGTTCGTGGAAGCGCTGGGCGCGTTGATCTGATGAAGGCGAATGGACTGTAGGGACGACCCGGTGGGTCGCCCAGGGCGAGGCACCGCCTCGCCCCTACAACGATTCTCTCTCGATAGGTCATCTCTCACCAGGAGCGATCATTCCCTATGACGACCTCTGACCTCCAACAACGCCTGGAAGGCTGTGTCGAGCAGCTCAAAACGGGGACACTGACCGAGCCTGCCCTGCGTGCGCTCGTCGAGCCGTTCCTCAAGCCGAAGCGACAAAACCTGCTGTACCTGCAGGCGAGCAACAGCTCGGTGGGCGCTTCGGTCATCGGGATGTCGATCGTCGAGGACGGGACGATCTCCGACGGCCCGTCCGATCCCGCCGAGTGGCCGTACAAGCGGGTGCTGGACGCGATCAACGACGGCTGGCGGGTCATCCAGTTCCCCAACCTGGCCTTGCTGCTCGATGAATCGCGGACGTACGCGTTCGGTTATGAGTTCATCCTGGAACGATAGGAGTCCCCATGCGCACCCATTCCTGCGACTTATGAAAGGATGTTGATGTGCCCGAGCCTCTCATCTTCGAATTGAGTTCCCCCGGCCGGCGAGGCTATTCCATGCCGAACCCCGACGTGCCCGTCAAGCCGATCGAATCGCTCCTCCCGGCTGAGGCTCTGCGGAATGCTCCCCCAGAATTGCCCGAGGTGAGCGAAGTGGACGTCGTCCGCCACTTCACCCGGCTGTCGTCGCTGAACTACCATCCCGACCGGGCGATGTACCCGTTAGGCTCCTGCACGATGAAACACAACCCCAGGCTGAACGAGGATGTGGCCGCCTTGCCCGGATTCGCCCGGGTCCACCCGCTCCAACCGGACAGCACCTGCCAGGGGGCGATCCGGTTGCTGTACGAGTTGAGCGCGTACCTGGCCGAGATCGCCGGGATGGACGCGGTCACCCTCCAGCCCGCGGCGGGGGCGCACGGCGAGTTGACCGGCCTGATGATGATGCGGGCGTACCACGAACGGCAGGGCCGCCCACGACGGAAAGTCATCATCCCCGACTCCGCCCACGGGACGAACCCGGCGAGCGTCACCTTAGTCGGGTACGAGGCGGTGCAGATTCAGACGAACGAACGCGGCCTGGTCGATACGAAGCGGCTCGCGGCAGTGATGGACGACGAGGTGGCCGCGTTCATGCTGACCAACCCCAATACCCTGGGGCTGTTTGAGTCGGACATCCGCGAGATCGCCCGGATCGTGCATGACGCCGGGGCGCTCCTATACATGGACGGGGCGAACTTCAACGCCATCTTAGGCATCACCCGGCCGGGAGATATGGGGTTCGATGTCGTCCACTTCAACCTCCACAAGACGTTCTCCACCCCGCACGGCGGCGGCGGTCCTGGCGCCGGTCCGGTCGGCGTGAGAGGCGCGCTCGTCGATTTTCTCCCCATCCCGGTGGCCTGCAAAGATGGCGACCGGTACGCGTTCGACTACGACCGTCCCCATTCCATCGGCCGGGTTCGGAGCTTCTACTGTAGCTTCGGCATGATGGTGCGGGCGTACGCCTACATCCGGACGCACGGCCCGGACGGGCTGCGCCAGGTCAGCGAGAACGCCATCCTGAACGCGAATTACTTGCTGCGACGGCTCGAACACCACTACCCCCGGACGCTCACCGTACACGACGTGCAATCCGGCCATCCGCGCGAGGTGCCGTTGCCCGCCGAAATTCCCTGCCAGCACGAGTTCGTCGCGTCCGGCACCCGGTTCAAGGACAACGGGGTCCGAACCCTCGACATCGCCAAGCGGCTGCTCGATTTCGGGTTCTACGCGCCGACGATCTATTTCCCGCTGATCGTGCCCGAAGCCATCATGATCGAGCCGACGGAGACGGAGAGCAAGGAGTCGCTCGACAGCTTCATCGACGCGATGCTGACGATCGCGCGCGAGATCGAGACGGAACCGGAGAAAGTCAAGGACGCGCCGCACACCACACCCGTCAGCCGGTTAGACGAGACGACTGCGGCCCGCAACCCGGACGTGCGGTACAGGAAAGCATTTTAGATTTTGGATTTTAGATTTTGGATTAAGAATCGGCGGCTCGTCCGCTGCCTCTGAATGCTCTATGTCATGAACAACCCAAAATCCAAAATCCAAAACCCAAAATCGTCAACGCATCGTCTCCTCCGTCACTCCGCCATCTACGGCCTCGGCCTCATCCTCAACCGCACGATCGATTTCCTCCTCCTCCCCCTCTACACCAACCGGTTTACCCCCGCCGAGTACGGCGCGGTCGCGTTGACGCTGACCGTGCTCGGCTTCGGGCATGTCGTCTACGCGCTCGGATTCAGTCCCGCGTTCCTCCGGTATTTCGCCCTCCATGAGGATGCGGACCGGCGGCGGATGTTCAGCGGGGCGACGCTCACGCTCGTCGGCGTGGCGCTCATCCTTTCCACCATCCTCATCACGTCTGCGGAGTCGATCGCGCCGTTCGTCGGACTGACAGATCATGTAAGTCTGATCCGACTGGCGGCCGGCGTTCTTGTCTGCGACACGTTGACGCTCCTGCCGTACACCATCCTCAGAGCAGAAGGACGGGCCGGCCGGTTTGTCTTCTGCACGTTCATCAACACGGTCGTCCACGCCGGACTGACCGTCTACCTGATTCTCATCGAACGGCGCGGAGTTGAAGCGATCTTCATGGCGATGCTGATCGCCTCTGCGTTGAACACAGGGATCGTGACGATGAGCGTTCGCCGGTACGTGAGCGTGACGGATCGCCCGCTCGCCCCGGCCGGACTGCTCCGGTTCGGCCTGCCGTTCGTCGTCGCCGGGCTGGCGACGGTCGCCATCGACCTGATCGACCGGGTCATTTTAGAGCGTCTGATGGGTCTCGCGGCGGTCGGCGTGTACAGCGCGGGGTACAAGATCGCGATGGGGATGGGACTCCTCGCCAAGGCGTTCGAGTACGCCTGGGCGCCGTTCGTACTGGAGACGGCGAAGCGTGACGACGCGCAGACGGTGACGACCAGCGCCATCCTCGCCTTCGCCGGGGTCGCGGGCCTGCTGTGGCTGACGTTCGTCCTGTTCGGCGAGCAGATCGTCAGCGTGCGGCTCCTCGGCAGACCGGTCATCGGGGTGGAGTACCGGGCCGGAGCGCGGGTGATCCCGCCCGTGATGTTAGCCTACATCCTGAGCGGGATCGCGGAAGGGGTGATGGCGGGGGTGTACCTACGGGGACGGTCGGGGATTGTGCCCGTCGCCACGCTCATCGCGGCGGGGGTGAATATCGCGGGGAATTACCTGATGATCCCGATGCTGGGGATGATGGGAGCGGCGTACGCGACGGTATTGTCGTATGCCGTGTTAGCAGGGATGTTGTGGATGTTGACACGACGGGCAATGGCGTAGGGGCGAATCTTGTATTCGCCCTATCCAGGGGGCGATCACAAGGATCGACCCTACAACGTTGCCAACACCCGGTCGAGCGCCCGTTTCGCGTCGATCGAGACCGTCACCGGGTCCTGCTGCCAGTAGGCATCCCGGAAGATCTCCACCGACAGATACCCGTCGTACCCCTTCTCCTTCACGATGCCCAGCATCTCCTTGAGCGGGATGACCCCTTCGCCCATGTGGAGCCGATGCTTGTCGGTGAGTTGCTGGCGGGGCAGGTTCTCGCAGTCGTTCACGTGGAGGATGAGGAGTTTCTCGACCGGGATCGCCCGGATGTCGTCCATCGAAACGCCCGATTTGTAGTAGTGGAACGTATCGATCATCAGGCCGAGCGCATCGTGCTCCGCCCGGTTGATGATCTCTAAGGCTTCGTTCGAGCCGGGGACGAACGGATGGTTGCCCAACGGCTCGATGGCGATCTTGACTCCGTGTTCCTCAGCCCCGTCCGCATACGTGCAGGCGACGTTCGCCATGGCATCGTACGCAGCCTGGCGGTCCATCCCGGCGGGCGGCACGTCCGGGCAGACGAGGAGCACCGGACAGCCGATCGTCCCCGCGACCTCCGCCGCTTTCCGGACGGCGATGATGTGCCCCCGGTTGTCCGAGAACCCGACGAGGCCGTAGGGACAGATCGACGCCGCCTTGAGATGATGACGATCCAGGAGCGCCTTGAGGTCATCGGCCGTATGGCTCTCTAAGTACTTGTTGAGCTTTGAAGCCCAGATTTCAACCCCCTCGAACCCGGCCTTCTCGGCGGCGGCCAGGTCTTCTTCCAGCGAATAGGGCATCGTTGTCGCCCCGTTGATGCATGAACGCATAGTGACCTCCGATCTTGTCATTTGCCTCTCGAATCGCTGCCACCGCCTCCTCAGTTGACATTCCCTGACGAGCCGGGGATTCGACCGATTGTGGGCTCGGATAGACGACGGCGTTGATGTTGTTCATCCAGTACCCGTGACCGTACCGCATGGCGTTCGTGAACACCGTTTCGTATTCCTCCCGCCTGATCATCCCCAACAGCGCGACGGAAGCATGATAGCAGTACACCCTCCGTGCCCGCAGATGCTCGACCATGCGGGCGGACCGGATGTTGAACGTCATCAGGATGAGTGGGCGCTCCGGGGCGCTGAACCCCCGGTAGACGCCCAGGTCGAACCAGTTGCAGGGAGTGGTAAAGATGTACGACGCGAACAGCAGGTCGGGGTTGACCCGCCAGACGTCATCCCGGATCGTCCGGCATATCCGCTCGACTTCGGCGCTCAGGACGGTGAAGTATGACTCCAGCAGTCCGTGCGTGCGGAGCCAGTCGAACCGCTGGAGCAGTTGCAATCCAGCCGCCGATCGGAGCAGTCCATCATCCACCCATCCTTCCCATCGTTCGAGCACCGTAAAGAAACACTCATCCTCGAACCCGTAGCCCGTGTAATAATTGTATGCGGGCGGGTGGCCGTACAGCTCCAGGTCCATGGCGATCCCGCCGATGCACGGGTGCGTCAGGGAGAATTCCGCGATCGCTCGCATCGGGTCATACCAGCAGTGCCGCCAGATCGAGAGGTCGATCGGGGACGCCGCGTCGAGTTTCTGTCCCTGCGCGCCGTAACACCGGGTCTGTTCATCGCGGAAGTACCGGTAGTCTAAGGTGGGATACCATTTGACGGATGACCCGTCGAGCGCGGCTGCCGTCCACTCCCACTGCTGCCGTACGGCCGCCTTCTCTTCCTCGGTGAACCCCGTCCCGCCGGCTGCCTGGCAGTTGGCGATCCCCCAGAACAGGTTCACCCCGCACGCCTTGAGCGCGTCGGTGACGCGTTCGACTTCCGCCCGGTTTTTCCAGACCGCGCCCCAGTCGACCGTGCTCCCCCAGCTTGCCCGGACGCCGTCCCGCCTGATCCAGCCGTACAGCCGTTCGTCGGGGAGCAGGTCGTAGTGGGCGGCGCGGTCGGGGTCGTGAGCATTAAGCGCAGCAAAAAATTTTGGATTTTGGATTTTGGATTTTGGATTGTCATTCTGCAATCCAGGGGGGTGGTCCGCACTCCTCAATTGGAACGTCTCGACGTGGATGCCGTCGGGGAGATGGTCGAGGACCGGGGCGCGGTCGAGGTCGAAATCAGGCAACCCGACAGGGCCGACAGCAGCGGGCGGGAGCGGGTTGACCATCACCCATTCCGTAGTCCCACGCACCAGGCTGATGAGATAACCAGCCAGATTCTGCAAGAACACCTGCGTCTCTGCGAGCCATTCTGGATGGACGAGGGGCTCGCCTGAGATGCGGAGCGAGATGCCGGTCGCGTTCAGCAGGTACCGGCCCGCGACGAGGACGAAGCCGTTGCCCGCTCGCGCTAAGGCGATGACCGGGACGACGCCACGCGGCCGGGCGGTCTCGAACGAGGTGAGGAGCACGTTCACGTCCGGGCCGGCGACGAGGGAAGTGGAGCGTTCGAACGCAAGCCGACCGGCGGCGTTCACGTTGATCGGATGCCCGGCGGCCGGGCGGTAGAACGGCCGGTTCCACAGCGAGGCGGCGTACCCGTTGACGTCATCTTCCACCTGGTCGTTGCAGACGCGGATGGAGACGTCGAGGTCGGCGAGCAGGTGGTTGAACAGGTGGCGTTCGTTCGCCCCTTCGCCGCCGTCCAAGTTCGGTCCGAGGATGAGCAGTCCGCCGTTGCGGACGAACTCGGCGGCGACTGCCACTTCATGCACCGACATCATCCCGCTGGGGAACGCGGGCGTCCGGCCGGCGAACAGGGCGATCATGGAATACTGCGTGAGGTCATCCCGAATGAGATTCGGATAAAACTGGCGATAATCGACCTGACAGCCCGCCTGGACGAAGTAGTACGCGATGCCTTCGTTGATCTCGGGCGTGGCGAGCGCGTAATCGAGGAGGAGCATGCGGGTTGGAGTCATGGGCGATAGAAAAGACAACCTGTTATGTCGCTTACGCGGGCATGACCGTCGGATAGGATCGTGGCAAGTATAACCTCGACATTCCAGCCTGTCAATAAGATTTCACCGGTTTTTCTCTTGACACCGACCTGCGTGTTCGATACTTTGTCAGGCGGTCCGCCATCTTATCTTTTCACTCTTCACTCTTAATTCTTCACTCTTCACTGAACTCCAGGAGTTCTTCATGTCCGTGCGTGTTGTCGTGGGTGCCCAGTGGGGGGATGAGGGCAAAGGGAAGATCGTCGATTATCTGAGCGAGGAGGCGGACGTTGTCGTCCGATACCAGGGCGGGGCGAACGCCGGTCACACCGTGCTCGTCGGCGATCAGGAGTTCATCCTCCACCTCCTCCCGTGCGGCATCCTGCGGCCGGGGAAGGTCTGCGTGATCGGGAACGGCCTGGTCATCGACCCGGCGGCGTTGATGGACGAGATCACGATGCTCCGGTCGAAAGGGATCGACGTGACCGGCCGGCTGTTCATCAGCCAGAACGCGCACCTGATCATGCCGTACCACAAGCTGCTCGACCGGATGAGCGAGGAGGGCCTGGAGGCTGGGGAGCGGATCGGCACGACGGGACGGGGGATCGGCCCGGCATACGTCGATAAAGTCGCGCGGCGGGGCATTCGGATCGTCGACCTGCTCGACCGCGAGGTGCTCTGCGCGAAGCTCACCCGGAACATCCGCGAAGTCAACAAAGTCCTCGAAGCGGTCTATCACAAAGAGACGCTCGATGCGGACCGCATCATCGCGGAGTACCTGGAATTCGACAAGCAGATCGACGCGTTCGTGACCGACACCTCCGTCCTCGTCAACGATGCGATCGACGCGGGCAAGCACGTCCTGTTCGAGGGCGGACAGGGGACGCTGCTCGACGTCGATCACGGGACGTACCCGTACCTGACCTCCTCCAACACGACGTCGGGCGGGGCATGTACCGGGGTGGGCGTCGGGCCGACCAGGATCGACGAGGTCATCGGGGTGGTGAAGGCGTACACCTCGCGGGTCGGGAACGGGCCGTTCCCGACGGAATTCCCGGCCAAATGGGGGGACGAATTCCGGCGGGCGGCGAACGAATTCGGGGCGACGACCGGCCGGCCCCGACGATGCGGCTGGTTCGACGCGATGATCGTCAAGTACGCCGTCCGGGTCAACGGCATCAGCACCCTGGCCATCACCCGTCTGGATACCCTTGATGAACTGGCGCACCTCCGAATCTGCGTCGGCTACCGCGACGGGAACAAGGCGCTGAAACACCTGCCCAGCGATGCCAACCTCTTGGCCCGGTGTGAGCCGATCTACGAGGATATGGAAGGGTGGGGCCAGCCGACCCGCCACGCGCGGACCTGGGATGACCTGCCGCAGCGGGCCCGCGAATATTTGTCACGGATCGCCGAGCTGGCCGGGGCGGACATCGCCATCGTATCGGTGGGGTCGCGCCGGGACGAGACGATTTTCGTCTGATCGGTGGCCGGTGAGTCGAAAGGATGTTGTGCGATCTTTTTAGTTGACGAAAACGAGACGGATGTGTATTTTGTAACGCTACGCGGGTGGGCGGACCGTGTACGTGACATGCCATCGCCCGCGGGGGCGTAGCTCAGTTGGTAGAGCACCTGACTTTTAATCAGGTGGTCGAAGGTTCGACTCCTTCCGCCCTCATGAAAGGCAGGGATCAGGAATCAGGGGTCAGGGGTCAGAAACGATTCGGAAATACCTCACAGACACGTAGAACAGAAAGGGCGGGTTTTTCTCTTGCTGACCCCTGAATCCTGACCTCTGACCCCCGCTCTTGACGCGCCGCTAGCTCAACTGGCAGAGCAACTGACTCTTAATCAGTAGGTTCGGGGTTCGATTCC
>JACQVL010000270.1 GCA_016209865.1 Candidatus Latescibacterota bacterium | reverse complement strand
TCCGGCTGCAGGCCTCCAGCGGGCTGTCGGAGGCCGACATCCAGAAGATGGTCAAGGATGCCGAAACCCATGCGGAAGAGGATAAGAAGCGGCGTGAGGAGATCGAGCTGCGGAACCGGGCGGACCAGATGGTCTATGAGATCGAGAAGCACTTCCGGGAGATGGGCGACAAGCTCGACGCCTCGACCAAACAGCAACTCGACCTGGCGATCGGCCGCACGAAAGAGGCGCTCAAGCGGAATGACATCAATGAGATCAGAGCCGCACTCGATGCGCTCACCCAGACGTGGCACAAAGCGGCCGAGGTGATGTACCAGCAGGCGGCCGAATCGTCAGGATCGCAAGCGCGAGGCCCGGCCAGCGGGCCACAGACTGGCGACTCTCAGTCTGTCGACGCCGACTTTGAGGTCGTGAAATAACCGGCGACGAGCCAGAGACGCCATATCGTTGGGACGGTGAGTGAACTGCCGTCCCAACGTGTTTTGAAGGGAAGCCCTTCCCATTCTCGTTGAAACCCCTTGACAAGAGTTTCTCCGCCGACTATATTAACCAGCCGTGTTCACGGGAACGGCTTCATTCCTCGGTAGCTCAACTGGCAGAGCGGGTGGCTGTTAACCACTAGGTTGCAGGTTCGAGTCCTGCCCGAGGAGCTCTTTCCTCACGATCCCCCTTTGTCTCATTCCAGGTTAGCATGGTACGCGAACATCGTCTTCGCGTCACGACCGGTCTCCGCCATCAGCATGAGCACGAGCGCGTCCAACGTGACCATGAGAGCCTGCTCGAAGAGCGATCCCATAGGCTGAACCGAGCGAACCACGGGGGCCTGATCGATCTTCGGCGTCGGTGCAGGGATGGTGAGGATGATATCGGCCATCCTGCCGATGGGAGAGTCCGCCTGGATGGTGAGGAGAGCGATCGTCGCCCCGATCGTCCTTGCGGTTGCGGCATAGTTGACCAGACTGGCCGTCGCCCCCGAACCCGACCCGATCAGGAGCAAGTCTCCGTCCGTCATCCCCGGCGTCACCGTTTCGCCCACGACAGACACGTTCAAACCCAGATGCATCAGCCGCATCGCAAAACCCTTCATCATTAACCCTGATCGTCCAGCCCCCGCCACGAAGATGCGCCGCGCTCGCGTGATAGACTCCACCAGTCGTGCAGCACGCTCGTTGTCGGCCTGTATGAGTGCCTGTCGCAGTTCGTCGAGGATCGCGGTCATGTGGGCATGAAGGTTCACGCGGCTCTCCTACTGGAAGGAAGCTCTGATGCGCTGCGCAGCGTGCCGCGGCGCGTCATGACGGGTGATGAAGCTGCCTACGATGACGATGTCTGGATGTTGCGGGACGATGTCTTTCATGAGGGCCGGCGTGACTCCACCCGCGACTGCGATCCTCGCTCGGCGGAGAACCGGTTGAACACGCCGGAGCGCATCGAGCGGGTCCTGACCGTGAGCCTGCAGATCGGTCGCGGTATGGACGCAGAGGTAATCGACCCCCATAGCGTCAAGCTCATCGGCACGCTGAAGAACATCCTTTGCGGCGATCAAATCCGCCATGACCTGCTTGCCCCACGCCCGCGCTTGATCGATGACTCCCCGAATCGTCGAGTCATGGGCGACACCGAGCACGGTGACGATATCCGCTCCAGCCTCGAAGGCGAGGCCGGCCTCGTATTCACCGGCATCGATGATCTTGAGATCAGCCACGATGTCAAGCTCCGGGTACGCCCGCGCGATCGTGGTCACTGCCCTAAGCCCTTCCCGGTAGACGAACGGCGTGCCGATCTCGGCAAGATCAACCAGGCCATGGAGGTCGTCAAGCAAGACTTTGGCCCCGTCGAGATCGACCGTATCCAGGGCGAGTTGCAGCTTCATGTGTGTCTTCCCGCCGAGGTTGAGACAGCACGAGGCAGGGTTTGACGGTTTTTCTACACCCTTTAGCCGAACGCGGTCACGACCTCGTCCGGCAACGTCACGTGCGCGCCCGGCTGTCGCACGACCGCAGCGCCGGCGGCACAGGCTACGTCCAGGATCGTGGCCGGATCAGCCCGCGACAGGACTCCGGCAGCCAGGGCGGCACTGAACGCATCCCCGGCGCCAACCGTGTCGACGACCGTCACCGGAGGGGGATGAGCTTTGAAGACTCCATCCGGGACGTATAACTCGGCTCCCTCAGCCCCTCGCGTCAGGGCGATCATGTCCAGGTGAAACCGCTCAAGCGCTTCAGCCGGAGTATCATGAGCAGTGATCTGCCTGATGGTGTCCCATTCTGATTGATTGAGCTTCAGGATGGTGGCATGCCGCAGTCCGTCCAGGACGATGGCAGCGGAATAGTAATGCTGCCGGAGGTTGATATCGAACAGCCGATGAGGGGGATTGAGGTCCAGGAGACGAGACAGCGCGGTCTGGTTGTGTGCCGTGCGTTGCGCGACCGTTCCAAAGTAGAGCAAGGACGGGCGCAGACTTAGAGGCACAGAGACTTCGATCCGATCCCATGCGACGTGCTCGTTGATCGTGAAGTCCGGTTCCCCGTCGACCAGGCGGACGTCCACCGTCCCGGTCGGTTCTGGACGGCAGGTGATCCAGGTCCGATCCAGACCGGCTCGATCCAGAAACTGCAGGATTTCTACGCCCAAACGATCCGGTCCGACCGCGCTGACCACGGCCACCGGAAACCCGAACTGGCGGAGATTCCAGGCGAAGTTGAGGGGCGCGCCTCCCAGACACCGCCGGTCTTCAAAACAATCGAAAAGCGCTTCGCCGAACGACAGGATGAGCGAATGAGAAGCCGGTCGTACGTGCATAAAGTCCATAATAACACCCGGCCAGATGAAACGCAAGGTCAGAGTCGGATCGCCTCCTTCACGGGAGGATCGCCGCTGACGCGAAGATTCCTGCTTGACTTTCGAGAGGCCTCATCCCATCATAGCTCAACCGAGTCCCCAGTCGTCCACACACCATCGTCCGGAGGGATGGATCGGATGAGCCTTGAGACACAGATCGAAAAGACGGAACAACTGATCGGTCATGCGAGAGCGTTGAGAGAGGAATTCCACCATGACCCCTCCCGGCCAATCTATCATTTCCTGCCGCCCTGGAGCTGGATGAACGACATCAACGGAGCGATCTTCTGGCAAGGCCGATACCACATCTTCTACCAGCATAATCCCGACGGCGGGTACTGGAAATGGATGCAATGGGGCCATGCGTCCAGCGTGGATCTGGTGCACTGGGTGCACCATCCGATCGCACTGACGCCAACGCTCGACGGTCCGGATCGCGACGGCTGTTTCAGCGGGGGGGCGTTCGTCAACAAAGAAGGCATCCCGACCTTCATCTACCATGGCGTCCCCGACGGCACGTGCATCGCCACGAGTGAAGACGACCTGTTGAGGCATTGGACCAAGCACCCGGCCAACCCGGTGATTCGCGTGCCGAAGCCGAACGATCCGGGTTACGGGCAGTACGTGGTGTACGATCCGTGCGCCTGGGTGGAAGGCGACACCTATTACGCGCTCATCGGGAATCGTGTTCCGGGTATGAGCGGGGACGGGACATCCTTATTCGCATCACCGGATCTGGTCGACTGGACGTACGTGGGACCGTTCTACCGATCGGATCGGCGCTGGACCGAGGCTGACGAGGATTGCGCGGTTCCGGATTTTTTCCCGCTGGGCAACAAACACATGCTGCTGTTTTGCAGCCACCTGCAGGGTACGCAATACTATCTCGGACAGCTCACCGGCGGCGGGTACGTTCCCGAACTCCACGGATGGATGAGCTGGCCTGGAGGTCAACTGGGCGGCCCCAGGGCGTTGCTGGACGGGACAGGGCGCCGGATTTTCTTCGACTGGATACGCGAACTTCGAGGAGTCGACAGGGAACGGGCGTCGGGTTGGTCTGGGGTCATGACGCTGCCCCGGACGCTCTCGTTGTCTGAGGATGGCACGTTACGTATCGACCCTGTTCCCGAGCTGAACGTGCTCCGCATGAACCCGCGTAGTCGCCGGGATGTGCGACTGACCGCCGATTCAGAGCTGATCCTGGAAGAGGTGCAGGGCGAGTGCCTGGAATTAGCGATGGAGATACACCCGGAGGACAGCCGAGCGTGTGGCGTCAGGGTGCGGTGCTCACCTGACGGAGCGGAGCGCACGGCTGTGGTGTACGACACCTCAGCCAGGACGTTGAACGTGGATCTCAGTCAATCGACGCTCGATCCGGGCATCCGTTACCACTACTACCGCAACCTCAACGCGCTCGAACGGCTGCCTGAAGAGGCCCGGACGGTGCAGGCTCAGGCAGCGCCGTTTGCCCTGGCCGATGGGGAGGCGCTCCAGCTCCGGCTCTTCCTCGACCGGTCGGTGCTGGAGGTGTTCGCGAACGGCCGCCAGTGCATCACGCAGCGGATCTATCCGACCCGTCCGGACAGTGTGGGCGTCCGTCTCTTCTCGCGTGGCGGGGGCATCCATGTCAGATCGATCGAGGCGTGGGATATGGCCCCGACCCACGATTGACAGCCATCCTGACCAGGACGGTTGCTGTGCAGTGGTTTCTCTGATCTTACCGACCACCGACCACCATTTTATTCATCCCGGAACAGTCCCTTCACCGTGTGAATCACTCGCTCCTCGTTCGGGATGGTCAACGGTTCCAGGCCCGGGCTGAACGGCACCGGGACGTCCATCGCGCCGATCCGCTTCACCGGCGCGTCGAGGTAATCGAACGCCTCATCCGCGATGAGGGACGCGATCTCGGCGGTGATGCCGAACCGCTGGTATCCCTCATCGATCACGACCGCCCGGCTCGTCTTCTCGACCGACGCGATGATCGTCGCCATGTCGAGCGGGACGAGCGTCCGGGGGTCGACCACTTCCACGCTGATCCCGTCCTGCTCCAGCTTGGTCGCCGCATTCAACACGGTATGCACCATGCTCGACGTGGCGACGATCGTGACGTCCTTCCCCTCGCGCTTGACGTCCGCCGTCCCGAACGGGATGGTGTACTCTTCGTCAGGGACGAGGCCTTTCGTGTTGTACATCATCTTGTCTTCATAAACGATGACCGGGTTGTCATCACGAATGGCCGTTTTGAGCAGTCCCTTCAGGTCATACGGGGTGGAAGGAATGGCGACTTTCAGGCCGGGGATGTGGGCGAGCCAGGCCTGGAGGCTCTGCGAGTGCTGGGCGGCGGACGACCGGCCCGCCCCTAAGGTTGTCCGGACGACCAACGGGACTTTCGCCTGACCGCCCGTCATGTAGCACATCTTCGCCGCCTGGTTGACGATCTGGTCCATGGCGATCGTGATGAAGTCCCCGAACATCACCTCGACGATCGGGCGCATCCCGGTCATCGCCGCGCCGACCCCGGCGCCGACGATAGCGGCCTCAGAGATGGGGGTGTCCCGTATCCGTTCCGGCCCGAATTCCTGGTACAGGCCGGTCGTGACCTTGAACACCCCGCCCGCCGCGCCCACATCCTCGCCCATCAGGAAGACATGGTCGTCCCGCCGCATCTCCTCCCGGATGGCCTCCCGGACCGCCTCCGCGTACGTGATCTCACGGTGGTTAGACGTAGACATGGTCGGTCACCTCGCTGGCTGGCGGGTAGGGGGATTGTTTGGCGAACTCCACGGCCTCCTGGATCTGCTGCTGAATCTCACCATCCCACGCGGCCAGGTCGGCCTCGGTCGCAAGACCAGCCTCGATCAGCCGGCGCTGGAACCGGGCGATCGGGTCTTTCGCTTTCCAGGCGTCCGTTTCCTCCTGCGTCCGGTACGTCTTCTCCGGGTTGCCGTCCCCGACGTGGTGGCCGCGATACCGGTACGTCTTACATTCGATCAGGCTGGGCCCCTCTCCGGCTCTCGCCCGGTCGACCATCTCCTTCGTCGCCTCGTAGACGGCGACCACATCGTTCCCGTCCACGACCAGGCCGGGGATGTCGAACGCTGCGGCCCGTTCCGCGATGTGCTCGTGGATGGCGGTGACGTGCTTCGCGGCGGTGTACTCGCCGTACTGGTTGTTCTCGCAGACGAAGAGAACTGGGAGCTTCCAGACCGCGGCTAAGTTGGCCGCCTCCAGGAAGACGCCCTGATTGGCCGCCCCGTCCCCGAAGAAACAGACGGCGACCTGATCCGTCCCGCGCATCTTCGCGGACAAGGCCGCCCCGGTCGCCAGCCCCATCCCGCCCCCGACGATCCCGTTGGCGCCTAAGATCCCCAGGCTGAGGTCGGCGATGTGCATCGTCCCGCCCTTCCCCCGGTTGTAGCCGTCCACTTTCCCCAGCATCTCCGCCATCATCCGGTCGACCCGCCCCCCTTTAGCGATCAGGTGTCCGTGGCCGCGGTGAGTGCTCGTGATGTAATCGTCCGTCCGGAGCGCCGCACACACCCCGACCGCGGTCGCTTCCTCCCCGATGTAGAGATGGGCCAACCCCCGCATCAACCCCTGGGTGTACACCTCCCAGACTGCTTCCTCAAACCGCCGGATCGTGACCATCCGGCGGTGCATCTCCAGACAGAGGTCGTCCGGGATGGTGAGCCGGGTCGCCTTGCTGGCGACCTGCACCGGCTTCTTGACTGTGACTGTCGTCGCCACCGTTTCACTCCTTTCTCCGTCCATCTGTATCGAGCGCCAGTAGAGACAGGTTTGAAACCTGTCTCTACCCCTCTACCGTTCTCGTCTATATTAGCGTATCATGGAGGATGGAGCAAGAGGAAAATACGCGCAAAAAATTCCCTTGCCTCGAACAGGGGGCGTGACTATGTTCGGATACCAGTCTGTGCTTCGATCAGCATCGAAGAAAGAAGGAGGGGGCCGGTATGGAAACGAACGGGACGCGACCGATCCGGGTGTTTTCAGGCAACTCCAACCCGCAATTAGCGCAGGACATCTGCGAATACCTGGGGATTCCGCTCGGACGATCACAGTCGTTCCAGTTCTCCGAGGGGAGCACGTACGTCAAGATCGAGGAGAACGTGCGCGGGTGTGACGTGTTCATCATCCAGTCGGGCGCGCACCCGGTCAACGATCACCTGGTCGAGCTCCTGTTCCTCATCGACGCGTGCCGGCGGGCGAGCGCGGCGTCCGTCACCGCCGTCATCCCGCAGTACCCGTATACGAAGGGGGATAAGAAGGACGAGCCTCGCGTGTCCATCCGGGCGCGGGTCGTGGCGGAACTGATCGAAACGGTCGGCGCGGACCGGGTGCTGACGATCGACCTCCAGCCGCCGCAGATCCAGGGGTTCTTCAGGATTCCGGTGGACAACCTGTACGCCCTGCCCGTGTTCTGCGACTACATCAAGGAGCAGGGGCTGACGAACGTCGTCGTCGCCTCCCCGGACATGGGGTCGGTGAAGCTCGCCCGGAATTTCGCCCGGCAACTGGACTCCGACGTGGTGATCGGCGACAAAGAGCGGATCGACCACAGCGAGCAGGTGGTCATCATGGACATCGTCGGGAACGTCGAGGGGAAGAATGTGCTCATCGTCGATGACATGATCATGTCGGGCGGAACGATCTGTGCGATGGCAAAGGAGCTGGAGCGGCGGGGGGCCTTGCGCATCTTCGCGTGCGTCACGCATGGACTGCTCTCCCCGGCCACCGTGCAGAACGTGGCGGAGAGCCCGATCGAATCCCTGATGTTGACCGATACCCTGTCGTTACGCCCGGACTGCCAGCATCCCAAGATCGTTCAGCGTTCCGTCGCTAAGCTGTTCGGCGAGGCGATCAAGAGTATCCACGAAGGGACGTCGATCAGCCGGTTGTTTGTGTAGGGCCCTTTCCAATAACCCGCGTTGCACGCCCATGAATGGGCGTGCTCATGATACGAAGCCCCTGCGGGACTCCACGCCCAGACCCTGTGTAGCCCCCCTCCGTGTCCCCCCGCATGCGGGAGGGGCGATAGAGGGACGGGCAATGCGTACTACTTGCTGGCAGAGCCTGCTGTGGGTTGGCTCAGGTCAGGCCGGTACATCAGAGTGAAGCCGTCTCGTTTCCTGATACAACGCAGACTGGCCTCGAGGATGGAACGGGCCTCTGCCTCGCCGTAGGCTTTGGTCAAGAGGTCGTTGAGGGCTGGCCAACTGTCGAGTTCAGCGTTCTTGTTGAAGAATTGCGCGGTCACGTAGGTGGCGGCGACTCCGCGGACGGACACCCGCCGGATGGCGGTCGGGGAATTGGAGGCCGGGTCCTGGACGCTCTTGACCTTCGCCAGATACCGTTCATACTCGGAGGCCATGGCGGGGTCGATCTCGGTGCGGATGATCAGGGTATACGCCGGGGGCGGGTCGAAGACCTTCGGGCGGGTGCTGAGGTTGCTGAGGAGGCGGTACGCCGCGGTCTCGAAGTGTTCGAT
>JACQVL010000261.1 GCA_016209865.1 Candidatus Latescibacterota bacterium | reverse complement strand
TCATCAATACGGTCGGGGACATCGGCTTTGAGATCGATACGGAGACGATTGACGGCGTCACCACCGTGGTCATCCATCCTGATCTCGATCCACTCACGGATACCCTCATTCCACCCGGAGAGCGGCTGGTGTGTCAGCTCGTCTATCGCGTGGACGAGACCCTCTTGGACGGCACGGTCATCCCCCTCCATCTGGATCAGATCGTGATGAGCGATGCTTTCGGCAATGATCTCCCGACGATCGGGCAGGATGGCTCGATCACCGTCGGCGAGCGCCGGGGTGATCTGACCCACGATGGCAACATCAACGTCCGTGACCTGGTGTTGCTCATCCGAATCCTGCTGGGGAAGGATCCCTACCCCGCCCCCGGTACCTCTGACTTCTTCGTGGCGGATGCGAATGGGGACGGGGCGATCAACGTGGCCGATGCGGTCTATATCATCAATATCATCCTCCATCGAGTGTCGAAACCGATCGCGGATGGCCCGACGAGTCCGGTGGCGGTCAGCCTGGGGGACTTCCAGGCGTTGGAGTCCGGACAGTTGGTCGTTCCGGTGACGGTGCAGTCAGATGGCGTGATCGCCGGGATGGAGGTCACACTCACGTTTGATCCAGCCCAGGTGCAGATCGGAACACTGCAACCGTCCGAACGGACGTCCGGGATGACCCTCATGGGCCATGTGCAAGATGGGACACTTCGGCTGGTGATGTACAGCATCAGTGGTCAAGGGATTGTGGCAGGAGATGGTCCTGTGTTCCTCGTGCCGGTGACCGTATTGAATCAATCCGAAACATCGCCAACGCTCATGCTCTCCCAGGGGGTGCGGGCCAATCATCAGGCGCAGGTGGTCCCCGTGACGCTGGGGACGAACACGGTGAAGGTGGCGACACTCCCCACCGCCTTTGCGCTGAAAGCCAACCGGCCGAACCCGTTCAACCCAACCACCCGGATTGCCTATGAGGTGCCCCAGCGTGCCCAGATCACCCTGGCGGTGTATAACCTGCTCGGCCAGGAGGTCGTCCGGCTGGTGGAGGGCGTGCAAACGCCGGGACGGTACGTGGTCACCTGGGATGGCCGGAATGCCCAAGGACAGAGCATCGCCAGTGGCGTGTACCTGTACCGGCTGACGACGAGCGCCGGGTTCAGTCAGACCCACCGCATGACATTGCTGAAATGACGGGGTTCGGGATTCGGGGTACGGGGTTCGGGACACCGCAATGACGATGCCCGGTCCTGCCTGCTGCTGATCCTCCCAACAACGGCCCGATCAAGAGAGGTGAGATTGCCTCCTGGTCGGGCCGTTTGTATTGGCGGCGATCCACCTCTGATGGCTTGGGGAAAGTGGTTGACAGGCCCGGCTGGATGATGTATGCTCTCGTAAAGATTGCTTGCACGATACAGGTGGTCTGGCAGACGGAAGGGATTCTCACTTTCACGGGAATGACATCCGCGGAGAACATCCCGAATCGAGGAGGTTTTAATGAATCTGGAACAGGTGGTCGTCGAGAAACTGCGGGCGCTGTCGCCTGATAAACAACAGGAGGCGCTCGATTTCATCGAATTTCTTGAACACAAAACGGCGGTCAAACAGCCGCGTCATAGTGTGGAAGGTCTGTGGGCAGACTTACAGGTTGAGGTGACTGAAGAGGATATTGCCCAAGCCCGCCGGGAGATGTGGGGTAACTTTCCACGCGAGGATGTGTGATGAGCGCGTTAGTAGCGGATACTCATGCGGCAATCTGGTACCTGTCCCGCTCCCCAAAACTCTCCGCCCCAGCGCGGGCTGCGATGAACCGAGCCGAGCAGTCAGGCGAGCCGGTATATGTGTCATCCATCTCCCTGGTGGAAGTGGCCTACCTCGTGGAGAAGGGGAAACTGCCTGAAACGGCGTTTGACCGTCTCCGTGATGCGCTCGCTGATCCTCTCAGCGGCTTTGTGCTGGCTCCCCTGGATAGGGCGATAGCTCTGGCTGTGCGCCAGATTCCGCGTGAGGCAGTGCCCGATATGCCAGACCGTATTATCACGGCCACTTCCCTCTTCCTCAACCTGCCGCTCGTCACGCGCGATCCACAGATCCAGGCGGCGAGGATCACCACCATCTGGTGATGGCGAACAGAATCTTCAACGTCTTTACTTGAGCCGGGGCTTCCGTGCCTATGTGCACGGCCTGCTCGACAGCCTGCTTGGCTGAATGGGAACACTTCACTGATGGGCGCATTCTACACAAGCTGTATCATCCAGAATCACGTGGATCGCACCCGATCAGCCCGGATCTCCAAAATCCTCGTGGATACCGGGAGCGAGTATACGTGGATACCAGAAGCCACGCTGGAGAAGGTCGGGGTCGTCCGTGAAAAGAAGGATATGCTGTTTGTCATGGCGAACGGACAGCAGATCACCAGAAGCGTAGGGTTCGCGATCATCAAGATTGACAAATATTTTACGATCGATGAAGCCGTCTTCGCGGAGAAAGGCGACCTGCTTCTCCTCGGCGCACGAACCCTCGAAGGACTCAACCTCTACGTCGATCCGCGCCAGAAAAAGCTCGTCGCCGCCGGCCCATTGCCCGTCGCGTGATGGGTTTTCCCATTCAATGGACGTACGGCATAGTATTGGAGCGATATCATGGCTGTGCGCTATATCTTAAGCGAGTACGTGGAGCAGGCTATGGCCCACGCAGTCTATGACAAACTGGACGATGGAACGTTCGACGGACGGATTCCTGAATGCAAAGGAGTCATCGCTTTTGGAACCACCTTGCGCGAATGTGAGGATGAGTTGCGTTCAACGTTGGAGGATTGGATCGTGGTCGGTCTCAAGCTCGGCCACGTGCTGCCGGTGATCGACAATATTGGTTGAAAAATGGACTCACCTCTAACCAACTCGCTCCCTTTCTCCCTCTACCTCATCTCCGACCGCACGCAATGCAGCGGACGCTCGCTCGTCGAGGCGCTCGTCCAGGCCTGCCAGGCGGGCGTCCGGGGCGTGCAATTGCGCGAGAAAGACTTGACGCCCGCTGACTTCCTCCGCCTGGCCCGTGACGTCCGCGCCGCGCTCGACCCGTTCCACCCCGCCCTGCTCATCAACGACCGGGCGGATGTCGCCCGCGTGGTCGAGGCGTCCGGCGTCCACCTCCCCGAATCCGGCCTCCCGCCCGCCGCCGCCCGGCAGTGCCTCCGGCCGGGCAGCCTGATCGGCGTCTCGACGCACAGCGTGGACAGCGCGTGCCGTGCCCAGGACGCAGGGGCGGATTTCATCACGTTCGGCCCGGTGTTCTTCACTCCCTCCAAGGCGTCCTACGGTCCCCCTCTCGGCCTCGACGCCCTCGAACAGACCGTCCGTACGGTACGCCTCCCGGTATTCGCCATCGGCGGGATCACCCCCGAACGCGCCCGGTCGTGCCTGGACGCGGGCGCGCACGGGGTCGCCGTCATCTCCGCCATCTTAGCCGCGCCCGATATCCCCGGAGCGGTCGCCGCGTTCAGGGAGACGATGGGAAAGATATAGTGGTCAGTGGTCGGTGGTCGGTACAATCAGTGACGAGTGACAAGTGACAAGTGACGAGTAGGGACACGCGAGTATAATAAAGTGTTCTAAAATATGCATATATTTAGTAGTGGCAAAAAAATCGTTGACAATACCTCCCTTTCCTGTTATTCTGTTGGAGTTCAAAAATCCCGCCTATAGCTGTCTGTTATTCTGTACCGCGACTCGAACAGAAGGAAGGTGACGGAGACGCCAGCCGGCCCGTCCAGTGTTGAGCGGCTGGCCCGAACAGGGGATCGGATTCATGCCCAAACGCAGACGCTTTACGATCGTGCTCGTTCCTCATAATGACGCCAACGTGAGAGAGATCGGCGGCCCGTTTGTCGTGGTGTGCGGGGTCTTCCTCCTGCTGCTGGTCGGCCTCGGTCTCTGGGGCGTCTCCTCGACCTACCTGACCTCCCTCTTCGGAGGGAGCAAACTCGCGAAATTAGAATCCGAGAATAAGCTGTTAACCACCCGTCTCAACGAACTGGGCCGGTTACGGGATACATTCACCGACCAGATGACCGCCCTGGTGAAGCGGGAACAGGAGCTCCGCGTAGTCGTCGGACTGCCAGACATCCCGTCGGATATCAGGAAAGTCGGGGTCGGAGGGCCGGCAGATCGTACTGCGTCGTCCGAGAAACCCGCATCCGCAGCCTCCCTGTCTGCGCCCATCAAGGCAGACATCGACAGGTTGCTCCGCGAGGCACGATTGGAATTGGCAAGCCTGAAGGAGATTCAGGGAAAGGCGGAGAAAGACCGGGCGTACTGGAATCATGTCCCGACAGTCAAGCCCGTCCGGGGCGTCTACTCGAGCGGGTTCGGCGTCCGGCAAGACCCGTTCACCGGCCTCCACCGGATGCATCAAGGGGTTGACCTCGCCGCGCGACCGGGCGAGCCCGTCCGGGCGACCGCCGACGGGGTGGTCATCGCGACCGGGCTGGACATCAACTACGGCCGGTATATCGACGTCGATCATCAGAACGGGCTGCGCACCCGCTTCGGCCATCTCTCCTCGATCTCTGTCGAGCGCGGCGCGTACATCAAACGCGGCGACGTGATCGGCCGGGTCGGGAACACCGGCCGTTCGATGGGGTACCACCTGCACTACGAAGTCCGCAAGAACGGACGCTTAGTCAACCCCAACCTGCACTTCTGGCCGGAAGACGTGGTGGTGGATTAAGAGACCCGCTCCAGTGTGAATCTCGTCTCGATCCGGCCAACCACCTCATCCCGCGTGTTCGTCACCGGCGGGAACCGGAACGCACGCAGCTCCTCCAACGCCTCAGCCGTCAACGCCTCGACCTGCCGGAGGACCTCCATCTGCGCCGGCGCGGTCAGGCCGTCGCCCGCGTCCTCGATCTTCACCGCAACCCCAATCCCCCTGTCCGTCAGCCCGCAGCAGTGGAGCGCCGCCGCGCCGCCTTTGCAGACGATCGTCCCCCGTCCCGCCCGCATCAGGGCGGTGTCGAACCGGCCCGTGCCCGCCACCATCTGGGGATGCGCGATCATTGCGTCCCGAACCCGGCGCAACGCCCGCTGCCGCGTCTCCGGCTGGGTATCCGGCCGGGCCAGCCGCGCGAACGTGAGGGCCATGTGCTGGATGGGCATGGCGAACACCGGCACCCCACAGCCGTCCACGCCGATCTGAACCCGATCCGCCGGATAGCCGGAGATCTCTGACAGCGTCTTCAGGATCAACCGCTGCGCCGGGTTCATCGGGTCGCGGTACGTCTGATGCGGCCAGCCGTGATGCTTGCAGAGGGTCAGCATCCCGGCATGCTTGCCCGAACAGTTGTTGTGAATGCGGCCGGGTTTCTGGTCGAGCGGCAGGTCCCGCCGCGGGAACGCCCGGTTGACGTCATGCGGGCCGCACTGGAGGTCGTCCGGACTCAATCCCGCTTTGCTCAGGAGAGACCGCACCGCGTCCGTATGAAAGTCTTCGCCGTTGTGTGACGCGCACGTGACCGCGACCTCCGGCTCCGTCAGGCCGAACGCGTCCGTCCCGCCCGTCTCGACGAGCGGCAGCGCCTGGATGGGCTTCGACGAGGACCGCCAGTACGTCACGTACATCGGGTCGCCCAATGAGTACAGCAGCCGCCCGGTGTGATCCACCACCGCGATATGCGCTCGATGGACGCTCTCCACGACCTCTCCCCGCCAGACCCGCCCGATGATGTTGTCCATTGCCATCTCCAATTCAATCAGTGGTCGGTGGTCGGTGATCGGTAAAGATTGTCAAATCACTCGCCCATCGCCTCTTCAAAGATGTCCAGCGCCGCATCCACCTCGGCGGCAGTGATGACCAGGGGCGGCATGAAGCGAATAGTGCTCGCCCCACACCCTAAGATGAGGAGGCCCTTCTCGAAGCATCGGATGATGACCCGTTCCCGGAGGTCGTGATCCCCTTCCCGCGTCTCCCGGCTCTTGACGAGATCGATCCCGATCATCAGTCCCTTCCCGCGAATATCCCCGATGCAGGGGAACCGGGCGTGCATCGACCAGAGACGGGTCATGATGCGTTCCCCCATCAGACGGGCGTTGTCGAGGTATTGATCCCGGATCAGCCGGATGGTCGTCAGCGCGGCGACGCAGGAGATCGGGTTCCCGCCGAACGTGCTCGCGTGCGCCCCCGGCCCCCAGTCCATCAGGTCGGCCCGGGCGATCGTCGCGCCGAGCGGCAGGCCGGAGGCGATGCCCTTGGCGACAGCGATGATGTCGGGCGCCACGCCCCAGTGCTCGATGGCGAACATCGTGCCCGTCCGTCCAACCCCGCTCTGCACCTCGTCCGCGATGCACAGGATGCCGTTGCGGTCGGCCACCTCTTTGAGCGCCTGATGGTACTCCGGCGGAGGGACGATGTAGCCCCCCTCCCCCTGGATGGGCTCGACGACGATGGCGGCGACCTCATCCGGCGGGGCGATCGTCTTGAAGATCGTGTCCTCTAAGTACGACACGCACGCGTACCGGCACGCCGGGTACGTCAGATGATACGCGCACCGGTAACAGTTGCCGTACGGGATGTGGATGACGCCGGGGACGAGCGGGCCGAACCCTTTTCGCTGGACCGCTTTGCTCGCCGTCAGGGACAGCGCCCCGTACGTCCGGCCATGGAACCCGCCTAAGAAGGCGATGACGTACTGCCGGCCGGTCACATACCGGGCCAGCTTCAACGCGCACTCGATCGCTTCCGTCCCAGAGTTGGAGAAAAACACACGCTTGGGAGCATCCCCCGGCGCGATTTCTGCGAGCAATTCCGCGAGTTCAATCTGCGCGGGATAGTAGAAATCAGTCCCCGACATGTGGATCAGCTTCCCCGCCTGCTCGCGGATCGCCCGCACCACCTCAGGATGGCAGTGGCCGGTCGAACACACCGCTAACCCCGCGCTGAAGTCGATATACCGGTTCCCGTCAACATCCCACACCATCGATCCCTCGCCTCGCTCGATCACGGACGGGTACGGGCGGGTGTAGGATGGGGAGAGGTACTGCTCGTCCTTCTTCAGCCAGGCCTGCGCGTTCGGACCCGGCAGAGGGGTGATGATGTGAGGGGTCTGTGGGGTCGCCATAGCATCTCTCCTTCAACGTCCTCGCCTCGTCGAGACGCGATGGAACACGTCTTCCGTACCCCAAAGTAACATCAGGCCGGTGACCTGTCAAGGGGAACGAAGGTGATGCGTGCGCTTCAGGAGGAGCGGACCGTCAAGAAGGGCCAACTGTCAGCCGACTGTCAAGAGATGACTGTGACGTAACAGGGGAAAAAGAAGGCTTGACACCGGATGAAGAATCGACTATTGTACCGCATCCTCTGTGTCCATAGATTTTCACAAAACCTGTCAGCCTGGAGTCTTGACGTGAACCGGATCGGCGTGCTGATCGGGTCTGTGCTGATCGTGGCTGGCTGCGGCGCGACCGCGCCGAGGCGGGTCGACTTGCCGTCTGCCTCGTCCGAGCCCGCGATGGTGGCGGTCCTGCCGTTTCAGAATGCCACGGGCGATCCGAGCCTGAACTGGCTGCGGTCCGCCCTCAGCGCGACGCTGTCCACGCGGCTCCGCGAGCAACGCGGGATGACGACCGTGGACGGGGCGATGATCCGGCAGACGCTCGCCGAGCAACACGTCTCCCCGTCCGCCACGCTGGATGCGAAGACCGCGATCAGCCTGAGCGGGGTGCTGTATGCCCAGACGTTGATCACCGGGTCGTTTGAACGGACGGGGAAGCAGTTGACGATCGCCGTCACCTCGACCTCCGGCGAGACTGGCCAGCCGATCAGGTCGGTCAGAGTGACGGGGCGGAACAACGAGCAGTCCGCCCTCATCGACAGTCTGATCGCTGAACTTCTGTCGCCAGAACCGTCCAGCTCGACGATCGCCGAATCAATCCCCTCTGTCACGCCCTCTGCCCGGGACGTCGTCCAGACAGACCGCCCGGCGCGAGTCCCGGCCCCCATGGCGCTCACGACGCCAGAGGAGATCGAAGCGGCCATCCGGCTGTACCGGCGGGCGCTGGAGGCGAACCCCGACCTGGGGGATGCTCACTTCGCCCTCGGGTACGCGTACGAGAAACAGGGAGACTACGACAAGGCGCTGGCCGCCTACCGGCAGGCGGTCACGTTAAGCCCGTTGAACGCGGATTACCTCTACGCGATAGGGTACGTGTACGAGCGGAAGAAGGAGTGGAACACGGCGGTCGAGTCGTATAAACGGGCGTTCGCTATCAAACCCGGTGACCCGGATATCGCGTTCGCCATCGGGTACGTCTGCGAGCAGCAGGGCAAGTATGCGGACGCGATCGAGGCGTATAAACGCGCGATCGAGTTGAAGCCGGACGACGTGGATGCCCACTACGGTCTTGCGGTCGCGGCCGAAGCCAGCGGCCGGGTGAGTGAGGCATTGTCGGCCTACCGGCAGGTCGTCCAGTTGAAGCCGGATTCGACCAACGCCCTCTCCGCCCTGGCGGCGCTCTCCGTGAAGGCGGGACAGTGGGATGACGCCATCGCCGCGTACGAGACGATCGTCAAGGCACAGCCGGACGATCTCTCCGCGTACCAGACGCTCGCCAACGCCTACCGGAAGCGTGGCCGGCTCGACCAGGCGATCGCCGCGTACCGGGAGATCATCCGGCTACAACCCCAGTCAGCCGCCGCGTACACGACGCTGGGGAATTTATATGTCCAGAAGGGACTGTATGATCAGGCGATCGAGCAGTACCAGGCCGGGTTGAGAGTGAGTCCGAACTCGCCGACACTCCATTACAACTTAGGGAACATCTACACCGCTCAGAAGAAGTACCGGGCCGCGCTCGCCGAGTATACCCTCTACCTGAAAGCGGCGCCCAACGGAGAGTACGCGAAGGAAATCCGGGATCTCCTGAGCGATCTGCAGTTCAAGGCGACGTCGCAGGAGTCGGAGTGATTTTGGATTTTAGATTTTGGATTTTGGATGAGCGCAATCTCATGTCCATCGTTGGCTCATCGGGCGTCGAGACGAGAGAGGTTTCTTCGACTACATAGACGATACATCCTGAGCGTCATTTTCTGCGACAGTAGGATTCCATGCACAATCTTTTTTTGTAAGGAAACTATAGAACAGCAGACCAATCCAAAATCGAAAATCCAAAATCCAAAATGGAAGGACTCGTCCATGCCGGTGCGTCTTGGAGTGATCGGAGCGGGAGGGATCGCGGGAGAGCATCTCTCCTCGCTCACGTCCGTCGCGAACGCCTCCGTCGTCGCCATCACCGATCTCGACCCTGAAGCCTGTCGCCGTCGTCAAGAGCGATTCCAGATTCCGCAGATCGCTCCCACCGACGAGGCGCTCCTGGCGATCGACCTCGACGCTGTCCTGGTGTGCACCCCGACGTTCACGCATCGGGATATGGTCGTCCAGGCGGCGCGCACGGGGAAGCACATCTTCTGCGAGAAGCCGATGGCGCGCACCCTGACGGAGGCCGACCGGATGATCGAGGCATGCGAGCGGCATGGGGTCGGACTGATGATCGGGTTTGTGCGCCGGTTCTGCCCGGAATGGGGCGCGTTCAAGAGCCTGGTAGAGCAGGGCCTCCTCGGACGCCCGATCGTCTGGCGGATGGTGTACGCGAGCGGCGGGCCGTCGTCCCCGTGGTACATGGACCGGGCACAGGGGGCGGGCCCGTTCTTAGACGGGATGGTGCACAACTACGACTTCTGCCGGTATGCGTTCGGAGAAGCGGTGGACGTTCGGTCGACGATGGTCAGGCTCAAGCCATCAACCACAGCCTTAGACACCGGGACGACAACCCTAACGTTCGAGTCGGGCGATCAGCATGTCATCGTCGGGTCCTGGGGCCTCCCGGCGGGGTGTCACAGTCCGGGCATCCATGACGCGCTCGGCCCGGACGGGGTGTTGTCGTTCCACGACCTGGACAACGACCCGGGCGAGGTCAATACGTCCACTCACGGCTACTTCGTCATCCGGCGGGATGGGAACACGCGGCAGGTCTACCCGTTCCGCAAGGAGAACATGTTCGTGAAAGAGATGCAGTATTTCGTTGATGCGGTCGAGCGTGGAGAGAAACCAAAACCTGACGGGGTGGATGGCCGGAAGGCGTTGGAGATCGCGTTGCGTGTGCTGGGGGAAATGTGAAAAGCAGTGACGAGTGACAAGTGACGAGCAGCATCTGTTGTCATTCCCGTGCAAGCAGGAATGCATGCTGGTGTATCTGAAGGGAGATGACGATGGGGTTGACGGTGTTAAAGCTCGAAGTCGGAAACATTGAGAACCCTGACGTGACCGAGACGCTCGAGTTTTTGATCGACTCCGGAGCCGTCTACTCTGTCGTGCCGACTCCGGTTCTGGAGCGGCTCGGTATCAAACCGTTTGCCCAGGAAGAGTTTCGGTTGGCTGACGGATCGACGATTGTACGGAAGAGAGGAGGAGCGCTCTTCAAATACGGGAACCGAGTCGGGGTCGCGGACGTCATCTTCGGCGAAGAAGGCGACAGTCTGCTGCTGGGCGCTTTGACGCTCGAATCGATGGGATTGGTTCTTGATCCTCTGCGGCGTGAACTCAAGCCGTTGCCGATGATCCTGGCGGACCTGGCCGGAGAAGTGTCGGTGTAATTGGAAGCGTGATCGACAAGGAGAGTCTGGGAAGAATGTTAAAGAAGGGACTGACAGTCGCTGCATGCCGTCACTATCGTGTTCTGGATGTACGGACTGCTAAACAGGTCGCGCTTGTTTGGCTTCAAAATATGCGATTGGAGCAAGTGATCACCTTTGGTTTGCCAGAAATAGACGACCGTTACCATGTGTGGCGGGTTCCCTTGTTGAATAAGATTAATCAGAATCCCGTCGGAGAAGTTGTGATAGATGCAAGGTCTTCCCTTGTGCTCCAAGACCAGTCTACCACGGCTGCCATCTTGGAAGCACGCTTACTGGGACGCAATGGAGAGACCGTCGCGAACAAGACCTCTCGTTCAAACAACACGTATGCTCTCTCCTCCTTACGGAATACCATCGCGTTGGGCGATTGTGAAGATATCCTCCAGGATTTACCAGCCGGTTCTGTTGACTTAGTGTTTACTTCGCCTCCCTACTACAATGCACGCCCGGAGTACACAGATTTTGTGACATACGAAGAGTATCTCTTGAAGTTGCGGAAGGTCATTCAACATCTTCATCGCGTATTGGCTGAAGGACGTTTCTTTGTGATCAATGTCTCTCCTGTCCTCATCAGACGTTCTAACCGAAACCAAGCCTCGCAAAGAATTGCTGTGCCATTTGATATACATCGAATTTTCATCGAAGAAGGGTATGGCTTCATAGACGATATCATCTGGGAAAAACCAGAAGGGGCAGGCTGGGCCACTGGACGAGGACGGCGGTTTGCTGCCGACAGAAACCCATTGCAGTACAAACCGGTGCCAGTGACAGAGTATGTGCTTGTCTATCGTAAACGAACCGATAAGCTGATCGATTGGAATATCCGCGCTCATCCAGACTGTGAACTCGTGAAAGCGTCTCGGATTGAGGATGATTACGAACGGACGAATATCTGGAGAATCAAACCAGCTTATGACGAGAGGCATCCGGCTATCTTTCCTATAGAATTAGCCGAAAGGGTCATCACATACTATTCTTTTAAAGGTGATGTCGTCTTAGACCCATTCGCCGGTATCGGTACAGTAGGCAAAGCTGCGGTTAAGAAAGACAGACGTTTTGTATTGATTGAACAGGAGCCTCATTATGTGGAAATAATGCAAACGGAAGTCAAGTTGTGGTTAGGGAAGGCAGCCAGCAATGTCTTGACCCTCAATTGCCCGCCTATTGATGTCTCGGACATCTTGCTGTAGGAGGCGGGAGGGGATGGCCCAGTCTCATCAAAGGATCCACAACCTCAGCGATTTTGTATCACCGGCGGCTTTAGAACTTCTTTCAGCCAGCGGTGGGAAACTGGTGCGACAAATCGGGATTGAAGTGGTTCGAGGGGTCGTGTATGATGTGCTGACTGGAAGAAATTTGCGAGACTCGACCGAAGTTTTTACGCGTCGTCGTGTCGCGGCACTGAATCTTGCGACGGTGGGAATGTTTCTGAGAGGGTCTACAACCTCAGAGGAGTTCGTACAGAATCTTCCTGAACTGGCTTCAGAAATTTTGCATCGTAATAGGACGATCCACATGGTATGTGTCAACGATTATCATCGTGGATCGCATCGGATCCAACAGTCGTATCGAACGACTGGCTGAGGAGATTCAGGGGACGATCATTCAGATGAGTATGGGGTATTGGCCTCAACAAGTCGCGCATGAACTCAAGAGAGTTTTGGGGTATGAACATAAGTTGATACGGATGGAACAATCTCAGATTGGGGCCTATCTTCGAGCCGAACTCAGGAAAGTTCCTTTAGAAGAGCTTATCGGCTTAGAGAACGAAGAAGAGCGGGCTTGAGCACGTTCTTCCAGGGGGTTTCCAGTGCGCATCGTCGTGACCGGCGGAGCCGGGTTCTTAGGGTCCCATCTGTGCGATCGGCTGCTGACTGAGGGCCATGCCGTCGTCTGCCTGGACAACCTGATCACGGGACGCACGGCCAACTTAGCGCACATCCAGAGCGACCGGTTCACGTTCATCCAGCAGGATGTGACGCGCTACCTCGACATCGACGGGCCGGTCGATTTCGTCCTGCACTTCGCCAGTCCGGCCAGCCCGATTGATTTCGTGCGGTATCCGATCCAGACGCTGAAGGTCGGGTCGTTGGGCACGCACAACGCGCTCGGACTGGCCAAGGCGAAGGGGGCGGGGTTCTTCTTAGCTTCCACGTCGGAAGTCTACGGGGACCCGCTCGTCAACCCGCAGCCAGAGACGTACTGGGGCAACGTCAACCCGGTGGGGATTCGCGGCGTCTACGATGAAGCCAAACGGTTCGCGGAAGCGATGACGATGGCGTACCATCGGGCACACCGCCTGAACACGCGCATCGTGCGGATCTTCAACACGTACGGGCCCCGGATGCGCGCCAACGACGGCCGGGTCATGCCCGCGTTCATCACGCAGGCGCTCCGCGGAGAGCCGTTGACCGTGTTCGGCGAAGGCCAGCAGACCCGGAGTTTCTGCTATTACCAGGACCTCGTCGAGGGGATTTACCGGCTGATGCGCTCGGACGAGCACGACCCGGTCAACATCGGCAACCCGAACGAGATGACGGTGCTGGAACTGGCCCAGACGATCATCCGGCTGACCGGGAGCACGAGCACGATCGTCCATAACCCGCTTCCCCAGGACGACCCGAAACTCCGGCGTCCGGATATTTCGAAGGCTCGACGAATCCTCGGCTGGGAGCCCACGGTGTCGCTCGAAGAAGGCTTACAGAAGACGATCGCTTATTTCCGAGAGCACGGCACGGGCTGACGCGCTCGCCCTTCCCCTTCCTTCCGACTGGCTCATTCCGTGTGACTATGCTTCGCTCCTTCCTGACTCGTACCCACCTCTCTGTCGGATTGCTCAGTCTCCTCCTCGTCGCCGCCGCCCTCAGGTTGTGGAGCATCGACGCGCACAGCCTGTGGCTTGACGAGGCGTTCTCGGCGATAGCGGCCGCACGGCCGCTCCCTGAGATGCTGGAGATGCTGCGCCACGATTCAGCCCAGCCGTTCTACCATCTCATCCTGCACTACTGGATCGGATGGGGTGGTATGGCAGAAACGCACCTGGTTCGCCTCTCCGTGATCGTTGGCCTGATGTTAGTGGGACTCGTGTATGGAATCGGAACCGCCGACTTCTCCCGGCCAGCCGGCCTGTACGCGGGCCTGCTGGTCGCCCTCTCCCCGATTCACCTGTTCTACTCCCGGCAGGTGCGGATGTACGGACTGCTGGCCGTCGTCAGTGTGGCCGCGATGGTCGCCCTGGAGCGCGCCTGCGAGCGTGGCCGCTGGCGTGATTGGCTGGGGTATGGGATGCTGGCGGTGATGGCGATGTACACGCACCTCTATGGGCTGTTCGTCCCGCTCATCGCCGCCGTGTTCGTCTGGCTGCGCCGGCGCGACCGGGCGGCCGTTCGCGCTGCCCTGTACTGCCACCTCGGCATCCTGGCGGTGTACACCCCCTGGCTGCCGTCCCTCTGGTACCAGGTCTCGGGACATCAGACCCCCCATCTGGACCGTACCACCCTCCTCGATGTGGGGCGATCGTTCTACTATTTCAGCTTCGGCCAGCCGCTGTCCGTCGCCGCCACCTCCCATCCGATCCGATGGATGCTGAGTCTGATCTTCTCAGGACTGCTCGTCCTGGGACTCCATGCAGTCTGGCGACGCCGTCCCGCCTGGGTGCTCTTCCTGATCCTGCCGCTCAGCCTGGGCTACCTGATATCCTTCGTCACTCCCGTCTACTTTTCCGGACGGTACGATATGATGGTGTTTCCCGTCTGGGCGCTTCTGGTCGCCGCCGGCCTGACCGCCGTGAAGCCGCTCATCCTCCAGCGGGTCATCGGCCTGACGGCCATCGGCCTGACCCTCTGGCCGCTGAGTCTCTACCTGCGGGCGGTCGCCCACGACGCGCCACGGAACGACATCGCCGATCTGATCGTCAAACAAGGGAAAGAAGGGGATATCGTCATCTTGACCGGGCTGAGCCGTCCGCCGATCCAGTATTATCTTGACAAAGTGGGACAGCGCGTCATCATGCATTCTTACCCGCGCGGACTGGAGCAGCATATCGCCTGGATCGACCGGGCACACTTGACCGCTCATCCTGACGCCCTCGTCCAGGATGCCGAGGCGCTCATCGCGCATGTAGAACAGGAACTCCGTCCGGACGGGCGAGTCTGGCTGGTGTACTCTCATCCTGATGTCTCCGACCCTCTCAGGCGCCGGCTCGACGCCCGGATGGCGATGACGGTGGCGGCCCGACAGGGGGAATTGAGTTATCCAGTGTTCGTGTACCGGAAAAAAAGAGTGACGAGTGGCCAGTGACGAGTGACGAGAGAAACAGAAGTATAGAGGACCGGTAGTATGTAGGGGTGACCCATCGGGTCGCCCAGGGTGAGGCAAGCCTCGCCCCTAC
>JACQVL010000260.1 GCA_016209865.1 Candidatus Latescibacterota bacterium | reverse complement strand
GCTCCGTTCGGGGATTGGATCATGATGGCCGTGACGAATGCCCTCCTCTCCGACCCGGACAGCCAGCCGATCCATCCGGGGGTCCAGCCCGGCTCGATTCATGTCGGCAGACGCGGCGACCTCAACGCCACCGGGGATATCAATATCCTCGACCTGATTCAGGAGATCAAGTACGTCCTCGGAGCCCTGCCAGAGCCGTTCGGGTTCAAGCGCTTCTTAGCCGACCCGAACGGGGATGGGGCGATCAACATCCTGGACATCGTCTGGATGATCAACGCCGTCCTCCACAGTAGTCCGGCGAAAGTACTGGCGGACGGACCGACGAGTCCGGTCACGGTGAGTCTGGGCGATCTCCAGACTGTGGCATCCGGTCAACTGGCCATCCCGGTGACGATGAGCGCGGACGGTGTCGTCGCCGGAATGCAGGCCGCCTTCACGTTCGATCCCTCACAGCTCGAGCCCGGTCTGCCTCAGCTCGCCGGCCGGGCGGAGGGGATGACGCTCCAGAGTCACGTGACGGCCGGGCGATTGCAGGTGCTCATCTACAGTCCGACCGGCCAGGCCATCCCGGCGGGTCACGGGACGACCCTGCTGGTGCCCGTCACCGTGCGGAGCGGACCTGAGGCCGCCCCCACCCTGACCCTGTCGCAGGTGCTGTTGGCCAACCGGGGGGCGCAGGCGATTCCGGTGGGGCTGGGGACGAGCACGGTCAAGGTCCAGCCGCTCCCGACCGCGTTTGCGTTGAAGCCCAACCGGCCGAACCCGTTCAACCCGGCGACGCAGATCGCCTACGATGTGCCACAGGCGGCGCACATCATGCTGGCGGTGTACAACCTGTTAGGCCAGGAAGTCGTCCGGCTGGTCGAGACGGTGCAGCCGCCGGGGCGGTATATGGTGACGTGGGACGGTCGAAATGGGCACGGGATGAACGTGGCCAGCGGGGTGTATCTGTACCGCCTGACGACGAGCGCCGGGTTCAGCCAGACGCGGCGGATGACGTTGGTGAAGTGACGATGGTCGGTGATCAGTGGTCGGTGGTCGGTAAGAGCAGATATGGATTCCCGCTTGCGCGGGAATGACACCCCCCTATCGTCCCCCCGCATGCGGGGGGACACGGAGGGGGGTTACACACTCGTCACTCGTCACTGATTGTTACCGACTCCCGACCACCGACCACCGATTTAATACCGGAGCATCAGCGCGACCCGTTGATGCGCGGCGAGTGTTCGACGCGGTCCCGAAATGGCGTGATGGGTTTATGCGAGGATGGGGAAATCCTCGTACCGCGACCTCAACGCGCGTCCCTGCTGGAACCGATCCGGACGCAGCGGCGTGATGTCGAGCGTGGTCGTGTGCCCATCGACGATGAGTTCGGCGATCAGCCGTCCGACGATGGGGGCCAGCTTGAACCCGTGGCCGCTGCAGCTCATCGCATGGATGAACCCCTGGACTTCCGGGGCTTCGCCGAGGATGGGGTGGAAGTCGGGGGTTACGGTAATCACCCCCGCCCATCCCCGGATGAGTTCCGCATCCGCCAGCCCTGGCATCCGCCGGGTCAATCGTTCGGAGACATCGGACAGGGTCTCGAAATCAGCCCCCTTGTAGCGATCCGGGTCGACCGGCTCCGGGTCGTCCGTGATGCCCCCCCCGGCCAGCACCAACCCGCCAGGCTCCGGCCGGAAGTACACGAGGTGACAGAGGTCGATCACCGTCGGGTTCATCTTCGAGTAGGCCGTGGGCGGCTTGACGACGAGTTCCTGCAGACGCTTGACCGTCAGGGGCAGGTCGATCCCGACCATGCGGGCGATGTGCCGTCCCCACGGGCCGGCCGCGTTGACGACGAGCGGCGTCCGGATCAGGCCGAGGTTCGTCTCGACCCCGCGGACCGCGCCGTCCTGGACGTGAATCCCCGTGACCTGCCGCCCGATGTGGATCGTTACCCCTGATTGTTTGGCTCGTTGTGCGAAGGCAGTGACGACGCCGTAGGGGTCGGCGTATCCCGCGCTCCGCTCGTACGCGGCCAGCGCCACTCCGTCAGTATTGATGCCCGGCAGGATCGTTCCAACCTGAGCCGGCGCGACCAGTTCCACGTCCAGCCCCAGCTCTCGCTGAAGGGTGACGTTGGCTTTCAGAGCCGCTGTTTCCTTCTCGGCCACGACGATGAGAAACCCATTCTGCACAAACCCCGCGTGACCATCGACCTCAGCGTCGAACCGTTCGAAGAACCGCCGGCTTTCGATGGCCATCCGAATCAGCGCCGGGTTGGAGTAGTGCTGCCGGATGATCCCCCCGGATTTCCCGGATGACCCGTCAGCCAGCCCGCTCTTCTCGACGAGCACGATCGTTCCGTACTGTCGGGCCGCCAGGTGGTAAGCGATGCTCGCGCCGTTGACTCCCCCCCCGATGATGACGACATCCGCCTGTTCGATCATCGTCGCTCCTCCTCACCAAATAACATGAGCCGGTGGGACAAACACACACCGGCTCGGCTTCGCTCCCCACCTTTCGCTGTGAAGCCAGGCGGTGAACTAATGAGCGCTCTCCAGGGCGTTCCTGGCCAACAACAACAACTCATCCTGCCGGATGGGCTTCGAGACGTACTGGTACACGCCCGCTTCCAGCGCCTCCGCGTAGGTATCCCACGCCCCGAACGCGGTGAGGATGATGACTGGCATCCGCGGCGCAAACCGTTTCATCGCTTTCAAGACCTCAAGCCCGTTATACTTCGGCATGCTTAAATCGATCAGGGCCAGGTCGAACGGTTGAGTCCGCGCGAGCTGGATGGCTTCTTCACCGTCCGCAGCTAAGACAACCTCATACCCGGCTTTCGTGTAGATCTTGCCGAGCGAGACTCTGAGGACGGCATCATCATCCGCGATCAGGAGACGGGGGGCTGAGGTGAGGGGTGGGTCAGCGCGCTCTGAGCACACCGTATGGTTCGAATGCGTAGCCATCATAAACGCCTCCTCCTGGGATGCTCCTCATCGAGGTGATCGATCCTATTCGTAAACCCTAGCAAACCACGTGCCAAAAAGCATGCAGCCGGGTCATCAGTGATCGGTTGTGGGACACGGTCGTCCCAAAAGCGGACACATGAGGGACAGCCCTGATCCGTGATCGATTCGTTCAGATCAAATTTTTCAGCTACTTAGGAAGCATGGTTCCGATGGCACACCTCTTGCCCCATCTCTATCGGTGATCGGTAAAATCGGTGACGAGTGACCAGTGACGAGTGACGAGAAACATCTGGTGTCATTCCCGTCCCTGCTCCCCGTTCCCCGCTTTCGCGAGGACAAGTTTCGCGGGAATGACCCAAGAGAACCGTCTTTCACTCGTCACTGGTCACTCGTCACTTGTCACTGATTTCACCGGCCATCATCTTGTGGAGACTCTCATGGACATACAGCGCCCAGTGGACAAACGTGCGCGACGGATTCGCCGTCTTGTGTATACCATCGTCGGTGTGGGTGCGATCCTCCTCATCACGGCGGGACTGTCGCGGCTCAGGCCCGCCGCGCCGACGGTGGAGCGGGCGACGGTGATGATCGATGTCGTTAGACGGGGGTCGATGCTCCGCCAGGTGCGCGGGGTGGGAACACTCGTGCCTGAAGAGATTCGATGGATCCCGGCGGCCACGGAAGGGCGAGTCGAGCGCATCCGTCTGTTGCCAGGGGCGGTGGTGACAGCGGATACGGTGGTGCTGGAGATGAGCAACCCTGAACTCGAACTCAACGCTTTAGATGCGGAGTGGCAGCTCAAGGCGGCTGAGGCGGAGTACAAGAGTCTGCAAGCGCAGCTTGAGACTCAGCTTCTGGATCAGAAAGCCGCAGCCGCCGTGATCCAGGCAGACTACCGCCAGGCGGTCCTGCAGGCGGAGACGGATGAGGAGCTGGCCAAGAATGGGCTTGCCCCGGACCTGATCCGGAAACTCTCCAAGGTGAAAGCTGAAGGACTCACCACCCGGTATGAGATCGAGCAGCAACGCCTGGCGATCAACACCCGCGCGATCCAGGCCCAGCTCGATGCCAAACGGGCGCACGTCGAACAACTCCGCACCCTCCATGGCCTCAGACGGCGACAGGTCGAGTCCCTTCGTGTTCGGGCGGGGACTGAAGGGGTGCTGCAGCAGGTGCCGGTGGAAGTCGGCCAGTGGGTGACCCCTGGCCTGAACCTGGCGCGGGTGGTCGAACCGGAGCACCTGAAGGCGGAGATCAAGGTCGCGGAGACTCAAGCCAAAGACATTCTCATCGGTCAACACGCTTCGATCGATACCCGGAACGGTCTCGTGCCCGGTCGCGTGGCACGGATCGACCCGGCGGCGCAGAACGGGACGGTCACGGTGGATATCGCGCTGGAAGGCCCGCTGCCCAAAGGAGCCCGGCCCGATCAGAGCGTCGATGGGACGATTGAACTGGAACGTCTCGCCGATATCCTCTATGTTGGACGGCCTGTCTATGGACAGGGACAGGGGATGGTCGGTCTGTTCAAACTCGAAGATGATGGCAAGACCGCCGTTCGTGTGCAGGTCAGGCTGGGGCGCAGTTCGGTCAACACCGTCGAGATTCTGGACGGCTTACGAGTCGGCGACCAGGTGATTCTGTCGGACATGTCCGCCTGGGATGCGGTGGATCGGATCCGGTTAAAGTAAAAGGGGCAGGGGTCAGCCACACCAGCAGTGACGAGTGACAAGTGCCGAGTGACAAGTTTTTTACCGACCACCGACCACCGACCACCGATCATCGACCACTAAAGGAGTCCATCATGAACGATCAGTCGTTGATTCGTCTCGAAGGCATGACGAAGGTGTTTTTCACCGATGAGGTTGAGACGCACGCCCTCGCGGATATCCACATGGAAATCCGAAAAGGAGAGTATGTCTCTATCGCCGGCCCGTCGGGGTGTGGCAAGTCGACCCTGCTCTCCATCCTCGGCCTCCTGGATTCTCCGACCGAGGGGAGCTATTCTCTGAACGGCAACCCGGTGCAGAACTTGAGTCCCGCAGACCGCGCACGTATCCGGAATCGAGAGATCGGGTTCATCTTTCAGAGTTTTAACCTGATCGGCGACCTCACCGTCTTCGAGAACGTCGAGCTGCCGCTGACCTACCGGGGGATGCCGGCTGCGGAGCGGAAGCAATGGGGGCAGGAGGCGCTGGAAAAGGTCGGCATGTCTCACCGGATGAAGCATTATCCGTCACAGCTCTCCGGCGGCCAGCAGCAGCGCGTGGCCGTGGCCAGAGCCTTAGCGGGCCGTCCCGCCATCCTCTTAGCGGACGAGCCGACCGGGAACTTAGATTCCAAGAACGGGGAAGCGGTGATGGACCTGCTGCGCGACCTCCATCAGGGTGGAGCGACCATCTGCATGGTCACCCACGACCCGCGCTTTGCGCGCTACGCGGATCGCACCGTGCACCTGTTCGACGGACAGATCGTGGAAGAGAGTGAAAAGGTAAGAGTGAAGAGTGAAGAGTGAAAGGCAAAGAAAACCCATAACAGGAGGTGTTTTTCACTCGTCACTGCCCTTCTGGAGGTGCCTCATGGACACACTCTGGCAAGACCTGCGGTACGGTGTCCGGATGCTGCGCAGGAGTCCCGGCTTCACGGCGGTGGCGGTACTGACGCTGGCGCTGGGCATCGGCGCGAATACGGCGATTTTCAGCGTGGTCAACGCGGTGCTGCTGCGGGAGCTTCCGTATGCCGACCCGGACCGGCTGGTGGTGCTCTGGGGCCACAACACGAAAGAGGGCGTCAACCGCGATCCGGTGGCGTATCCCAACTTTAACGACTGGCAGGCGCAGACCCGGTCGTTTGAACAGATGGCCGCGATCACGCCGTCATGGAACCTCACCCTGACCGGGGCCGGCGAAGCCGAGCGGATATCCGGGTTTTTCGTCTCCCCCCATCTCTTCCCGATGCTGGGCGCGACGTCCGCGCGGGGACGTACATTCCTGCCCGAAGATGGCAAGGCGGGTAAGGAACACGTCGTAATCGTAAGCCACGGCCTCTGGCAGCGCGTCTTCGGCGGCGATCCGAGCCTGCCCGGAAAAACGCTCACGCTCGACGGGACGGTTTTTACGGTCGTCGGCATCCTGCCGCCCGGC